>CAZTKU010000216.1:0-4710 GCA_964614245.1 uncultured Ignavibacteriaceae bacterium
GACAACGACGATCAACGGTTGGTACGGAAACAAGATCGTTGTTGAAGGAGCGGGTTTTTTCCTTAACAACGAGATGGATGATTTTTCTGCAAAGCCAGGAGCGGCGAACCTCTATGGTCTCATTGGAAGCATGGCAAATGGGGTCGAGCCGTACAAACGAATGTTGAGCTCGATGACTCCCACAATTGTATTGAAGAGCGGCCAGCCGTTTATGGTGATCGGCAGTCCCGGGGGATCGACGATCATCACGACGGTCCTGCAGGTGCTCCTCAATGTTGTCGACCACGGCATGAATATTGCCGAGGCAATCGACGCGCCGCGCATACACCATCAATGGTTTCCCGATACACTCTACTATGAAAAACGAGGCCTTGTCAAGGACGTGATCTTGAATTTGGAGCAGCGCGGCTACACTCTGCGCCAACGCAACGGGACGCAGGGACGCGTGGAGGGGATCATCATTGACCGAGCCAGAGGAATGTTGTATGGTTCGACCGACCCGCGGGGTTACGGAGCGGCTGTTGGATATTGAACCAAAGTGGCAGGTCAGACATTCTTGTCTGACCGCATGTGGACAAACAGGAATGTTTGTCCCACCCGGGAAGTCAGACATTCTTGTCTGACCGCATGTGGACAAACAAGAATGTTTGTCCCGCCGGGGAGCATTGTGATTTATGGGGACCGTCAGGACGCGATGCAAGACGATCTGATCCACATAACGAGGAGACACCTTCCACATTGGACAATCGATGGAGCCACGTATTTCGTTACCTTTCGAACTAGATCAGGAAAACTGAGTGTCGACGAGCAGAAGATTACTCTGGAACAACTCAGACGGGGGCACGGCAAGTACTACGATTTGATTTCGGCTGTGGTTATGCCTGATCACGTCCATGTTTTGCTGACGCCGAACGATGGGCACGTCCTAAGCCGAATAATGAAGGGAATCAAAGGGGTCTCGGCGCGCCAAGTCAATCGCCTCAGGCGATCTGCTGGGCAGGTCTGGCAACACGAGTCGTACGATCGTATTGTGCGTGATGAGCGTGAGCTCCACGAGAAGATCAACTATATGTTGAACAATTCGGTCAAGCAGGGCCTCACGGGTGACCCGTGGGAATACCACGGGTGGTACTGCAAGACCAATGATGTATGATGGTAGCAAGTGGACAAACAAGAATGTTTATCCCACCAGCACGAGGTAGGAGGTCAGAGCTTCCTGTCTGACCGCATGTGGACAAACAGGAATGTTTGTCCCACCGTTGTTTCTTGACTCTTGCTGACAAGTTTTCTATCTTGACGCTAGTTCTTTGATCTGATCGTTCTTTCACACAGCCGTTTTGGTGTCCCGTCTCGACTTGCAGTCGAAACGGGATGAAAAGGGAATTCCGTGATTCGCCGGCCTCTGGCGGGCGAAAAAGCGGAAGCTGCCCCGCAACTGTAGTTCCGGTTCCGCCTTCGGCGGAACAGTCTCTGATGAGAAAAGCCACTGTCCTGAGAGAACCAGGATGGGAAGGTGACTCAGGGATCGGAAAAGCCAGGAGACCTGCCAAAACGAATAACCTCGTCGGCGCAGCATGTGCCACCAGCCGACGGGCGCCGTCCGGTCCAAGCCGGCGGCAGACCTTCGCGGGAGGGTGCAGATCCACGAGTTCAGAAACTCGACTTGTCGAGAATTTGCAGCCCCGATCTTCCGCAGAAGGTCGGGGCTTTTTTGTTTTGGGGCATTTGGACTATCAGCTGTTGTACATGGAATGACCAATGAAAGATAGTGAATGATGAAGGATGTAACCACGAACGATCATCCAAGAGGAACGCCGATGAACAAGATTTGTTTCCTTCTCGCAGCGCTCGCCGTAACGGCAACGGCTCAACAACGGTTGAGCCCCGTCTCTATGCTGAATCGATCTGACAACGGTCGTGGCGAACGACCGGATACGGTCCGAACGTATCACCTGCCCGAAGTCCTCGTCACGGCGACGCGGTTCGATAAGAATCCGAGCGATGTTGGGAGAGGGGTCACAGTTGTCCTGCGAGATCAGGTTCGGGCGTCGATCTTCCAGAGTGTTGGCGAGGTTCTTGCGCAGCACGAAGGGATTTATCTAGTGGGGATCGGCCAGAATCCCGGGATGATCCAAAGCATCTTCATGAGAGGGGCATCAAACAATCAGACCACCATTCTCATTGACGATATCCGAGTGACGGATCCGTCTGCAGTGAACAGTGCTTTGGATCTCTCCGAGCTGTCTTTCTCCGGACTTGACCGGGTCGAGATCGTGCGAGGATCGCACAGTACCCTGTACGGCTCGTCTGCAATCGGAGGGGTTGTGAACATCATCACGCAAAAAAGGGGATTGCCAGGTCTTCATGCAGACGCAGAGATGAGGGGAGGGGTGTTCGGAAGGGGGACTTCAGCGTTCTCACAGAATCTCTCTGTCAATTACACCTCACCCGTCGGGTTGTACACGAGCGGGGAAGTCAGCAATTCCACCGTGAGGGGTCTCGATGCGACAGTGGACACTGTCACGAACCTGCAGGCGTACAAGAATCGAGATCGGGACGGCTTCAAGAAGCGAGATCTCTGGGGGAAGGTTGGTTTCCAAAATGACAAGGTTGATCTGTACGCTTCATTCAAGAACACCCATCAGACATGCGATCTGGACAAGACCGCGTACATCGACGACGATAACTACACGCTCAACTTTCGTCGGAATCTGCTTACCTACGGGGTCGCCTACAAGTTCTCCGACGCGCTCGACCTCAGGGTCGTCGGTGGATACTCTGAGATGAGCCGCTTGGCCGTTGATGATTCCTCGGTCGTCGATTCACGCGGAACGACGGATCACACCTTTTTCCGGGGAGAGTGGAAAGGAGCAACTCTCACCAATGAAATCCAGAGCGATTTCAGACTGTCCGGAGTTCGAGGAGTCGTCGGAGCGGGGTTGTACGAGGAACGGATGAGCTCGAATTCCTATTTCTACTCCGGAAGTATGTTCGGCGCGTTCGAGTCCCAGAGCGATCTGGATACGCTGCATCTCCATACGAGCACGACTGATGCTTTTGCGCATATCGATCTCAGCGGCGCTCTCATTCGCGAGACCCTCAACAAGTTTTCCCTCGGCGTGGGCGCTCGGATGAATAATCACAGTGCGTTTGGAACATACACGACATATGAAATAAACCCGTCCCTGAAGGTCAACGGGGGAGCGCTCGTGTATGCGTCGTACTCGACGGGATTCAATGCCCCGTCCCTCTACCAGTTGTTCGCGCCGGAGAGGGATTTGACCACCGGTATGACAAGAGGAAATAGCGATCTGCAGCCGGAAAAGTCGGCATCCTACGAGATTGGCTTCAAGCAATCAGCCGGCACGATGAGCTTTTCGGTGAGCTACTTCCACACGATCGTGGAGAACTCTATCGAGTATGTGTACTTGTGGGATAGGAACATCGGCATTGATACGCTCGGGAACGATTGGCTCAGGAATGACTTCCGCGGAGACACCTATCTGAACGTCGGGCGGCAGACGACGAACGGAATCGAAATCAGCTTGTCTTCACAGATCAGTGGTCGGCTCTCGCTGTCTGGTAATTTCAGCCTCGTGAGCGGAAAGCTGAGCTACAGTCCATCCGAGATCAAGACGGCACATACAGGCGGACATCACGTCCAGATCTACAGTAACGGAGCCTTCCTCTCAACCGATGTGCAATCCTCAGAATTGGTACGGCGCCCGAATACCGCGAATGTGAGCATGACATTCGCGCCGATCGAGAATCTTACGCTCAAGCTCGATGTCCGCTACGTCGGAAAACGAACCGACGTCTACTATGACTCGAAGCGGGGTCCGTTCGGCGCTCTGGGGGCAATCCCCGTCGATGAGTACACACTCGTGGATATTTCACAAAAACTCGTTTTGAGCGACTCGTTCTCGATCAACGCGCGGGTGGAAAACCTCTTCGATGTGAAGTATTCAGAAATCAACGGCTTCAGTACGCGTGGGAGGGGGTTCTACTTGAGCGTCAGATACGCGCTTGACAGTGCATTCTGACACAACATGATGCTCTGAAGGCTCTGGGGTCTTCATGCTGCAGGAACATATGTCATCTTTCTCGGAGGAAATTGTCAAATGAGATTCACGGTACTTGCTTCTGTCCTGATCCTTGGAGCGGCGATCACACGTCTGCTTCCTCACCCTCCTAACATTACTGCGCTTGCCGGCATGGCGCTTGTCGGCGCAGCGTATCTTGACAAGCGCTTTGCATTTGCCATTCCGCTCATCGCACTGCTCGTGAGCGATATCTTCATCGGTTTCCACAGTGTCATGCCGTTCACTTACGGGAGTTTTCTCCTGATTGCGCTGATCGGTCTCTTGTTACGGAGAAACAAGAAACCTGTGTACCTCGCCGCAGCAAGCCTGGCCAGCTCGATCATTTTCTTCATCCTGACGAATTTTGGGGTATGGGTGGTGCAGAATTCGATCTATCCCAAGACCATCGGAGGTCTGGCAGCTTGCTACCTCGCTGGGGTTCCCTTCTTTCGAAACACGGTCATTGGGGATCTGCTCAGCACAGGAATCCTGTTCGGACTCTTTGAGATCGCGGAATCTCTCTGCAGGAAGTCTGAAAGTCCTTCACGAGCAGCCAGCTGATGGAAAGGTCGTTCCTGTCTATCTGCTCCGCACGGAGGGCGTGAGCGTTCGCGGCTTTCGGGGGCGA
>CAZTKU010000217.1:0-4710 GCA_964614245.1 uncultured Ignavibacteriaceae bacterium
GGATCAAAAAGAGGGAGATCGCTGCATTCGAGTAGGGGATATCGCTCTCCATCCCTGCGGCAAAATCCGCATTGCTATTCTTTTGATCGTGCTCGCGGAAGATAAATGCGAGAAAAAGTCCGGCAACGACGGAAATGACCATTGCAGCAACCAGACGGCCGATGGCAAAATCCAAGCCGAGCACGCTGCCCGTCAAGAGAATAGCGGTCACATTGATGGCCGGACCCGTAAAGAGAAATGCGGCAGCAGGACCGATGCCTGCGCCGCGTTTGTAGATGCCAGTAAAGAGCGGCAGGATGGTACAGGAACAAACGGCTAAGATTCCTCCCGACACGGTCGCCACCGGATAGGCGATCATCTTCTTGGCCGTAGGCCCCAGGAGCTTGAGGACAGCGTCCTTCTTGACGTAGACGGCGATGGAGCCAGCAATGAAGAAGGCGGGCACAAGACAGGTGAGCACGTGCAGACGGGCATACTCTTGTAGCAGGGCGAGGCCGGCAGCGAGTGACGCGACAACAGCAGCACCACTGACAGGAGCAAAATAGAAGAGAAGGAAGACGGCTGCGAGGATCGAGAACTTCATCCATTCCTTCATGGCATTTGCCCTTCTTTCGCCTTCACGATGAGCTCTTTGATCTTGGACACTGGCGGGACACCTCCTTGAAATACCACTTTCTCGTCGATGACCAAGCCTGGAGTGCGGAGGATACCGTATGAAACGATCCCGTCAAGGTCCTCCACCTTAAGGACATCTGCTTGGAGATTCAGCTCAGTAAGTGCTTCTTGGGTACGTCGTTCAAGCGTTCTGCAGTTCATACACCCCGGACCAAGCACCTTGATTGTCATAGTCTTTCCTTTCTCTGATTTCACGAGTTTGGTCGCGCTCAGGCCTCTTCGAGCGCTTCGGCGCGCGTTTCGATGCTTTGTTTGGCGAGTGCCGAGGCGAGGTCGAGGATCTTGAAAACTCGCGCATCCGCCACCTTAACGTTCACCCGCAGTCCTTCCTTCCACGAAACGAGGACACCCGCTTGCACGAGGATTTTGAGGTGTCGGGAGAGGTTCGATTGTTCGAGCGCAAGCTCAGGAGCAAGCTCACAATTGCACGAGGCTCCTCTTTGCAGAGCCTCAAGGATGCGTATCCTGTTTGGATGCGCAAGAGCTGCGAGAATGTCAGCCTGCAAGTCGTTACGTGATCGGTCCATTTGGCGCCCTCTGTGAGTTTTGTTTTTGACTATATGAGCATTAACTCATAAAGTGTGCCACGCTGAAATTGCCGTTTTTCAATGGAAAGTGAGCTTTGCAAGTTGGGCTTATAGGATTTGTCGGAAAGAGCTCTGAGGAATGAGAAACCCAATCTGAAGGCGAAGAAGGCGGTGGCTGGCCGAGTGAGTGCTAGCGAAGAATCGCGGAGATATCAAGGCTGGTTGGTGCTAATGAGATGGTCAAGGAACTGTGTGGGCGCGTTGACCCTCTTTGTCCCTATACGTTAGGCTGACGCAATGCAATAGAAAAGGCACCCCGCTTCCGCAAGATGCCTTTCAAGCGAAGAGGTTCCCGAAGTCCTGGGGCTTGGCCGCCATGCTTTTTTGCGGCAGAGCTCAGGAACCTGCCTATGTTCCGGCTGAATAATCGGTCAGATACTTAACCTGCTCCGGTGTGAGCTTATCAACCTTGATCCCCATTGTCCCGAGCTTGACCGCTGCGATTTCCTGGTCCTGCTCGGCCGTGATATCGTACACCTTGTTCTCCAGCCTCTTGCCTTTCTTGTATAACTCCGCGAGTCGAAGCTGGGACATAAACTGATTAGCGAAGGACATATCCATCACTTCGGAGGGGTGACCCTCGGCGGCTGCGAGATTCACCAATCGCCCCTTTGCCAGCAGGTAGATGCGTCGGCCGTCCTTCAGGGCGTACTCTTCGTTGTCCGCTCGCACTTCGCGAACGCTTTTCTTGAGCCTGTCGAGATCCCGGACATTCACTTCGCAGTCGTAGTGGCCGGTATTGCAGACGATGGCACCATCTTTCATCATCTTGAAGTGGCGCTCAACGATCACGTCCTTCACTCCGGTGGCAGTGACGAAGATATCGCCGATCTTTGCAGCCTCATCCATCTTCATGACGCGGTAGCCCTCCAGCATCGCCTTCAATGCTGCTGTCGGCTTCACTTCGGTGATGATAACATTTGCGCCGAGTCCTTTCGCGCGCATGGCGACACCGCGTCCGCAGTGGCCAAAGCCTGCTACGACGAGATTTTTGCCGGCATACAGCACGCTGGTCGAGCGGAGAATCCCGTCAAGGGTTGATTGGCCGGTGCCGTACACGTTGTCAAAGTCCCATTTTGTCTCCGCATCGTTCACGGCGATGATCGGATACTTCAGAGCGCCGTCCTTCGCCATTGCGCGCAGTCGATTGACACCGGTTGTCGTCTCCTCGGTCCCGCCAATGACATTCGGTATGAGCTCAGGGCGCTTGTTGTGAATTGTGAAGATCAGATCAGCTCCGTCATCGAGCGTGAGATTGGGCTTGAACCTGAGCGTCTCCTCGATGCACCAGTAAAACTCGTCGACATTCATCCCATGCCAGGCAAAAATGGAAATGCCATCGGCGGCCAGGGCAGCAGCGACATCATCTTGTGTTGAGAGAGGATTGCAGCCGCTCCAGCTTACCTCTGCTCCTGCCTCGACGAAGGTCTTGACGAGAACCGCGGTCTCCTTCGTGACGTGAAGACAGCCGGCAATCTTGAAGCCTTTGAGCGGCTTTGTTTTTCGATGTTTTTCTTTAAGAGCCATGAGCACCGGCATGCGCGATTCTGCCCATTCGATGCGCAGCTTACCCGCTTTTGCGTGCGAAAGATCTGCTACCTTAAATAGTCCTTTCTTCTCGTCCATAGAAATCCAGTTTCAAGTTTTGAGATTTAAGTTTCCAGTCTCGGATACCCAGCTGCGATGTTGAGGACAAATCGGCGATCGGCAACTCGCGATCACTTCACCGTGCTTTGCAGCATCTTCACCAGATTGAGCTTCTCCCACGTAAATTCCTTTTCTTCGCGTCCGAAATGTCCGTACGCCGCCGTCTTTCGATAAATTGGCCGAAGGAGATCGAGTCGCTTGATGATACCACGGGGGGTCATATCGACTTCATTCTTGATGACTCTGGAGATTTCCTGGTCAGGCACAATGCCGGTGCCAAACGTGTTGACGTTGATCGATATTGGCTCTCGGACGCCGATGGCATAGGCGACTTGAATCTGGCACTCGCTTGCCAAGCCGGCGCCAACGATGTTTTTGGCAAGGTGCCGCGCGGCGTATGCGGCGCTTCGATCCACCTTCGTCGGATCCTTGCCCGAGAATGATCCGCCGCCGTGAGGTGCTCGACCCCCATAGGTGTCAACGATGATCTTCCTGCCGGTCAGGCCGCTATCTCCGTGCGGTCCGCCGATCTCAAAGCGTCCGGTGGGGTTGACGAGGTAGCGAGTTTTCTTATCAAGTTGATGTTCGGGGATGACGTGCCTCACGACGTGTTCAACCACGTCCTCGCGAATCTGCTTCTGCGTGATGTGAGGGTCATGCTGAGTTGAGACGAGCACGGTGTGAATCCGTTTGACGCGGCGCCCTTCGTATTCGGCGGTCACCTGGGTTTTCGCATCAGGTCGCAGATAGGGCATGAGCTTCGGATGGCGCTTGCGGATTTCGGAAAGGCGGCGTGCGAGCTTATGCGCGTACATGATCGGCAAGGGCATAAGCTCGGGTGTCTCGATGCACGCATAGCCGAACATCATCCCCTGGTCTCCGGCACCGCCGGTATCGACACCGCGGGCAATGTCGGGGGACTGGGCATGAATCGTCGAGATGACAGCGCAAGAGTCTGCGTCGAACCGATACTCGGCCTTCGTGTAACCGATGCCGCGGATGACCTCGCGGACGACGTCCTGTACTTCGATGTACCCCTTGGTGGTGATCTCCCCGCCAACGAGCGCCATTCCGGTGGTGACAAACGTTTCACACGCCACGCGCGAGTATTTGTCCTGCGCGAGGAGTGCGTCGAGGATGGCGTCAGATACCTGATCGCAAATCTTATCCGGATGTCCTTCTGATACCGATTCTGATGTGAACAAGTACGTCATGCCTTCTCCCATTGTGGGTTAGTACTGGTCGGATCGTCTCTCGACGTCGTCGTAAGTCTAGAACTCAAGCTCCGATGAATCCCCGATGTTTACCCGCTTATACATCCCGCGGACTGCGGCATGGTTGCCAACGATGGAATCCTCCAGCGTCGTGTCGGCAACGGTGGCACCTTCACTGATGATCGAATTCCTGATGATTGAGTTTTCCACCGTGGCACCTTCGGCGATCGTTGCGTAGGGTCCGAGGACGGAGTTCTTTACACGTGCCTTCGGTGAAATGAAAACGGGTGGTTGAATGACCACATCGTCTCGCGGGAGGGCCGTTGGCTGGTGATCGAGCAAGTGCCGGTTGGTTGCCAGGAGCGTTTCGGGTTTACCGCAGTCGTACCATCCCTCGATGGGAAACGTTTTCATCTTCTCCCCTTGTTCAATCATCATCTGAAGCCCGTCGGTAAGCTGAAACTCGTCCTTTGTTCGGATGTTTCGTTTGATCAGGTCTTTCAAGGCGTCGATGAGGATCTGTGGCCGTTTGATGTAGTAGATGCCGACGATGGCCAGCCGACTCTTCGGATCCTCGGGTTTCTCCA
>CAZTKU010000218.1:0-4695 GCA_964614245.1 uncultured Ignavibacteriaceae bacterium
GTAACCGTCCTTGTTCAGCTTCAGAACAAATGCGGAGTCGGCATTGAGTTTCTTCACGCGCGCTTCGAAACCGGGGGATGTGCCAATACCGTACACGATGAGTGCCCTGTTGTTCAGTCGTCCGATCATATCCATGTTGATCATCACGACTGAGCGTTCGAGCGGAACGACCGGATTCTTGACGTAATATGCCGAACCCAGAAGACCCATTTCTTCCCCTGCAAACGAGATGAAGAGCACACTGCGTTTCAGGGATCCATTGTCCGTGGCAAAGGTTTGTGCCAGCTCGAGCAAGCCGGCCGTGCCCGAGGCGTTATCATCAGCTCCGTGGTGAATTGCCACGGTGTCAGGCTTGAGCGATCCGGAACTCTCGCCCCCGAATCCGAGGTGGTCATGGTGCGCGCCGAGGACGATGACCTGGTCCTTCAATGTGGGATCGTTCCCTTCCAGAAATCCTATCACATTCTTCGTCGTTTGACGAATCTCTCTCAACCCCACGGTCATCGAAACCGACACACCGGAGAGTGCGAACGAATTCGCCCTTTTGGATTGATTGATTTCTTTCTGAAGGGCGCTGATGGTTTTCCCACCCGCCCGCAATAATTCATCGGCTACCATTCGAGTGACGTTGACCGCAATAATTCCTGCGTTTCCGGTCGATTGGTCATAGGTGAGTTTCATAAGGTCGTCGGTGTCAGAGTCCTCGGGACCTGTTACGACGATCATCGCCATCGCGCCGAGCTCTTTTGCTTTCGAGGCTTTATAGCGGAGCGATACAAACGGCGCAAAGTCTCGCGTGGAATCGGAAGGCGGAGCGTTGCGCAGAACCATGACACTCTTTCCTTTTACATCGAGGCCGGCATAGTCGTCGTAATTCCTGTCTGGAGCAGCGATGCCGTAACCTGCAAAGACGAGGTCACCCTGAAACGATTCGCTTGAGGAAAACCCAAGCGGCCGAAACTCCTGATTGAGGCCGAGTGACCTGGACTGTCCGCCGGCTGAGTAGGAGAGAGTGTTCACAGTGCCAAGCTGAATGCCCGCGACGAACTCAAAGCTCTGGAAAAACGTACCGTGATCGCCGAGCGGCGTCAGACCGTACCTCTTGAATTCACTGGCGATGTATTGCGCAGCAAGCTCAGCCCCCCTCGATCCGGCTTTGCGACCTTCAAGCTCATCCGAGGCGAGGTATCTGACATGCTTAAGGAGCTCCGCCGCCGTTACCTGGGGGCTCGATTGTGCTTGAACGGCGCTCTGATGGAAAAAAACGAAAGCTACGATGATCCTCATCGTACGGTTCAGCAGTCTCATAGTGTCTCCTTCATGGTCCGTTCGAATTTTTGCGCCTCAAAGTACCTACCTGTTACTCCGCGGCTCTCCTCTGAGGCAAGATAAAGGAATACATCTGTGATTTCGTGTGGTGATCTCAGCTGCGATCGGTCTTCCGCCGGGTAGGCTGCGTGCCGCATGTCAGTGTCGATGGGCCCAGGATTGACTGAGTTGACTCGTATATTGTAATGCCTGACCTCGTCAGCCAACGTCTGGGTGAAGCCTTCCAGCGCAAACTTCGAGACAGCGTATGCGCCCCAACGCGCGCGTCCGACCTTTCCCACAGAGGAGCTGACGTTGATGATCGACCCCGAACGCTGTTTGATCATCGCAGGGAGGAGCGCCTTCGTCACCGAGAACAGACCGTGGATGTTCACATCGATGACGCGATCCCAGCTCTGCTCGGTGAATTCCACGATCTCAATCCGAGGTCCCAGCATGGACGCGTTATTGATGAGCACGTCGACCGTACCGAACTCCTCCAAGACTTTCTGAGTGAACTCGTGAACCTGGTCCGGATCGGAGATGTCGCACGGAAGCGCAATTCCATCTGCTGCTTTCGCACTTAACTCGATCATGACCCGATTCAACTCATCAACCGAGCGTGCGCAGGTTGCGACCCGGGCGCCTTCTGCGGCGAAACGCAGAACGAGTGCACGTCCTAAGCCTTTCGACCCGCCGGTAATAACAACCCGTTTGTCTTTCACTCTCACGATTCCGGTACGCTACAAGAATGCGATCGACAATTCAACATTCGGTATTCATTCAACCCAGTCAGCGAGAAACACATTGAATTCGTATGAGCCCTGGGCATTCCGATCTGAAATGAAGACGAGCTTTTTCCCGTCTCGAGTGAACATCGGGAATGCGTTGAAATGGCCTCCAAAGGTGATCTGTTCGAGGTTGGAGCCATCGACATTCATCATGTAGAGCTCGAAATTGCGACCCCGCGGATCTTTCACGTTGGAAGCGAAAATGATTCTCTTATTGTCAGGATGGAAAAATGGGGCGAAGTTAGCGGTTCCCGTGTTCGTCAACTGTTTACGGTTCATGCCATCGGCGTCACAAACGAAAATCTCCATCTTGCTTGGCTTCACGAGTTGTTCAGCGAGCAGCGCCCTGTACTCCGCGACTTCCACACTGTCCGTCGGATGATAGCCCCGGTAGACAATCATTTTCCCGTCCCAGGAGAAAAACGCTCCGCCGTCGTAGCCGAGTTCATTCGTGATCCTGCGAACGCCGCTGCCATTCAGGTTCATCGTATAGAGGTCGAGGTCGCCATCACGCGTTGAAGTAAAGACAATTTTCCGACCGTTGGGGGAAATCGTAGCCTCTGCATCGTAGCCCTTGCTCGCGTTCAGCACTTTGAGATTTGATCCATCGGCGTCTGCAACGTACAGGTCATAATCGTTGAAGACCCCCCAGACATAGCCTTTTGATTTGTCGGGGGGCGGCGGGCACCCGTCGCCGTGCCCATGCGTGGATGCAAACAGGATCCTCTTGTCGCCAGGGAAGAAGTACGCGCAAGTGGTCCGACCTTTTCCCGTGCTCACCAAGCGTTGATTGGACCCATGGAGGTCCATGGTGAAGATCTGATCGCACTCGTACGGCGGACGCGTCGATTGGAAGATCAGTCGCTTCTCGCCGAAGGCAAAGTACGCTTCAGCGTTTCTCCCTCCGAACGTCAGCTGCCGGATATTTCGAAAGTGCTTCTCTTCCGAGTGTCGAAGTGAGTCGGGTTTCCCCGCAATGGCCGCAGCAACGGTGACCCCCGACATGAGAATGAAAATAATGCTCTTTCGGTTCATAGGAACACGCGCGAGTGTTTTGAGATACTCCTGGAACTATCGGGATCGTGCTGCCCGTCAGAATCCTTCAGCACCACCCCGGAACATTTATTCGATGGTCGGTTGGGTCAACGAGGAGTTCTATGCGGTCAGACCGGGCACGTAGCCTCTTGCCGCCACTTCCACATAACGTAGATAGAACACACGATCAGTCTGCAGTGAGAATCCAAGGGCACGCTCATTTCAATCCAGCCAACGCTTCCTTCAGCCTTTCATAGTCCTGCATGTCGGCGACACTGTACTCCAGGTCTATGTAGGCGATCCTGCCAACCGTGTCAATCACAAACACCGTCCGCTTGTTGCAGAGAGACTTCTCATTGAAGCTGTTGTACGCCTTTGCAACGGTGTGGGCATGGTCACTGAGAAGCTTGAACGGCAAGCTATGGTATTTCGCCCATTCACGGTGAGACCACACATAATCTCCACTGATGCCCAGCACTTCAGCATTGAGATCCTGGAGAGCGCCGAAATCGTCCCGAATGGCGCACACTTCTTTCGTACATCCACCGCTCCAGTCGGCAGGATAGAAAGCCAAAACGATGTTCCGCTTCCCAACGAGCTCTGAGAGCGTCAAAGGAGCCCTGAAGATCGAATCTCTGGTGGCATAGGAAAGAGAGAAGTCAGGAGCCGGCTTCCCGACAGCGAGATCAGGATTCGTCTGCGCGAGCGCGTTGGTTGTGAGAATCAGGAACGAAATTGCGAGGAAAATGGTTCTCATAGCAGTATCTGAACCTTTTTTGTGAAAATTAGCAGTTCTTGAAGTGAGAAGCAAGAAATCGGAAGAATAATTGCAACTCAATCTCGGCGTTTGTATCTTTCGTCGCACATGACGACTCTGAAGCCTCTCTTAGCCACCCTCGTTGTTGTTCTGCACCTGGGCGCCGGGTTCGACCTCATCGTCGCGCACAATCACATCTTCGCTGTCGATGTCAACTCATCGACAAGGCTCGAAGCTCACACGTGCGGCGCGAACGAGGTTCATCACAAAATCCCGGCGTCCCACACGTGTCTCATGTGTGTCCGCTCTTCTCTCTCTGTCGCGACAGTCACTCCGACGAAGCTTTTTTGCTCTGCCCCCATCATCATGAGCGAGCTTCCGGCCAACCGGGTGGATTGCCTGTCAGGACACAACGCTTCATGTCCAAAACGCGGCCCACCTGAGATCCTTCTGTAGTTTCTAGCATCCTGACATTCTCTCCGAATATCCGAGCGAAAAGAGCTGATGCTCCTCTACGCTGAATTATCACGAAAGGAACGGGTGATCATGAACTTCAGGCTCTCGGGTCTTACTCTGATTATGCTTTTCCTTTGTCGTGCTTCCGATGTCACTGCTCAGTCCACTCTGAACCCTGACATCAGCGTTATCCCACGATTTAGGCTCGAATCGAACGACGGGGTCAATCTCCCCGCAAAACGTGAATTCAGTCGGCCTGATTTTTCCATGGAGGAATTTGAACTCGCCCTTCAAGCGTACCTCAACCCGTACGCTCGTGCCGATATCTTCATTACCAAACCAGGTCTC
>CAZTKU010000219.1:0-4687 GCA_964614245.1 uncultured Ignavibacteriaceae bacterium
ATTGAGGTGGTTTTACATAAACCCGGTTCTTTACCCCGATATGAGGGGAAGGCAAGGCGGGTTCTTGATCACAGAGAGTTCGAAGGGGGACATTAGGGATAAGGAGTGAAGTTTGACCGAAATCATTTACCCCGTTAGAAATAATGCCCCGCTGGAATTTCTAACGGGGTTTACTTCTACTCCGTCAAATGAAAAGCATCAACTGAAACATTCGGAAGCTTTGCGATTCATCTGACTGATTCCTTCGAAGGGGATTAGATAATCCCCCAAAAGAAGCATAGGCGTTTGAATGATCGAGATCGTCTTTTATGGCCGGGGAGGGCAGGGAGCGGTAACAGCTTCCCAAATCCTTGCAACTGCTGCATTCCGGGAGGACAAATACGCTCAGGCCTTTCCCAGCTTCGGCCCAGACCGGAGGGGAGCACCGGTGACAGCCTATGTTAGAGTGGATGAAAAGGCAATCGTGGATCGAAGCCCTATTGTGGCAGCGGATTATGTAATCGTCCTCGACCCCAATCTCTTCAAAATGTCCAATCCTCTGAGCGGATTAAAGAGGACCGGTTTTGCGGTTCTCAACTGGGATAAGAAGCCAGAAGAAATCTTCAAGCTTGTCGGTTTGGATTCGATCCGGATTTTCTGTATCGATGCCTCAACGATTTCGGAAGGGATCTATGGGAAGACCCCAATTCCCATTACCAACATTGCTATGCTGGGAGCCTTCACTTCGGTTTCAGAGGCCATTCGATTGGATTCCATTCTGGAGGCACTCGAGCAGTTTTTCTCAGGGGAAGGGCTCGAAAAAGCGAAGAAGACGGCCCGGGTTGCCTTCGATAAGATGGAAGGAACCAAAACCCGATGAGTGACGACAGGGCCTTCGGCCCCCACATTCAAAAATCTTATACCTACAAAGAACTCCCCATTGGCTCGACCTCAATCGGTATTTGTGACGACATGATCAAGACCGGACTTTGGAGAATCATCCGTCCGGTCATCAAGATGAAGACGCCGCCGTGTAGCGAAGCCTGTCCTGCAGGTGTGGATATTCGGGGTTTTATCTCCTTCATGAAGCAGGGGCTTTTCGGGGAGGCTTATCGGCTATACATGGAGGAGAACCCATTTCCTGCCATCTGCGGACGGGTCTGCTTTCATCCGTGCGAAAGTTCATGCAATCGGAAGGATTTTGACCAGGCGGTCGCCATCAACGCCCTGGAGCGTTTTATCAGCGATTTTGAGTCGCCCCCTGAGGAAAACCATTCAATCGTGGGAGGGTTTGTGGCGATCGTAGGCTCCGGTCCTTCTGGAATGTCGTGTGCCTATTACCTTGCAAAACTGGGACATCGGGCCGTTGTGTTTGAAGCCGAGGAGGCTCTGGGTGGTCTCCTCCGTACAGGTATTCCTCCTTACCGTCTCCCCAAAAAGGTTGTCGATCACGAGGTGGAGAAACTTTGTGCCATGGGGATCGAGTTCAAAACGGGCTGCAGGATCGACAGAGGGAGTTGGAAATCCCTGGAAGGATTTGATGCCGTCTTTCTGGCTTACGGGGCGAGCCATGATCTCCCCTTGAATTTAGATAATCGGAAAAATGTTAAAGTGATCTCAGGCCTGGAGTTTCTCAAGACCGTTCATCTGGGAGGCAGGATCTCCTTGGGCCAGAGAGTTGCCATCATCGGAGGTGGTAATACAGCCATTGATACGGCAAGGGTTGCTCTCCGACTGGGAGCATCGCCAACGATTATATATAGAAGAAGCAGAACCGAGATACCTGCTTTTCAAACAGAGATTGATGACGCTCTCGAAGAAGGGGTAGAGATCATTTACCTTGCATCGCCTGTCAGGATTGAGACACGGGATTCTGTAAAGCGAATCGAATGTATGAGAAACCGATTGGGCGATGAAGGTCCGGATGGACGTCGTCAACCCATTCCAATCGAAGGCTCGAATTTCTTTTTAAAAGTGGATACGATCCTCTCTGCGACCGGCGAGACACCAGATCTATCCCTTCTTCCGCAAGACATCGGGGTTTCGAGTGGATGCGTCTCCATCGATGTGTTTGGGTCAACGAGCAGGTCCGGTATCTTTGCAGGTGGTGACCTGATTGATCAGCCCCGAAGCGTCGCTCATGCCATTGGTTCCGGGAAGAGGGCTGCCATTGCAATGGATCGCTACCTGAAAGGTCAGTCAAGGAAAGAATGGCTGGAGCCTTTGAGAATTGGGGAAAAGGGTGCTCTTTCATTCAAGGCATACCGCGGAGAAAAACTCTCTCAGGAGAATAAAGAGGTCATCCGTTCTGACAATCTGAATTTTAGCTACTTCACGATAAAGGAACGGTCTGAGAGACGCAGGATTCCTAAAGAGGCTCGAACGAATTTCCAGGAGATTTACAGCAACCTAACCCCTGACCAGGCTCTGGATGAAGCCCAGCGGTGTTTCAGTTGCGGGATGTGCTATTTCTGCGACAATTGTTACCTCCTCTGCCCGGATGGATCTGTGTCGAAGCAGGAGGAAGGTACTCTTAATATGATCGGTTATGAGTATTGTAAGGGATGCGGCATCTGTGAGAACGAATGTCCTGTTGGCGTGATCGAGATGGAGAAGGAAGTCTGAGATGGGATTGGATCAAAGAAGTTCTTTGAAAATGATGCTCACCGGGAATTATGCAGCGGCCTATGGTGCCAAGTTGTCCCGGGCTGAAGCTGTTCCTGTTTATCCGATCACGCCTCAGACGACGGTGATGGAGAAGGTCATTGAATTGATCAAGGAAGGAGAGATGGAGGCGGAATATATTCCTCTCGAATCGGAGCACAGCGTCATGGCAGCGGCTATTGCTGCGGAAGCAACTGGAGTGAGGGTCTTTACCGCTTCCTCCTCGCAAGGGATCGCCTACATGCACGAAAATCTCTTTGTCGCTTCTGGCCTGAGGCTTCCGATTGTTATGGCCATCGCCAATCGGTGCATCGGCCCACCGATCTCTATCTATCCGGATCATTCGGATTCCCTGGCTCAGAGGGATACTGGATGGATTCAATACTATGTCGAGAATGCACAGGAGATCATCGATACGGTCATCCAGGGTTATCGGGTTGCAGAGCATCGAGAGGTTCTCCTCCCCGTTGCGGTTTGCTACGAAGGCCTAATTGTTTCTCATTTCCTTGAGCCGGTGGAGATTCCAGATCAACGCATGGTGGATCAATTCTTACCTCCATACGAACCCGAGCATGTGCTGCTCAGTCCAAAGAAGGTGATGCATCTTTCCGTGTACGTAAGCGATCAGTACTTTATGGAGTACAAATACCAGCAGCAGGAAGCGATGGAGAATGCGAAGAGGATCATCAAGCAGATGGATCGGGAGTTTGGAGAACAATTTGGCCGAAGCTATGGCGGCCTGGTTCAGCCCTATCGTATGGAGGGTGCAGAGGTCGCCATTCTCGCTATGGGGAGCAATTGTGGATTGGCCCGTATGGCAGTGGATGACCTTCGAAACGATGGCATTCCTCTTGGAAGCTTGAAACTCAGGGTTTTCAGACCTTTCCCCGAGGAGGAAATTCGAGCCTTGACCAAGAATCTGAAACTACTGATCGTTTTGGATCGGGATGCATCGCTCGGGATGGGAGGAATCGTTTACTCCGAAGTAGCCACAGGCCTCTATTCCATGAAACCAAAGCCCGACTTGATCAATTACATCGTCGGATTGGGAGGCCGGGTCCTGACACTCCCCGATCTGAAGTCATTGGTACAGGAGGCAGTAATCAGAGCAAAGGAGGGAACGATCAGCCAACCTGTTCGCTGGGTGGGCGTGAGAGGCTTAGGATGATTCGGAACGGGATAATTCGAGATCTTCCGAGACAAGAGTATTTCAAAGGAGGACACACGCTCTGTCCTGGATGTCCAGGTGGAACCCTCTGGCGCCTCGTGACCAAGGTGATGGGTGAAAATTCAATCGCCGTATTGGGATCGACATGCATCAGCCTTCCTCCTGCCGTTTTCCCGAGTGTCCTTGATATTCCGTCGATCAGTGTGTCGATGGCAACACCAGGTCCCTTGATTACCGGGGTAAGCGTGGGGCTCAAGATTCTCAGGCGCAAAGGGAAACTGGCAGAAGATGAAAAGATCAATGTCTTTGCTATCGCTGGAGATGGGGGCACAGCGGATATCGGTTTTGCCGGGCTCTCAGGAGCTGCCGAAAGAAACGACAATGGCACCTATTTCTGCTTTGACAACGAAGCCTATATGAATACCGGGATTCAAAGGAGCAGCCTGACTCCTGAGAAGACCTGGACCACCTCAACTCTTGAGGGAAAGGCCCAACCCAAAAAGAACCTTCCCATGATCATGGCAGCCCATCAGGTTCCTTATGTAGCGACGGCATCGATCGGTTTTCCCGATGATTTTATCATGAAGGCCAAAAAAGCAAGAGACATGGAAGGGGGATTTAGGTATATTCATGTCCACAGCCCTTGTCCTACGGGGTGGCGCTTTCCTGAGAAGAAAACGATTGAGATTGCCAGGCTTGCCGTAGATTGTGGGATGTGGCTTCTCTATGAGATCGAAAAGGGTGAATGGACATTGACATACAAGCCTACCCGAAGGAAACCGGTGGCAGAATATCTCAACAGGCAGGGTCGGTTCAGTCACCTTACTGAAAAAGAGATCGAAGAGATTCAGACTAACGTTGATCGGGAGTGTGGAA
>CAZTKU010000220.1:0-4637 GCA_964614245.1 uncultured Ignavibacteriaceae bacterium
CGCAGTTGAGTGGGGGACCCGGGCTTGTGGACACAGTATCCGCACAACCATATTATGCGAATTCCGCGCGCCTGATGATGTTTCTTCCCGTCGGAGACAACAGCGACCTCGAAATTGGCCTGAGTGGATTGACCGGCATTCACGATCCCTATAACCATTATAGATTCTACTACGGCAACCTGGATTTTAAGTATAAGTGGAAGCCCGACGCATACCGATCATTTGTGCTCCAGGGGGAAGGTTTGTTGAACTTCCGAAAGGTGAAGGAAGGCGGCGGCGATGCCAGCCCCGTGGTTCGCAAAGAGATCGTCACAGGCGGGTTTTATGTCTATGGCGATTTTCAATTCCGAAAGATCTTCAGCATCGGCGCACGCTACGATTGGACGCTGTCTCCGTACAGCAAGGAGGAGAAAGCTCAAGGTGTGGCGGTTTTCTTCGGATTCTACCCCGTTGAAGAGACGACGGCTTTTCGACTCCAATACCAGCACACGCGTACGGAATCTCCCGGTGCAACAACGTTGTCGGTGAATACTGTGACGCTCCAGTTCATGTTTTCCATGGGCCCGCACAAAGCTCATCCATTCTAATATTGATGTCGCATACAGATGAAGGATACTGTGATATGAAAAAAATCCTGCTCTTAATCCTGATCACAAGCATGGCAACCGGAATCTCCGCCAAAGTCAAAGTTGTGACCAGCCTCAGTGATCTCGCTGACTTCACAAAGGCCATTGGTGGCGATCGCGTCGAGGTTGACTATCTGGTGCGAGGAGCACAGAACCCTCACTACATTGACGTGAAACCCAGCTATATGATGAAGCTCAAATCAGCAGATCTGTTCATTACGGTTGGGATGCAGCTGGAAATCTGGGCACCTCAGATCATCGACGGATCGCGCAATCCAAACCTCATCGTGGTAGATTGTTCCAAGAACATCCAAAAATTGGAGGTCCCGACCACCAAGTTGGACGCAAGCTACGGAGATGTGCATCCATTCGGCAATCCGCACTACTGGTTGGACCCGGAAAACGTGAAGGTGATTCTCGAAGAGATCTTCGAGAGTCTTGCCCGGGTCTCTCCCTCGGATCTGGACTATTTCAGGGGGAACATGAACGCCTACATCAAGAAACTCGATGCGAAAATTGCAGAATGGAAAGCCCTGATGCAGCCCCTGAAAGGCACGAAGATCGTCACGTACCATACGAGCTTCAGCTATTTCGCTGACCGATTTGGCCTTTCCATTGTGGGGCACGTCGAACCGAAGCCCGGCATCCCTCCGACCCCGTCTCATACGGCCGAGCTCATCCAGCGTATGCGGGCTTCAGGCGTGAAGGTTATTGGCCTCGAGCAGTACTACGAGGACAATACGCCGACGCAGATAGGAGAGAGCACGGGAGCCAAAGTCGTTCGCCTGAGTACATCCGTAGGTGGATTGGAGGGAACGGAGGATTACTTCCGATTGATTGAGTACGATGTGCGGGCACTCGTCTCGGCGCTCAAAGGTCCGTAAATTGTATCTGACAAGATTACTCGGTATTTTCTTGACACTGAACGCCGATTGAAGCTGGGAAAAGAATAGTCGATGACGACCGAAGCGACACTCCTGATCGAATTTCAGTCCGTTAGCCTAGGCTATCGCCGGAAGACGGTTCTGCAAAATCTCTCGTTTGTTATTCAACAAGGAGAGTTTGTCGGAATCGTCGGCCCGAATGGCTCCGGCAAGACAACGATCGTGCGCGCCATCTTAGGGACCTTAAAGCCTCAAAGCGGGACAGTCACGGTCAAGGGACGCAACGGCGAACGATTGCGTATCGGCTACGTGCCGCAGCGGGATGCCATTGATCAGATCATGCCCTTTACCGTCCGCGATGTTGTACAGATGGGTCGATACGGCCGCTCAGGCCTCATGCGCATGCTTACTCGGATGGACAAGCAGATCATCGAGAATTCGCTTGAACACGTGGATATTGCCGATCTTTCCACCTCTTCGTTTAAGGACCTTTCTGGTGGACAAAAGCAGCGTACTCTTATTGCGAGGGCCCTGGCAACGGAGGCGGATATCCTCATCCTTGACGAACCAACGAACGGCATGGATCTAACTTCACGAACCGCGATCATGGAACTCATACGGAATCTGCACAGCGAGGGTAACCTGACCGTGATCATGGTGAGCCATCTCCTGAGCGACGTTGCGAACTATGTTCAGAAAATTATGCTGGTGGAGCAAGATTTCTTCCAGGTCGGCTCCGTCAACGAAATCCTCACCGAAACAAACCTTTCCCGGATCTATGGCTTGCCAGTGACCGTGGGTGAGTGGATGGGGAGCAAAGTCATCATCGCACGAGGCAAGAGTGTCTGACGCCGAGATCCTCCGTACGATCTACAATGAATTTCCGTACGCACTGTTCGGGAGTCTGGTCGCAGCTCTCCTGTGCGCATATCTGGGAGTGTACGTTGTTTCCAAACGTGTCGTCTTTGTTGGTGCAACTCTGACCCAGGTTGCCGTTGCAGGGATTGCGTTCGCTCACCTGCCGTTCACGAATATCGAACCGGTCTACGGATCGCTCGTCTTCACGCTGGCCGTCACGATGCTCTTCGCCTGGCTGCTCCAGAGCAGAGCTGTGCCAAGGGATACGGTGCTTGGCGTAAGCTTCGTCGCGGCGATCGCACTCCGCATTCTCATGATCCAGAAGAGCCCCGCGGCAGAAGTATCTGAGATCGATGCGATCCTGAAGGGGGACATTTTGTTCGTCACTGCCGAACAATTTCATCTGCTGCTTGCGGTGTTCATTATCGTGATGCTCATTCATCTGTTGTTCTACAAGGCCTTTATCTTCGTCTCATTCGACGCCGAGACGGCAACGACACTGGGATTCAACGCCAAGCGATGGGAGCTCGTGTTCTATCTGACAGTCGGCATCGCTGTGTCCGTTGCAACCCGCATCGTCGGCGACGTCTTTGTGTTCGGCTTCCTGGTGATCCCTGCTGCGGGGGCCATCCTTTCTGCCAGAAAAGTACGAAGCATCTTCCTCCTCGCTTTGCTCTACGCAGCCCTGCCGCCGATCGTCGGACTCTACCTCGCGTTCAAACTGGATTTGCCGGCGGGACCGACGACGGTTGCCACCGCTCTGATCCTTCTCGGTGGGGCGTGGGTCCTCAACAGGTTCCGACACTAGGAGGATGCTGATAAACAAAAAAAAGACCACCACGAAGACACCCCGCCCGACCGCCGGTCAGGCGGGCGGGAAAGTCACAAAGTCTTTCATTTTGAAATGGCCCTATCCTTTCAAAATCGAGTTTCTTAATTCAGATCTTTCGGGTCCCTGCCTGCGTGCCGCCCTTCGACTCCGCTCAGGGTGACGGCACTTCGGCAGGCAGGTTTGTGCCTTTGTGGTGAAAGAAATCAGTTTTTCCGCAACCTCCTAGAGCATTGATCACTGAAGCCTCTGGAGACTGCTTGATGGCACATCTCAAAGATAAAGTCGCCGTGATTACTGGCGGGACAGGCGCCCTTGGCGCCGTCATCGCTCAACGCCTGATCGATGAGGGAAGCGCTGTATTCGTTTCGTACCTTTTTGACAAGGAACTGGCCCATCTCTCGGAAGTCTTCAAGAGAAATGTGAAGATTCTTAAAGCCGATGTGACGGACGAACGACAAGTGAAGGAGCTTTACGATATCGTGGTGAGGGAATCTTCGCGGGTAGATATCGTTGTGAACACCGTTGGGGGGTTTCTTCCCCGCAAGCCCCTCACCGAAGTAGCCTCATCGGAATGGGAGTTGATGATGAACGTCAACCTCAAATCGACCTTTCTGTCAACACGGGAAGCACTGCGACGGATGCAGGGTCAACAATATGGTCGTATCATTAACATTTCTGCGATGGTTGGCCTCAGCCCCTCGCCCGGGAGGGCCCCTTACGCGATCTCCAAAGCCGGCGTTTCTATGCTTACCGAGATTGTGGCTCAGGAGATCAAAGGAACTGGAATCACCATCAACGCGATCGCGCCGAGCATCATTGCGACCCCGGCGAATCTCGCAGCCATGCCGGATGAAGACTCAAGCAAGTGGGTAAAGCCCGAAGAGATCGCCGACCTGGTGAGCTACCTGTGTACCGAACCTGCAGGGGCAATCTCCGGCACCACATTCAAGGCCTATGGAGGGGTGTGAGAGAATATCTATTGATTTTGTGATGGGGTTTCGATATTTTTGTCGTTGAATGGTTTTGTGCCAGACAACGGAAGCGATGGCCTTAAACGACCTTTAACCATACTCAGGCAAGCGATGCTGATCGCTTGCCTTTTTCGTTTTGAATGAGAGATGGGGATGACGCTCAACGAACGGATCAACAACGATCTGAAAGAAGCTCTGAAATCACGGGACAGAACACGCCTGGATACCCTTCGGTTGCTCCGTGCCGGCATGATCGAACTCTCGAAGCGCGGCACAGGGAAGGAAATCACCCCCGAAGACGAGTTGTCCGTGCTGACGGCCGCCGTAAAGAAACGGAAGGAAGCCATTGAGCTGTATGAGAAAGGGGGGAGGGCAGACCTTGCGCACCAAGAGCGCCAGGAGCTCGACGTCATTTCATCGTATCTCCCGAAGCAGCTCAGCAAAGAGGAAGCCGAGGAGGTCATCC
>CAZTKU010000221.1:0-4623 GCA_964614245.1 uncultured Ignavibacteriaceae bacterium
AAAAGCTGATACGTTGATCGATTCTTCGACTCTGGAAGGAGATCCTTGTGAGAACCCATGAGAAATATCTTTGTGGCGTGCTTCTGTGTCTGATCTCGGCGCTTCCGGCATTCGCGCAGAGCAATGCCGGAGAGGGTGCCAACATCGAGCCGACAATGCTGATTGATCGACCGACAGCCGGCATGCTCCATCGTGGCAACTACTACATCAGCGCGAACTTCTTTCAGCGGGGAGGCGTGCTGTTCAGTGTGGCCGTTGGCTTGCTGGACCGTTTCAGCTTCGGGATTTCGTACGGCGGCACGGATATCCTGGGCTCGGACAAACCGCATATGAATCCCTCCCCGGGAGTCAACGTCAAGCTCCGTGTGCTGGAGGAATCAGCGGTTGCTCCGGCTGTAGCCGTCGGATTCGATTCGCAGGGAAAGGAGCCCTACGTCGAAGGCTTGAAGCGCTATACGATCAAATCCCCCGGATTTTATGCGGTAGCAAGTCAGAATTATGCGTTCGCAGGCAATCTGAGCATCCACGGCGGAGTCAACCTCTCGACCGAGCGTGATGACGGTGACAAGGATATCAACTTTTTCTTCGGCGCAGAAAAGTCGCTGGGGAAGGACATCTCCCTTCTCGCCGAATATGACCTCGCCACGAACGACAACAGTGGTGATGCGCTCGGACGGGGCCGAGGTTATCTCAACCTTGGCATTCGATGGTCGTGGGGTAAGGGCTTGGTCATTGGTCTGGATCTGAAAAACATCACAAAGAACCAGCCGAATGTCAACATTGGGAATCGGACAATTCAGATCGAATATGTAGGATCTTTTTGATGCTTTCTTCAGTGTACACTCCCCCGGATTGATTGTCGACAAAAGTGTATATTTGGCCCCGTAAAACGTGTCACGAGCCCCGTTTTTTCCTCTAATTCGGGGCTTTTCTGTGAACTGCTATGGCACTGTACTTGTTCCCAGTACTGGAGTGATAAAGTGCACATGGAAGGGTGAAACCATGAAACTCTCAAGAAGACTTTTCGAGCTGCTCGCTGCCGCTTTCGCTCTGTCCCTTTTCGCGTCCGGCTGTTATACCCGGCTGGCCACGGAAGATGAGGGTGAAGGTACTTCTGAGGCGCAGTACGACGTGCCTCGCTCGCATGAGGAGGGCGACACGCTTGAGCCAAGACAATCCTACTATGATGACTATGACCAATGGCGTTATCACCACTGGATTGGCTTCAGCTACTATTATCCGGGAATGTATGATTCTTGGTACTGGGGATCGTCGTTTTGGTATCCGTACTCCCCGTACCAGTATTATGGATTCGGATACGGATACGGTTACGGCTACGGATATCCGTATTCTTACTATGGGTCCCCGTACCCATACGACTACTACAGGTCTTACTCCGGCTATCCGTACGTTGTCTACAACGGGCCCAATCAGACACGAGAGTCGGGCTATCGACGGACAGGAGCAGGCCGTGCGAGCAGCTCTTACTATGGCAGCGGTGCGACCTCTGGAGCCTCGTTAAGCGTGCCGCCGGCGAGCCGTCGGTCAGGTGCTGGAAGGGATGCCGGAGTCTCGCGGCCGTCGAACAGAAGTACCCAATCCTCTTCCGGGCGCGGAAGCTCGAGAAGCTATGCTCCGCCTAGCCGATCAAGTGCTCCGAGTGCACGGCAAGCGCCATCTGGTGGATCGAGCCGCGGGAGCAGCGGTACGTCGGGTGGTTCCCGAGGCAGTGGAACAACTCGCAGCCGCTATGAGTCGCCATTGGGTTCCCATCGTTACGATGCGCCTGCCTCGCGAGGTTATACGCCGAGCTATACGCCATCGTACGCTCCGTCTCGTTCACCGTCTTACTCACCACCTCCGAGCTCAGCTCCGAGTTCAGCGCCTAGCTCCGGGGGGAGCCAGGGTGGAACGAGAAGCGGCGGCGCAACACGAAGCGGCCGAAACTAGTTGATTCTCTTTGGAGAGGAGAGATAGAACCATGAAGAGACATAGTGGATTCCTTGTTCAAACAGTGGCCGCGGTTGGTGTGTTTACACTCCTCATGACCTCTCTCGCGCAGGCGCAGTTCGCGGAAGATGCGCTCCGCTTTTCCACGTTCAACCTCAACGTTGGTGCGCGTTCAAGTGGCATGGGAAACACGTCTATCGGATTGGCGGATGATTACTCCGCGTTGTTTACGAATCCGGCGGGACTAGCGCTCTTGCGCAGTTTTGAGTTCTCGGTTGGCTTGTCGAACTCCAACTTCGGCAATGATGTCAGCTTCTACGGTGTAACAACCAAGACCGACAACAGGGTGACGATTCTCAGCAATCTCGGTCTTGTGTACCCTGTTCCGACGCAAAGGGGCAGTCTCTCCTTTGCATTCGGATTTGCGCGAGTTGCGAACTACTCAACCTCGGCGTCCTTTGGTGGATTCAATCCGTTCAGTTCTCTTGTTGAATCGCTCACGCCGGACGTCAATCTCTCCTCGATGTCTTTCGAAGATAGAGACAACTTCCTGCGTGACAACATGCCCTTCCAGATCTTCCTCGCTGACACCGCTCGCGGGAGGCTGTATCCCAACGTGATCGATAGTGTCCAGCAGGACGGGTCAATTCGCGAGGGGGGCGGCATCAACAATTGGTCGCTGGGCGGAGCAATAGAGATCGCCAAAAACCTGTCGCTTGGAGTCGGGTTCAACCTGCTCTCGGGGTCCTACACGTACGATCGGGTTTACACCGAGAGCGATTCGAGAAATGTCTATCATTATGGCCCGCCATTTGATTTCGATCGGTTCCGATATGAGAGCACGATCAAGAGCGATATCAGCGGCTACAACATGTTGATCGGCCTGATGTATCGGAAGCAAGGGAGATACAAGATCGGCTTCACGGTGAGAACCCCGACCTCTTACGAAATTTCCGAGGATTTCTCGGACGTCGGAACGGCCTGGTTTGACAACGGCGACAGGTATGAGATGAAGAAGCCCGGTTCGACGAAGTACAGTGTGAGAACGCCTGTGGTGCTGAGCGGCGGTGCCTCATTCCAGGTGACGGATTGGATGATGCTCGCAGGCGATGCCGAATACACGGATTGGACGCAGATGGAGTTTACGAACGACAATCCTGACCTTATCGAAGAAAACCGGGTCATTCGGGATGTCATGCAGGCCACGACGAACCTGCGCGGCGGTGCGGAGTTCGCCCTCTTTGATCTTGGCCTGAAACTGCGCGGCGGAGTGGTTTACAACCCCTCGCCGTATAAAGGAGATCCTAAGGACTACAATCAGCTCTACTACACTGCGGGACTTGGGATCGTCGTGGATGAGAACGTCATCCTGAATGCCTCCTATGCCATTGGCAAATGGAAAACATTCCGGGACAACTACTACATCCCCGGTCTTGCGACACCGTCGAGGACGAATGAGTCCGTGAATACTCAGACGCTTGATGTGACACTCTCGTATCGATTCTGAGGTAGCACGAAAAGGACTTATGACCGATGCGGCCCCAACGTCTCTCCGGCGTTGGGGCTTGCTCTTTAAGGAGGCGTCATGAAGTATCCTCATAAGCTTTTCAGAGCAGCAGCGGGCGCCGTCTGTGTTTGCTGTGTTTTGTCGTTGGCGGTTGGTCAGCAGATGGGGACCATCGCCGGCACCGTTTTTGACCGAGAGGCGGGGAATCCGATCCCGCTTGTCAATGTCTTCGTGCGCGGGACGCTCTGGGGTACATCAACGGATAGCGTTGGACATTTCGAGATTAGCCTTCCCGCCGACACCAAGCACATTCTAGTCTTCAGCCACGTCGCGTATGTCAAGAAGTGGTATGATGTGGAGGCGGTAAACGGCGAGCAAATGGTGGTTGATGTTGAACTCGAGCCGCGCGTGCTTCCGTTAAACGACTTCACTGTCGCGGGAACGGCGAAAACCGAGGAGCTCCAGGCGGCGAGCATCATCCGAGAAGAAGAAATCGAGCGCATGGGTCCTGTGAATTTTGAGGACCTGCTGCTGAGGCGGCTCCCGCAGTTTCGCTGGACGAGCGCAGTTGCCGCTGCCCAGAGGCGTACCGACTTCGTACTGTATGTGGACGGGATGGCGTGGGATCCACGGTTCTTGAATCAGATCGACCCCTACACCGTTCGGAAAGTTGTGGTGTTCCGCAGTATCTGGGCCTCGCCATTCTACCGCACGGGATCGAGCCGGTATGTCGTTGATGTGAGAACGAGATAGAACAGCCTACCACCAAACACTTCATCGTTGCAACACCTCCCAAGTTTCTTTACATTAGTCGCGTCTGAATCATCGTTCGGACGGGATCCCTTTTCCCACCGTCTCCTTCACTATCATGCCTCTTCGTGCCAAGATTCTCATCGGGAGCCTCTTAACGCTTGCGGTCCTCGGTGTCGCCCTCGTCATCTTCTTCTACTATCTTATCACGAAATCGTATCCTACGACCAGCGGTACAGTTGACGTTGCGGGTGTGCAGGGAAGCGTCAAGATTTATCGAGATGAATACGGGGTCCCGCATATCATGTCGGAATCAGAATACGACGCCTACTTCGCGGTCGGGTACGTCCACGCACAGGATCGGCTATGGCAGATGGAGTTGATGCGGAGGGCGGGTGAAGGCAGGCTGGCCGAAA
>CAZTKU010000222.1:0-4603 GCA_964614245.1 uncultured Ignavibacteriaceae bacterium
TTTTACTTCTTCAAAAGCTTTCCTTACATTCAGTCTAATTCGCAACACGATATCGTGAACTCAAAGCTCGTCATCACCTCGCGACTGAGCATCCCGATGTCCGAGATCGAGTTCCGGACTTCGCGCAGCAGCGGGCCCGGCGGCCAGAACGTCAACAAACTCGAAACGCGTGTCGAGCTGCTGTTTGATGTCGCGCGCTCATCGAGTCTGACTGACGAGCAGCGGGACCTATTGTTCTCGCGTCTCAAGTCGAACATCGATAAGGAAGGAGTGCTTCGAGTTGTCTCGCAGGAATCGCGCAGTCAATGGAAGAACAAGCAGGATGCGATCAAGAAATTCGTCCACCTCCTCCGAGATGCCCTGAAACCACGCAAGGTCCGGCGCAAGACGACGGCAACGCCGCTCTCACGCGAGAAACGCTTGATGGCAAAGAAGCGTGTGAGCGAAAAGAAGAGGTTGAGGGTGAGTCCTCATGACTGAGGGAGAATAGTGTGATCGATCAACCTACGGATAGTCTGAAGGGGAACCCGTTCAAACGAAGACGAGTGTGGTGGACTGAGCCGGGTGCCATCATTTTGATGCTCGTCCTTCTGACCATCGGAGCTGCTCTCGAATATGAGGTGTACCAGCTTCGGTACACGAATGTTCTTATCATCTTCGGGGTCTTCTGGCTGATTCTGATGAGCCTGGCTTTGATGCTTTACAAGCGATCTCAATATGAGGTGGGGAGCTATAGCGACCGATCAGTTGTAGACAAGACGAAGGAGGATCTCGACCGGCACCGGCGGGAGACGCTGCAAAAGTTTCATGCGACGGAATTAGAGATTCTGAATCGGGGTGAGAAAACGATCGTGCTCGATGCGTGGCGACTCGAGCCTGTGTACCGAGATCGCCATCGGTATTTCTCCCGGATCGAGCTTTCCGAGATCGATCCCGCGAGCAGAGAATTCCGCCTGCGCATTCAGGTTGGCGAGGATGTCGGAGCAAAAGCCGATGCCGGCCGGTTCGAGACGAGCCTGCTGGCAGATCTCCTTCAGTTTCTCAAGCTCATGTTGCGGGATTCCCACCTTGAAGCCATCGCGCGGTTCTTCCAGACGATCATCCTCGAAATCTATTCGCTGAAAACGGATGAGCTGAACCGGGAAGTGCCGTACTCGTTCTTGAGCCTTGAGGTGAAAAAATCCAATCTCCTCAAGGTTGCGTCGAGTGGGAGAGTCACGTTGGACCAGCTTCGGAGAATGTGCGATGTCCGGTTCGACTCCGGAAGGCCGATCGAGCCGCATCGCGGCCTTGAAGCTCACGGATCCAGAGGTGCAAAATGACCGACTCAATGAATCAGAGACTTGGCCGGCACTACCTT
Organism: uncultured Ignavibacteriaceae bacterium; assembly: GCA_964614245.1. Lineage (GTDB taxonomy): Bacteria > Bacteroidota > Ignavibacteria > UBA10030 > UBA10030 > VGWB01. The sequence goes on from CAZTKU010000222.1 coordinate 1,361, forward strand.
GAGTATTGCCGGCGGCGGTTGTTGAAAGAGTATCTGCCGCGAATTCAGCGCTGCTTGAACGAACTCTCGGAGGAAGATGTCTGGTGGCGGGCGCACGAGACGAACAACAGCGTGGGGAATCTCCTCCTTCATCTCTCTGGAAACGTTCGGCAGTGGATCATCTCCGGAGTCGGAGGTGCGGCAGACATGCGCGATCGGCCCCAGGAGTTTGCCGAGCGTGACCGCCTTCCAAAGGATGCTCTTCTCAAAAAGCTTGAGTCCACGCTGATGGAAGCGGACAAAGTCCTCGAGCAGTTCGATGTCTCGAAGCTGATGGAGGTCCGGCATATCCAGAAGTACGAGGTCACCTGCCTCGATGCCATCTCGCACGTTGTAGAACACCTCGCCCAACACCTCGGCCAGATTATCTACATCACCAAGCTTCGCAGTGGAAAGGATCTGAAATTCTACAATCTCTAACTGGGCAGATTCCTGCAGACTTGGGGACTTCCATTGGTGCAGATTCCCGAATTCTTGTGGATTTTCGGAGTCTCTACCCAGAACTGTTGAAACTTCCGAAGGCGAAGTGTCGTAGGCAGACGTGTCGACATCGGTCTGACAAGGAGGTTAGCACAATGTCAAAAATGACAAGAGTTTTGGCTGTCGTCATACTCAGTGTCGTTAGTATTTGGATTCTGGAGGCCCAGGATACCAAAGAGGTGCGAAAATCCGGTCCACTCAGCGCCGACGGTACCGTGCATATCGACACTTACAAAGGGAGCATAACTGTTACAGCGTGGGACAAGGCTGAATTCGAGGTGTACGCCAGAATTGAGTCGGATGAATCGGACCGGTACGCGGAGGAGAAAGTCCAGGATACGGAAATCCGCATCGCCGCGAGCTCCTCGTCGGTTCGCATCAAGACCGACTATGATCGTGTGAATCGACGGCACCACAGCTTCTGGGATCTCTTTGGTGGAGAATCCGGCAACCTTCCACTTGTTCATTACACCATCAAGATGCCGCGCACTGCCCGTCTTGTCATCAAGGACTACAAGTCGAAGACTTCTGTCGCTGATCTTCGGTCGGATGCCGAAATCGAGACCTACAAAGGCAGCGTCGAAGTGACCAATCACGACGGATCGATGACGCTCGAGACATATAAAGGTGAGGTATGGGTCGCCTTCGCAAACTTGGCGCGCAAAAGCCGTTTCGAGACCTACAAAGGAGAGATTGAGGTGAAGTTACCGAAGGGAAAGGGTTTCGACGTTGACGCCGAGATCGGCCGCCGCGCGCGTTTCGAATCTGACTTTGATCTCGCCAGAGAGTACCGTAGCAGCAGGCACCGCGACTATGACGTTCGTTCTTCTGTGAACGGTGGTGGACCTACTCTCCGGCTGAAGACGGAGAAAGGGACCGTCCGTTTGGTGGAACGATGATCGAACAGAGAACATATCCGAGGAGAAAGAATGGAGCGCTTGAATAGGTCCGTTACCGATAGGAAGATTGCAGGAATCTGCGCCGGGATTGGAGAGTATCTAGATGTCGATCCGACTGTTGTCAGACTCGTCACGGTAATCCTGGCGCTGGCAACAGGATTGATTCCGATGACCATTGGCTATATCATCGCGTGGTTCATCATTCCCGAAGCCCCGCGAACGTCACCTCAATAACGTCGGACCTGTGGAGGTTTCCCTCAAACAGGAAACTTCTGGTGTGTGTTGAGATGTTATAAGTGATGATTCGTCCGATCAGTTGTCAACCATCACACCGGGAGTTGCCATGGTACGATCCGCAAGTCTCTTCACTGCTTTAGCACTTACCGTAGTCACTATCGAACTCTTCGCTCAGCCAAAGGAGAAGCCCACAGTGCTATCCAAAGGAGTCCATAGCTTCACGATGAAAACCATTGACGGGAAGGAGAAATCGCTGTCAGAATACAGAGGAAGTGTTCTGCTGGTGGTGAATGTTGCCTCGTTCTGCGGCTACACGCCTCAGTACGAAGACCTCGAAGAGCTGTATCGCAAGTACAAGAGTCAAGGCTTTCGCATCCTTGCCTTTCCGGCGAACAACTTCGGTCAGCAAGAACCGGGTTCGGACAAGGAGATCAAGGAGTTCTGTGAAACGAAGTACAGCGTCACATTTGATCTCTTCTCGAAGATCAGTGTCAAGGGTGAAGACCAACATCCTCTGTATCAGTACATCACGAAAGAGTCTCCATTCCCGGGTGAGGTGAAATGGAACTTTCAGAAATACCTTGTCGACAAGAAGGGGGAAATTGTAGCGATGTTCCCTTCACGCGTCAAACCGACGGACAAGGGCGTCCTTGAAAGGATCGAATCTTTGCTCAAGGACAAACCCTAAGGATTCGAGGCGGATCGTTCCACGACAGACAGCACTTTGTGCGAGGCGACGATTCTGCGCCAGGCGCGCACCAGCCTGTGGTTGAGAATCGACGCTTCGAATATTTAATGCTCAGGAGCCTCGCTTCTGGGCATTTTTGTTTCGGGTTGATCCCCCCCTAACGCTCACCTGAGTCGTGACCCACCTAATGGCTCTGCAGGTTTGATCCACTCTTGAAGCAACCACGACTCAACGGGTAGTGGGTGTGATGAAGCCGGTCTGTCCTTCTCATAAACGTAATTTGTTGTATATTCTTGCGACATAAGGTCTCGGAGGAGATGCCATGAAGATCAGCATTGTCGGTTCCGGATTTGTGGGGAGTGCCACGGCGTATGCCATGGTGCTGCGGAGGGTCGCCAGCGAAATCGTGCTGGTCGACGTGAATGGGGCGCTTGCACGGGCACAAGCGGAGGACATCCTCCACGCCACGCCGTTTTCCAATCCTGTGCAGATCTCAGCCGGCGACTACCCAGACCTCGCTGGAAGTTCAGTCGTCGTGCTCGCGTGCGGAGCAAACCAACGGCCCGGGGAAACCCGTCTGCAGCTTCTGGAGCGGAACGCGAAGATCTTCGAGCAGGTCACTGCCAGAGTTGTTCGGCATGCGCCCGAGGCAATTCTGTTGGTGGCATCCAATCCAGTCGACGTTATGACGCACGTCGTGATGGCGGTCGGCGGCCTTCCACCGGGGCGCGTGATCGGGTCCGGCACGATTCTCGACACCGCACGGTTTCGGGTGCTACTGGGGGAGCATTTCGGTATCTCCTCCCAATCCGTCCACACCTACGTGTTGGGTGAGCATGGCGACTCGGAAGTGCTCATCTGGTCGAGTGCGAAGATCGGCGGACTTCCGCTTCCGGAATT
>CAZTKU010000223.1:0-4581 GCA_964614245.1 uncultured Ignavibacteriaceae bacterium
AAAAAGTGAGAGGTCAGACGAGAAACGTGAGACGGAAGACGTAAGAAGGGAGACGATCACCAGGAACTTCTGGATTCTGACTTCTGGTTTCTAAATTCTGACTTCTGAATTTTGCCTCCTTTCCCCCCCTTCACACATCTCAGATCCCACATTTTCATTCTTACCCCTCATGTTCTTCCCCCGCCCTCACTCCACCTTCTCCACCTTGATCGAATTCGTTGAGCCCTGCGACAGCAGCGGGATGCCAGCGGTATAGACCACGTAGTCCCCACTCTCCACATAGCCACGCCGGTGAAGTTCCTCGTTGATCCGCCTGAATGCGGAGTCTGTGTCAGCGACAAAGTCCGGGATGATGATTCCCCGCACCCCCCAGATGATGTTCAGCCTCCTCAAGATTTTCTCCCGTCCTGTAACCGCGATGATATGCGAGTTTGGCCTGTACTTCGCCGTGTTCATCGCGCTGTAACCGGAATGTGTGATAACCACAATTGCCTTCGCTTCGATCTCGTTTGCGATAACGCATGCGGCGCGGCTGATTGCATCGAAGGTTGGTCGCTCGTTGTTCTCCGGGACCTTCACCATATTCAGATGATCGCTGTGTTGCTCTTCCGCCTTTCGGATGATCCGGTCCATCGTATGGACGGCCTCGATCGGGAATCGCCCGATGGAGGTCTCGGCGCTGAGCATCACCGCGTCCGCTCCATCGATGACAGCGTTGGCAACGTCATTTGCCTCCGCGCGAGTGGGACGAGGATTCTCGATCATCGATTCGAGCATCTGCGTGGCAATAATCACCGGAACTCCAACCTCGTTGCACTTCCGAACGATCATCTTCTGGATCACCGGGACATCTTCAGGAGGAAGCTCGACGCCCAGGTCGCCCCGTGCGACCATGATCACGTCTGCTTCCTTGATGATCGCATCGATCGCCTCGACGGCCTCCCCTTTCTCGATCTTCGCCACAATCGGGATACGCTTGCTCTTTGGCGCCTCCTTGATCAGGATCTCCCGCAGCTGTCGGATGTCTTCAGCCGCCCGGACGAATGAGAGGGCTACATAGTCAATATCATTGGCAAGCCCGAACTTGAGGTCAACGACATCCTTCTCCGTGAACGACGGAACGCTTACCTTCACGCCCGGCAGGTTCATCCCCTTCTTTTCTGAAAGGATGCCTCCGTTGACGACCTTGCACACGACATCGCTCTCATTCTTTGACAGCACGGTGAGCTTCATTTTCCCATCATCGACCAGGATCGTATCGCCAATTTCTACATCCTTCGGCAGCTCGCGGTAGGTTGTCGAGACTCGTTGAACATTGCCCGGAACATCGTTGATCGTAAAGGTGAATGTGGCGCCGGTCTTGAGCTCAACCGTTTTCTCTCCGAGCAGGCCGGTCCGGATTTTCGGCCCACTGAGATCCTGCAAGAGCGTGATGTATTCCCCTGTCTTTCTGCTTGCCTCTTTGACGTTTTCAATCACTTTCAAATGTTGCTCGTGCGTACCATGAGAGAAGTTCAACCGCGCTACATCCATTCCGGCTTCGATCAATTCGACAAGGACGTCGACACTTTGTGATGCCGGGCCGATGGTGCATACGATCTTGGTATTACCGAATTTCGACGGGCGATTCATAGAACACCTAGAGGTTTGTTTTGGAGATGGCTTCCACTAGTTGTGGCAGGATTTCTCCTGCTTTCCCAAGGATTGTTTCCTGGGCATGAGATGAAAGATCAGTGTACTCACGATTGATTTCGACGACGTATGCACCGTGCTCGATCGCACTGAACGGAAGCGACGCAGCGGGATAGACGACCGCAGAGGTGCCGACAGAGAGAAACACGTCACAACGACTGGCGGCAGACGCCGCTTCCGAAAACGCAGCCGCCGGCAGGACCTCGCCAAACCAGACGACATCCGGTCGCACCAGACCGCCGCACTTCTTGCAGCGCGGTGCCTCCTTCAGCTCATCAATCTTGACATCGGCTTCGAACGTGCGGCAGTCGATGCAATAACTTCGCTCGATGTTCCCGTGCAGCTCGACGACATGCTTGCTCCCCGCGCGCCTGTGCAGGTTATCGACATTCTGCGTGACCAGCGTGAAATCCGTTACACGCTTCTCAAGCTCAACCAGCGCGTGGTGCGCCGGATTTGGCTTCACATCCTGAATCAATCGCCGCCGGTAGGCGTACCACTCCCAGACAAGAACGGGATTTCGAATAAACGCGTCGAAGTTCGCCAGTTCCTCAGGTCTGAACTTCTTCCAGAGCCCTTCTTCTCCTCGAAATGTCGGCACACCGCTCTCGGCGGAGATTCCCGCTCCCGTCAAGACACAGACGGCATCAGCGTTGCGAAGCCTCGCTATGAGGGTCTCCGAAACCATCACTTGCGCGGCCTCAACAGGAGAAGTTCGTGCTTGGAGTTTTCGACGCTCGAGCTGTCCAGCCTCATCCGGCGGTAACCGCCGTTCAACCACAGCTGAATCTGATCATCGTAGTGGCGATGGAACACCTGCCCGGATTGGCCGGGCGGTGTTACGGCGCGGCCATTGTTCACATCGGAGAGGTCAAAGATTTGTCTTGTCGACGGCCCGATGTGGTTGAGGAACGGCTTCTTGAGCCGGTAGTCCCCATTGTTGACTGTCGAATGAGACCCACCGACGGGATATGGACCGAGGTCAAATACTCTCCGCAGCAAATCGTTCGCACCGAAGACGTGTGGGAACTCGACCTGGTGAACGGTTCCCCATTGCCACTCCTTCAATTCCCCGCCATACGTAGTCTTCAGACCGTGGAGCGCATCTTCCAGACTTTCCCGGATGATGTCCACCATTGACTCCACCTGAGGTGTCCTAACGTTGTCGAACCAAACCGACGAGCCTTTCTTCATCAGCATTGTTAAGACTGTCATCGGTACGTTGGCCAGCGTGTCGTAGAGCGCTATGAGCTCCGGCCCCATCTCATCTTCGAATGTGTTCTGAACCATTTGGACGAAGAACGCTTGAAACAACGTTGTCCGGACATCATCGGACTTCATCTCATAGTTCCAGTTGCGGAAGTAATTGAGCGCCGTTCTCACGTCGGGATCAGTGACGGTCTTCGTTTCGAACGCATTGAGAATGATCGGAACGAGCTCGCGGGCATGCGGCGAGAAAACATCGAGCTGCAAGCGCTGGAGATCTTCAACCGAGAATCTCGGTTGACTCCGGAGCACCTCGGTAATACGCAAAATTCGCCAGTGCGGTTCCCAGAGGTTGGAAATGTAGTGGGGATAGGAATCAGCGACAATCTTGTTATTCGCGGCGGCAATGAATCCTTCAGGGGGATTGAGCACCTGCGGCATCTCTTCAAACGGCACGAAGCCTTTCCAGTCATACTGATCGGTCCAGCCCGGGAAGAGAAGCGTCGGCGACTTCGTGCTCCGGACAGGAATTCTCCCTCCGGTGTGGTGAGCGATATTTCCCTGGTCATCGGCATAGACGAAGTTCTGCGCCGGAACGGCAAAGTACTTGAGCCCTTCCAGGAACTCGCTCCAGTTGCCGGCACGATTGAGCCGGTAGAATGCGCCCGCCTCATTTGACAGCTCGTGACCCATCCATCGCATGGAAAGCAGGTTCTGGGAAAGCTCTGCGGACGGCTCTATGCGATTGACGATCGGGCCACGGTGAGTTCGATAGACTGTCAGCAGAACCGGCGGACCGTTCTTTACGAGGATGGTGTCAACCTGTTGTTCGAGAGGTCGCCACGCATTGTTGAAGCGATATCGAGAGGGATGTTGGATCGAATCGACTTGCTCAACATAGAAGTCCTCATCGTCCACCATCGCATTGGTAACTCCCCAGGCGACATGCTGATTTCGGCCAATGACGACAAAGGGCACACCGGCGATAGAGGCTCCTGCGACATCCAGTCCTGGTGCCATCATGTGGAGCTCGTACCACCGTCCAGGGACGGAGAACAAGAGGTGCGGATCGTTTGCAAGGATAGGCTTACCCGTTACCGACCGTGATCCGGCGATAGCCCAGGCGTTGCTCCCTGTCTCAAGGCCGTCGTTGCCCATCAGGGTCCGAAATGCCTGATCCGCCTGGAGGAGCTGTTTCCCCAGGTCGGCGACCTTCTTGCCGCGGAGCTCAGACGGGACGATCACGGGCGCTCCCTCCGGCCACGTGGGAAAGATCTCCGCCGCCTTTACCTCACCGAATCGTTCAACCAGTTGGGCGAGAGTGATATCGACCCAACGGGAGTAGTTCAGCTCCCAAGCCATCAATCGGCTGATCATGAGGGAGTGTTCAATCTTCCACGGCTCCGGCTCAATATCTAGCAGGTCAAACTCAATGGGATATTCTCCCTTGTGCGTTTCGATGAAAGAGGATACACCGTCGGCGTAAGCCTGGAGAGCTGTGCGCGTTTTCTCGTCGATGGTCGGCGCGATCTCTAAAGCCTGCTGCCAAATGCCAAGGGTCCGGAACATCCGGTCGATCTTGAGAGCGGGTTCACCGAGGACTTCGGCCAACCTGCCTTCACCCGCCCTCCGCATCAGCTCCATCTGCCATAACCGATCCTGTGCGTGGACGTACCCGACCGC
>CAZTKU010000224.1:0-4479 GCA_964614245.1 uncultured Ignavibacteriaceae bacterium
GAAAAACAAACCGCATTCCGACGTCCGTAAGGAGAAAGTAGAGCAATTGGCAAACGAGGAGATGAGCAATGAGAGGATTCGGTTCTCTCTCCGCTGCGTGCTTGTGAAGGAGGGAAAGTGAAAGATAGGAAATGACGAACCAGCTGATGTAGTTGAGCTCCGTTGGCAGTCCTCCCTTCCAATGCCACAAGTCGAGCGCATCTGCCGCAAACTCCATCACCGCATCAAACGCCGTCACAAGAACGGATGCAACAACGATGTGTTTGTACTTCAGAAATTTCCCTGATGCAATCCAACTCGGCACGAGGATGCCAATCCAGATAAAAGGGATAAGGAGCGGCACATCGAGCAGTTTCGGCCCCAACAGGTTGGTGAAGGCGTAATCCCCGAATGGAAATCCCAGGTTGACACCCGATGCCTCGCAGAGGAACACCAACACCATGACTGCCGCTCCTGCTCCGACACTCTTCAGGTTGATCTGATATGTCAGAGCGAACGCTGCGATCGCAATCACGAGGATCACGACCGGCGTTGCCATCATCATCAGCGGCTGCAATGCTCTCAGGCTATTCCACATCGCGCCCGCAATGAAAAACGCGTAGAGCGCGACAAGGATCCAGCGCTGGCTCATCATTCGTCCGCGGGGGCTATCCGGCAGGTTGTCGAGCTTGGATGCTTGCTTTTGCTGCCTGCAAGGTATTCCTGAGAAGCATGGCAATGGTCATCGGCCCCACGCCGCCGGGGACCGGGGTAATCGCTTTGGCCACCTTGCATGCAGATTCGAAATCCACATCGCCGACAAAGCGATAACCGTTTTTCGCCGACGGATCATCAATCCGATTGGACCCGACATCAATGACGACAACCCCCTCCTTCAACATCGACCCCGTGATGATTTCCGCCTTGCCCATCGCAGCAATCAGGATATCCGCTTTCTTGGTGTAAATGGACAGGTCCTTCGCTCCGGTGTGCGCAATGGTGACAACCGCGTTTGCTCCCGACCGTTTCTGTAGCAGAATGTTCGCAATAGGCTTGCCCACGATATTGCTGCGCCCGACGATCACGACGTGCTTTCCGGAGGGATCGTTGCCGCTTCGCAAGAGGAGTTCCTGGATACCCGCAGGGGTGCAGGGCCGAAAGCCTTCTTCACCGATGACCAGCTTTCCCACATTGATGGGATGAAACCCATCGATATCCTTCTTCGGATCAATCGACTCGATCACTTTGTGCTCACTGATGTGTTTGGGAAGCGGGAGCTGAACAAGGATCCCATGGACGCGAGGGTCTTGATTGAATTCCCTCACCTTCTCCAGCAGTGCATCCTCGCGAGTCTCGGCCGGCATTTTCTCCGTTACAGAGTAGAATCCCACTTCTTCGCAGGCTTTTCCCTTCATTTTGACGTAGGACTGCGAAGCAGGATTTTCCCCCACGAGAACAAATGCGAGGCCAGGCGTGATTCCAATCGACGCCTTAAGTCGCGCAGTCTCCTCCTTCACCTCGCGCCTGATGTCTTCGGAGATTTTCTTACCGTCAATGATTTGTGCGGGCATGGCAGAACATTGGGATGAGAAATGGAAATCGTCGCTTGAGCAGTCTTCGGGAAACTTATGATGAGAGTAAATCTACTGTGGTTCCAATCGGCGCCGGGGCCGGCAATCATGAGAATGCGGGGAAAATCACCTGTTCAATCTTGACCGTCTTCCCCGTTTCAGTATCCACCTGGAAATACACTGCGCAGAAGCGGACATCGTGCTGGGCAAGTTCGAACTTATACGGGATTTGATGCTGGAAGCGCTTGATGGCAATTTCCTTCTTCATCCCGATTACGGAATCGAACGGACCTGTCATCCCGACGTCGGTGATGTACGCAGTCCCTTTGGGTAGGATCCGCGCATCCGCAGTGGGTATGTGCGTATGCGTGCCAATCAAAGCGCTCACTCGCCCTTCCAGATGCCACGCGAGCGCCATTTTCTCCGCCGTCGCTTCAGCGTGCATGTCGATCACGATGACCTTCGTTTCATTGGCAATCTTGCTGATTGCCCAGTCTGCTGCCTTAAAAGGATCATCGATCGGCTGCATATAGGTCCGACCTTGAAGGTTGACCACCCCTACCCGCCCTTTCTCCTTCAGGTCATAGACCACATAGCCGTAGCCGGGGTTCTCCTTGGGATAGTTCAGCGGACGTAGGACGTTTCGCTCGCTCGCAAGGAGTGCCTTGACCTGCCACCGGTCCCAAACGTGATTGCCAGTAGTGATGACGTGAATACCCATGTCGAAGAGCTCTTTCGCCTCCTGCTCCATGATGCTCTTCCCCTCATTCACGTTCTCGCCGTTCGCTATGCAGAAATCAATTTCATACTTCTTTGCATACTGTTTGAGCAGAGTCGCCGTTAGCGTCACACCCGGCTTGCCATTAATATCACCGATAAAGAAGATGTTGAGTCGTTTCGACAACAAGGGATCCCTTCTACTGGTCCTCTGCGCAGTGTTCCTGAGATACGAGCGCGGCCCGAATTGAAAAACTCATGTGTCAATATAGAGGAAAAAGGATTTAAAGAAAAGTCGAAAAGACGGAGAGGGACGAAAACAGCAACGGGCGTCCGCCACTGGCAAACGCCCGCGAAGCGAGGTGATCGAGGCGTTGTTTACAGTCGCAACTTCGTAATCTTGCGAAGAACCAGACCGTCAATCGCAATCAGGATAACAAGAGAAAACAACGTAAGAGCGATGAGTCGGTTCGAACCCGTCCAAGAACTTGCAGTCCCTGTGCTCTCCAGTTTTGTGGATTCAGTTTTAAGATACTGCTTTGCCTGGCCGTAGAGGTCGGAATACGTCTTCAACACGTCGGTGATCACCGTTGGTTGATCCGACGATTTCCACGCCGTCGGTGTGAGGAGGGCATAGCCGAGAATACCCAGCACAATAATCATCGCAAAGACACTGCCGAGATTGTTGATGATCTTTTGAAACCACAGATGCTGTTTGCCCGGCGCAACGCGTTCCATGACCCGCCCCTTGAGTTGTTCGGACGCTGCCTCAAGCGGCTCTTGTCGCGCTATTCGCCCCAGGGCTCGTTGGAACTCAACCTCCTTCACGCACCGCGGACACACTTCGAGATGCGAAACAACAGAGGTGCGCTCCCCGTTCAGAATCGTTCCGTCCACATACTGCAGAATCTCTCTGGTGGTAAGATGGTTCATTGTCAAATCCCCTCGCTGGTGACTCCTTCTTGATTCTACACCGTGATCTCTTTCTTTATCCCGAGGCGCTTCGTAACAGCGCTCCGCATCATGGTTCTGGCACGGAACAGTCGGACCTTCACCGTGCCAAGCGGTAAACCCGTGACTTCTACAATCTGTTCATAACTCATATCCTGCACAAAGAACAGCGTGAAGATTGCGCCGTACAGCTGCGGCATCTTCTGCACCTCTTCCATGACGGTCTGCTGGAATTCATTCGATGCAAACTCAACGTCCGGCGGAGCACCCTCGCTCGGCAGCTCGAGCGTTTGTTCATCTTCTTCGTCAAGAGGGATGTGAATGCCCTCTTCCTTCTTGCTTAACGCTGTGGCGCAGACGTTGTACACAATTCGATAAAACCAAGTGGCAAAGCTTGCCTTCCATTCGAACCGCGGCAGGGCATGAAACGCTCGCACAAAGGCATCCTGGAGAGCCTCTTCAGCATCCTCCCTGTTCTTGAGCATGCGCAGAGCGAGCGTCATCGCCTTGTCTTTGTGACGATCGACGAGCTCTCCGAAGGCGCGTTTCTCCCCAGCTAGAATGCGCCGAACGATTTCCTGATCAGGTTTAGCCATTATTCTCGTTTGCAGGACCCTGCACACTCTTAGACCGTCCAAAAGGGCCCAGGGTTACAGAGACGAGGGGACGCTGCTCGAAACCTTTCCGACAGAACTCAGGTCAAAGATACCAAAGGGGCTAGTCAACGTCAATTCACAGGTGAACAGAAAGGAGTACCTCTATGGAACCAATTTTGGGTGCGTTGATAGTATTCGGATCAGTCGGCTTGGTGCTCTGGCGGTGGATTGAATCGAGACACAAGGAACGAATGGCGATGATCGAAAAAGGGGTCAGCCCCGCTGATTTCAAAGGGATCTCCGCAAGGGAGATTTTCAGAGCGAATCCTCTCTCGAGCCTGAAGTGGGGATTGCTTGCAATGTTTGTCGGTATCGGCTCACTCATCGCCACCTGGCTTGATGAGGTCTACAATCTGCGCGACTCGATTTACCTGGCGAGCATGCTGGTTTGGGGTGGGCTCGCACTCATCATTTTCTACTTCATCGCGGCGAAGAAAATGAAGCAAGACTGATTGACGTGGCGCCGGACGTCTATCAAAAGGTCGGGTGGAAAACCCGACCTTTTTTTTGTGCCAGGTTTGTCGAAAGATCGAGCACGGTGACGCTACCCCTTCACGCGGATGAATCTTTTTCAGAGAAATCCGTATCTTTGGAGGGCATCCGAT
>CAZTKU010000225.1:0-4471 GCA_964614245.1 uncultured Ignavibacteriaceae bacterium
CCTTGTTCAGTCCAAAGCAATTCCGAAGCCGAAATTCTCGATTCAGTTCGTCGTTTGGGGGACTGAAATACACTCCACGGAGCATTACGTGAAGGCTCGGAAGGACGAGCTTGAGCAAATCCTGGGAGTCATCAACCTTGACGAAATTGGAACTGGCGTGACACGTGACTGCCTGTATTTCGAATCGAATGATGTGAAGCATAACGAAAGGCTGCTGCGAACCCTCGAAGCGATCGGCGAAGAGTACGCGGGCAAGAAGGGGTATTGGGTCGAATCCACTACCAATCCATCTCAGGGTGGAACCGACTCATACGTTTTTTTCCCCAGTTATCTGAGGCACCTCAAGGTTCCGGACTTCAAGATCCCGTCCGTGACCGTGTATACAGGAGCGTGGAATGAGCTGAAACGGTTACGCCAGACGGAAGGATGGGCTTCGAAGGCGTGGAAGGGGCACCCGGATTCGGTCTTCATTGACTATTCAGCCTACTACCACTCCTCTCTTGATCTCCCCGAGATGACGACAGAACGGGAGCCCTACAATATGGTGGGGGCGGTGAAGGCTGTCGGCATTGCTCTCTTGCGCCTCGCGTGGTAGCAGACACGAATGGTCAATTCTTGACAACCCACGACATCTTGCGTATTTTTCAGCATGGATAAGCAGGAACCACAGCAGCAAGGTGATTCTACTCCGGACTCGTGTGAGACGAATCCCATCCACTACTGGCAATACTGCGTGAATTGCGGGACCTTGCTGGAGAACCGGAAGTGCAAATTGATTTGTCCCAAGTGCGGCTTTTATCACTCGTGCAGTGAACCATAAATTTCACCAAAGCCGGATCTCTTTCCATTTTCCTCGTCGCCTGAAGCCGCAGAGTTGCACTTGCTCTTCTTTTCCGCCACGATCTTCTTGATGATAACCATGGCTTCGCGATGAACACGACGGTCGGTCTAAGTTTTCGATTCCGTTTTGGCCCCCTGACGTACGACCTTTCCTCGCGAACTCACATCATGGGTGTGCTCAATGTCACGCCTGATTCGTTCTCTGACGGCGGAAAATTCTACACGCTTGAAGACGCTCTCGCGAGGGCACGTGAGATGGTGAATCAGGGTGCCGATTTCCTCGATATCGGCGGAGAATCTACGCGGCCAGGCTCTGAGCCTTTGCCTATGGAAGAAGAGCTGCGGAGAGTCGTGCCGGTCATCGATCGGCTCGCGAAAGAGGTAAGTGTCCCGATTTCTATCGATACGTACAAAGCGAAGATCGCCGAGGCTGCATTGAACGCGGGAGCCGTCATTGTCAATGACATAAGTGGATCGACATTCGATGCGGAGATGAATCAAGTGGTTGCCCGCCATCGCGCATCACTCGTGATTATGCACATGAAGGGCACGCCAAGAACGATGCAGGTGGATCCGCATTATGAGAACGTCGTGACTGAGATCGGTGAGTTCCTGTACAATCAGGCCGCCAAAGCGCGAAATGCTGGAGTGGGACAGATCATTGTCGATCCCGGCATCGGTTTCGGAAAGAACCTCGAACACAATCTCGAGCTGATCAGACGACTTGGTGCGTTCACAGATCTTGGTTATCCTCTCCTCGTTGGACCATCGCGCAAGTCGTTCATCGGGATGTTGTCGAGTCTCCCAGTCGATCAGCGGCTAGAAGGAACCGCTGCTGCTGTGACGGCTTGCATCCTCAACGGCGCGAACGTCATTCGAGTGCACGATGTGAAGGAAATGAAGCGCGTTGCGATAATCGCCGATGCTCTCAAAGTCTAGGTGAATGAGCACCATGATTGCTGTCATCATACCGGCTTTAAACGCTGAGGAGACACTTCCGGAGTTGCTGCATCGGCTCACTCCTTTTGTTGACAATCGCGACATCATTGTCGTCGATGACGGCTCGACCGATGGCACTTCAGATGTGGCCTTGAGATCGGGCGTGAACCTCTTGCAGCACCAAGCCAACAAGGGGAAAGGGGCCGCACTTCGAACGGGATTTGACTTCTTCTGTTCATCAAACGGCTATGAGTCTGCTCTGACCATCGATGCCGATCTCCAACATCTTCCCGAGGAGATACCGAAGTTCCTCGAAGCGAGAAGGAGCAGGCATGCAAATCTTGTCATTGGCAACAGGATGAGGGTTGGCACGCAGATGCCGTTTCATCGAGTGCTTTCCAACGCGATTACATCCGGCCTCGTCTCCGCACGGACAGGACGGGCCATCAGGGACAGTCAGTCGGGATTTCGTCTACTGGGCCGCGAGGTTCTGGAGGCGATCCGGCTCGAGTCCGACGGCTATGAGGCTGAGACGGAGCTTTTGATCAAATCGGCGCTGAGGGGTTTCACGATAGACTTCGTACCCATCGCCACGGTGTACGGCAAGGGACGCAGTCACATGACGCACTTGGCAACCACCAAACGATTTCTTCAAGTGTTGCTGAAGGATTACTAATGGGTCGATTTGAAGAGGAACGCCGCGAAATGATCGAACTCCTCAGGGACCGCGGCATCACGGACGAGCGTCTCCTGCAGGCGATGGCAAAAATTGAGCGTCACCTTTTCGTTTCTGAGCCCTTCATCAATCGGGCATACGATGATTCAGCCCTGCCCATTGCGAAATCCCAAACCATCTCACAGCCTTACACCGTTGCTTGCATGACTCAGGAGCTTGCACCCAAACCAGGTGACAAGGTCCTCGAGGTTGGAACCGGATCGGGCTATCAAGCCGCTATACTCGCCGAGATGGGATGCAGAGTCTTTACGATCGAGCGTCATATGGAATTGCTTCTCCTGGCTCGAAAACTCCTGGAAAAGCTGGAATACCGTATCGCGTCGAAGGCTGGTGATGGCACCGTCGGCTGGTCGGAATTCTCTCCTTATGACGGAATAATTGTGACCGCGGCAGCTCCCGATGTCCCGGAGCCGCTCATGAAACAGCTGGCAGAAGGGGGCCGGCTTGTGATCCCGGTGGGCGACATCGACATCCAGAACCTTCGTGTCATCACGAAGCATGGCGACGAATTCGAAACAAAGGAAGTGCGCGGTTTCAAATTCGTGCCGCTCATCGGCAAGAAAGGCTGGAGCGGAAAGTAGAGAGTGAGGGGTTGAGTGAATGAACCATCGAATCATCGGGTCATTGAGTGATTGGGAAAACCGCACACTGAGTTTGTGAACGGGTAAAGTCTCGCATCGACGATCTTCACTTGAATCTTCCTCGCATCCTCGCGATCGTTGGTCCTACCGCATCGGGAAAGACCTGCATCTCACTGTTACTGGCTGAATTGCTGAATGGAGAAATCCTCTCAGCAGATTCAAGACAGACCTACAAGCGTTTGGACATCGGAACCGCGAAGCCGAGCTTGGCAGACCGCAGGAGAGTGAAGCATCACTTCATCGATCTGCTCGAGCCTGACGAGGAGTACAGTGCCGGGCAGTTTGGAAAGGATGCCCGAGTTGTGGTTCACGCCATCCTGAAGCACGGAATGGTTCCGATTCTGGCCGGAGGCTCTGGACTTTATGTCAAAGCCGTGATCGATGGGCTCTTCGAGGGTCCGGGGAAGGATCCGGAAATACGCGAACAACTGACAGAACAATGGCAACGGGAAGGAATCGGACTACTTCTTGATGCTCTGAAGAAGGTTGACCCGGCCGCGCTAGCCAATATGAAGGAGGTGACGCCGCGTCGGGTGATTCGTGCACTCGAAGTGTTCCACATTACCGGCAAGCCGCTTTCGCAATTCCACGCTGAACAAGAGAAAGCGCCGGGCTTCGAAACAATCCAGGTCGGACTGGAATGGGAGCGGAGAGAGCTCTACGCTCGTATCGACCAACGAGTCGATCGGATGATCGCAGACGGGCTCGTTGATGAGGTGCGAGCATTGAAGAAGATGGGACTTGACAAACGGGTTAACGCGCTCAATACGGTTGGTTACAAGGAAGTGTTTGACTACTTGGCTGGTATGCAGAACTATGACGAGATGGTTTTTCTGATCAAGCAGAACACGCGTCGATTCGCAAAGCGTCAATTGACATGGTTCAAGGCTGATGAGCGGATCCATTGGTTAGCGATGGCACCAGACAGCGAGCATGCCGAGATTGCACGAGACATCGAGAAGGTTTTTCGCTCGAGACGTGCCAAGCCGTGAATCGCCCAGAAGTTCGTTGATTTTACGGCAGCGGTTCGCTATATTGCTTCAGTTCGTCCAACAACCTCGGGGCGTGGCTCCAGAGCTTATCAGACTTCATTGAATACTTCCGGGGCGTGGCGCAGTCCCGTTCCGACCGACGAACGAAGTGAGTCGCATGTCGGAACGAGGATCCCGCTCGGCCGTATCGAGCGGGACCTGGCTCCAGAGCTTATCAGACTTCATTGAATACTTCCGGGGCGTGGCGCAGCCTGGCTAGCGCGCTTGGTTCGGGACCAAGAGGTCGTGGGTTCGAATCCCACCGCCCCGACGAAAAAGGGCAC
>CAZTKU010000226.1:0-4470 GCA_964614245.1 uncultured Ignavibacteriaceae bacterium
CGCGCAGGCCAGATACGCAAGGTCAAGAGCCTGATTTGGCTCCAGATTGGCCAGGAAGAATACTGTCCCGGCCGCGATGACCTCGCTTCGCTCCAGCTCGACAGGATCGACTTTGTCCGGCGTGTCGTCCGACGTGTGATGCGTATAGTCAGGACCATGGACCATCATCACGCCTGGGATCTTCCGGTCGATGAACATCATATGATCGCTGCCGCCTGAATATGGGACGACGCGATAGTTTAACTCCGACAGACTCCCCCGTGGCGTTCGAATGTCGAGACCATCGACCATCTGCGCCATATTCTCAACAACATCGTTCAGCACTGAGGGAATGGAGCTGGGTGTCCGGGTGAGTATGAGTCGAGAGTGCAGGAGTTCCTCGTTCTCCCCCACCATATCGAGATTGAGATTGCCGAGGAACTTGCCGCCGAGCGCGGGTCCGACGAGTTCGGGATGCGCATCAATATACGGCATCGTCCCGTTCCACTCAGGCACCCAGACGAACCGTATGGATCGCTTCAGCCGCGGGAGGCGGTCTGAATCTGTCAGCTCTTTCAGGGTTCGAGCGACGTCTAAGATCGCTGCGGAGCCGCTCGCATTGTCATTGGCAGATTCCTTCGGGTGATCAAGGTGCGCGCTCAACACAAGCTCCTCTTCCGGCTTTTCGGACCCGCGCAGATGGGCAACGACAATGTCCATGAAGTACGGCTCAAGTCCGATCCCCTTCACCTGTCCGCGCACGACAACTTTCTTTCCGCTGAGGATGAGGTCTCTCAGCTTCTCCCCCTGCCTGTTGCTGAGGTTAAACCCAAATGTCACGCGCTCCAGCTCCTCCGTCTTCGGCCACATGCCGGTGTACTGCAGAATGTCGGGATGATCCTTCGCCCGCTCGTCATCGAGATAACCAACAACGGCCTTCGCGCCGTACTTCAGCACGGCAAGGCGGTGCACGGCTCCGCCGTAGCCGGTCGCAAGGACAATCTTTCCCGCAACGTCTTTGCCCTTGTAGTCATCATCGCTTGTCCCGCCTCCCACCCACACGAGCTCCGCTGTGACATCACCCGGGTTGGAATAGGTCATCACGCTCATCGCGATTTCCGGATAGCCGACGATGCGCTCTTCGTACGGCTCGATCATCCGCAATTCGCCCCAGGAGATGTCCCAGCCAGACGGCGACTGCCATGTCTGGTAAACGACTCGCCCATCGGATTTGTACGACTCCATGTACGCGTCTTTCTCCGAGTAACCATATGCGCGGAGCTGTTGCAGCACGTACTGAGCGGCATCCCGGTATCCGCGTGACCCTTGGATTCGATGGTGCCGCGTAATTTGGATGACGTGCTCTTTGGCAAGCTCGCCACTGAGCGCCTCGTGGAGAAGATCCCGGATCTTCGAATCGAGGAGCTCGCGGCTGGCTTGTGAGAAGGATCGAATGGAGAGTACCAGTGAGATGAAGACAAGAATGCGGAAGATTCTCATGCTGAACACCTTTGGAAAGTGAGAAGAAGGTAAGGCTTCAAGAGGAGCGGTCAATTTCCGACCAATATAGACAACGAAGAGGGAAATGGCAAAGCAACCAAGTGGATTATCACGACACGATGTGCCACCCCACGAGCGCCGAGCGCAGTTCTGAACCGGTGACGACGAATCCCTATTGGCCCAGCATTCCGGAAAGATGATTGAGGACCTTGGCGCGAATCGCCGGGTCGATGTCGAGCGATTGGATTTGCTTCAACACCTCGGGGAGTTCACTGCGGAGTTGACTGAGCTCGGTCTCCGCATTACCTGGATTGATTCCGATTCTGTTCCCTGCCTGCGCAGCGTGCACCAGAATATCAGGAGACCATTCTTTCGGCCACGTGCTATTGAGGAGCGGCATCACCCGCCGAAGTCTCGAGAGAACTCCTCGCGTTCCATCTAGAAGCTTCGACTTGCTCTCAAATCTCGGCGGCAGTGTGACAAGCACTTCCACTTTTTGATCGACACCAAATTTTGGAAGGACGATGATCGACATCAGCTTGTCGCCGTCATACCTCCAGCTCGAAGAGATGCCGTTCGCAGAATACGGAATGGCGACACCGTTGCACGACACTCCAACGGGAGGCCACCAGCCGGGAAGCTGAACCTCATAGCCTCTCTCTGTTAACATCCCTGGACACTTGCCCTCGAGGGGCGAGATTTCGATCTTGAACGTTTCGGGGTCACGAAATGAAGTCTTGACCCTCGTCCACGCGAATTCGTCCTTTTGATACCCCAATGAGTTCCCTTGATCCTCGTAAATCCGCGCCGAACCGGTGTCGCCAGGGAATATCATCAGAATGAGAGGATCGACAGGCTTCTCGCTCGTGTTCCTCATTTTTGGCTGCATCGGGATGATCGATCCGGCTTTGACATAAACTGGAATTTCATCGATGGCGAATGCGCGATCAAGGACAGCCGGACCGCTCAGTTCTTTCCCGGTAAACCACTCTATCCACTTCCCTTCGGGGAGCCAGACTTTCTTCGACGCGAGGAGACTATCCTGAGACATCGGGGTCGTCACGGGAGCTACCATCAGTCTGTCACCGAACATGTATTGGTCGCTGAAATCGTACGCTTCGTCCCGATCAGGATACTCGTGATACATCGGCCGACAGATGGAGAGACCCGTGTCGTACGTCCGGCGCGCAGCCGTGTAGATGTATGGGATCATCGCGTAACGGAGGAGAATCGCGTCTCTCATCACGAGAAAATACTCTGGCGGGTAGGCCCAAATGCGACGTTCTGCGGCAGGATTCTTGGTCGTATGAGTCCTGATGATCGGGCTGAAAATACCCCACTGAATCCAGCGCGTGTAGAGCTCCGGCGGTTCAGGTCCGGGCATGTGTCCCCCGATATCGTGGCTCCAGTACCCATAGCCGACATTCGCAGCTGTAGCCGTGAAGTACGGCTGGAACGCCAGCGATTCCCAGACGTTGATGACATCGCCCGAAAAGCCAATTTGATACCGATGGTTGCCCAGCCCTCCCCACCGATGAAAGAGGAGCGGTCTGCTTTCGTTCTTTCTCTCCATATCGGTGAAGAAAACGTAGTTCAACCACCACGTGGGCGTTACGCCGGGGACTTTCGTTGTGCCCCACTGCTGCCAGTCGAGCCACCAGAAGTCTACCCCCTGCTTCTCAAGCGGGCGAATGATGAGATTCAGGAAGTTCGTCGCGAAGTTCTTGTCGACGATGTCGAACGGAACATACTTCTTCGTCGAGGGGTCAATCCCCATCGCTCTCGCCATTTCAGGATAGTGTTCCTCGTGAGGCTGAACGCCCGAAGCTGGATGAAGATTGAGTGGAGTCTTGAGCCCCTTCTTCTCGCACCATCTGAGAAATCCTTCCGGATCAGTGAAGAAATTCTTGTCCCACGTATATCCCGTCCAGCCGAGTTGCTCACCAGCCTGGTCCAAGACTCTCTTGTGCCAACGCTGGTTGAAGGTCAGATGCCAATCCATGTCGATGACGAGAACATCCAGCGGCACGTCATAGGTCTCAAATTCGCGAACGAGCTCCTGGAATTCTCTGTCCGTGTAACCCCAATAGCGCGACCACCAGAGGCCGAACGCGAAGCGGGGCGGGATCGGAATTCTCCCTGCCACACGCGTGAAATCGAAGAGCGCTTTCTTGTAGTCGTGCCCGTATCCGAAAAAGTAGAGGTCTTGACGGTTGTCTCCCTGCCGTCCAACAACCCAGGGCAAGTCGCTCCTGTCGAACAGCGGACGCTCCGAGTCATCAATCACCACCCAACCATCTCTTGACAGCAACCCCGGCTCGAGCGCTGTGGCGCCCTTCACCCCGTCGAGCGTGCGGATTGTTCCGCGCAGATTCCCTTTGTCATCCAGGCCTGGATGCCAGGTCACGTTTCTTCCGCCGAGATCGAATGTGATGCTCAGATTATCCTGTCCGAACATCCCACTCCGTTTCTTGTATCGAAGCGTCAGCTTGTCAGTCCGGAGAATGAGCCATTCCCCTTCATCGCTCTTCTGAAACGCAGGCACGGGCAGCCTTCGATTGACGAAGACAAGCGACGCTCGATCCTCGAATGTGGCGTTCTCTGACCACTCCATTCGAATCAACTCGGGCGCGAGTATCGTAAACCGGGCACCGCCTGAGGTGGCATGCGCTTTCGGGTCAGCGACAGGATTGTTAGTTTGGCAGACTGAAAGGAAGATGGGACTGCAGACGAAAATTTCAAGGAGGAAAAGGGATCGCAGACATTTGGCAAGCATAGGTCTTTGGCCAGCTCAGGGTTATGGTGAGAAAGAATGAGTGACTGCGGTAAGTAAAGCTACCAAGCGGAAGGATGAAAATCAATCAGAGAAAAATCGACTTGTTGGAACAACGGTTCGACAGAGTAACAGCAGGCAGGGATTCCTAACGCGCGGCTCTTGGCACTAAACAGGACAGACCGCATTGCATTGACTTCTTCGACCCCTATTGAAAA
>CAZTKU010000227.1:0-4459 GCA_964614245.1 uncultured Ignavibacteriaceae bacterium
ACCAGTTGCAGGATCCTCCCTGTCATCACGACGATCTCTGACTTCGAGTCCGCGGTGCAGAAGTACGGAGGCGCGCTCGACAAGCTTCAGCGCGTTGGCTCTGCGCTCGACCTGTCGAAGTTCGACATACGAAAACGCGGCACGAAAGGCTTGGTTTCCGAGGCAAGACTCGACACGGAAGCGTCTATGGCGAAGCTCGTCGATGAGCTCCTCCTCCGAGCTGCGAAGTCCGGGTCGAGTGACATTCACATCGAGCCGGGGGAAGACGAGCTGATGATCCGGTTCCGGATCGATGGGGTCCTCCAGAGGATCGTTTCGCTGCCGACGACGTATCATCAAGGCGTTATTGCTGTGGTCAAGGCCCGTGCGGGAATGGACATGTTTGAGCGGACGATTCCGCAGGATGGCAGAATCTCGCTCACGTTTGCCGATCGGGTTTTTGACGTGCGAATCAACTCGCTCCCGCTCCTCTACGGAGAGAAAATGGTTCTCCGGTTGCTCGGGAAGACGGCGATGATGGTCAGTCTCGACAATCTCGGTTTCTCGGAGAGTAACCTCAAACAGTTTCGCTCGCTGCTCTCTCTTCCCAACGGCATCGTGTTGGTCACCGGGCCGACCGGGAGCGGAAAGACTACGACATTGTACGCAGGATTGAACGAGATCAAGAGCATCGGCCGAAACATCACGACCGTCGAAAATCCTGTTGAATACAAGCTCCCTCTCGTGAACCAGGTTCAGGTGGTCTCGGAACGAGGTCTGACATTTGCCTCGGCGCTACGAGCGATCCTCCGTCAAGATCCAAACGTGGTTCTGATTGGGGAGATACGCGACTCCGAAACCGGAACGATAGCGACAGAGGCAGCGCTGACCGGTCACCTGGTGCTCAGCACGCTTCATACGAATGATGCGGTTGGGGCCATCCCGCGCCTGATTAATCTCGGTGTCGAATCCTTTTGGGTGAGCTCGTCGGTTATCGGCGTGTTGGCGCAGCGGTTGGTTCGCAGGATTTGCTCGCGCTGCAAGGAGGAGTATGAGCCTGACTCTCGTACCCTGGAGGACGCCGGTCTCGCGCATCTTCCGAAGGGTGTGACCCTCTTTAGGGGGCGGGGATGTGAATTCTGCAACGGGATCGGGTACAAAGGTCGAATCGCCATCCACGAAGTGTTGACGATCACCGAAGAGATGCGAGACGTGATCTATGGTGAAGTCACCACAGGTAAGCTCAGGGCACTCGCAGCAGCGAACAACTTTCGTGATATGTACTTTGATGGGATGCAGAAAGCTCTGGCCGGCATCACCGCACTTGAAGAAGTGCAGCGCGTCACGCAGCGTGGTTAGTACAATCGCTGGGATCGCGGCATCGGCTTCTCACTGTCGTCAAATCGTCATCGTCCGCCTGGCCAGCAACGTACCCGCACTTCTCCCACATGCGACGATTCATTCCCTAGCGGGCCTCCTCCATTCCGATTAATTTCATCTCTGCAAACCGTTTTTCTCTCTCACTACATCACAAGACGCATATGAGACGACTTGCTCCCGTTGTTCTTGCTTGGTTCCTTCCCGTCATCGCCTGTGTTGGATCTGCAGGGGCGCAACAGAGTCCCAATCAAATCATCATTAAGGTCACGCAGCGGGGCGTTGATGAGTCGGCGCGTGTGGTTCCCCACGGAACATTCCTCAATGGGTATCGAAGGTCCCTGAGCGGTCAGGTGTTGGCCTATCGTTCCCCGCATCCCGATGCTGAGACAGCACTGCTCGTACGAGCTCGCACGGAGGTGCATTCCATCACGTGGGAAACGGACACGATCCCGGAGTCATTTCCGGGTGAGCAGTACCACTTCATCTGGCTGGCGGGGCTTGAAAGGGAGGGATTCCAGAACAAGAATGAAGTTCATTCCTTTGATCTCTTCATCAACGGCGACCGCTGGTTCACATTCAAGAATGTGAAGGACTCAACAGCGATGAAATGGAGCGTTCCCGGCAGCGACGGAGGCGAGTTGTCATTCGAAGCGACAATGGTTGACCGGGTCGGAGATCTGTTCGGATATATGACGCTCAAGGTTCCAAAAAAGAAATTCAAATCGGGCATGCCGTTGGTACTGCACGTCGAGGGCGAAGACGCCGGAAGCTCGGACTGGTTCATGGTATTCCAGTACAGCTTTCATCTAGTCCCTCGATTGCGCGTCGAACCGGTCCTATTGAAAAAAGCTCAAGGCGTATCACAGGCACTCCGCGTAAGTCTCGACAATTTGCAGGGCGGCAGGACGATCGAGGTGCGTGTGCCGAATCGGGAAGCGATCGAGAAGCCTCTCGGCATCGGGGCGAACGTTCTCTTTGTGCCAATCGACGCAGTTCTAAAGGATAAACAGCTTCCAGTTCTTTTCTCGATCAACGGTGCGCTCGTGAGCAGCAGCATGCTGAACGTGACCCCGGTCGCGATACGAGAGATCTATCTGCTTTCCTATTCCCACAATGACATTGGGTACACCGACCTGCAGCCGAACATCGAACACAAGCAATGGCGCAATCTCGATGAAGCGTTGCGACTCATCAAAGAGACGCGGGACTATCCGGTCGAAGCTCGATACAAGTGGAATATGGAGGTCCTTTGGTCGCTGGAGAGCTACCTCGCACACGCGTCTGAGGAGCGGCGTCAGGAAGTTGTCGAGGCAATCCGCAGCGGCAGCATCGGGCTGAACGCGCTCTTTGCGAACATCCTGACGGGCCTGGCGAATTCAGTGGAGATGGGCCATTTCACAGAATTCGCGCGTGAGCTTTCAGTCAAGTACTCGGCACCGATCACGACCGCGCTCGTCTCCGACATCCCCGGATTCACGTGGGGAATTGTTCCGGCACTTGCTCAAAGCGGAGTGAAATACTTCTCAATTTCTCCCAATCCTTTCGACCGGATCGGATACACGCTCGAGACCTGGGGCGACAAGCCGTTCTACTGGGTGTCACAATCCGGTCAAGAGAAGGTGCTGACGTGGGTTGCCGGAGCCAGCTATGCGAGCTTTCACGAAGGCGATCTGAGCCGGCTCGGAGATGAGAAGCTCATGAAGCTCTTGAGGAAATTGGATGACAATGGCTACCCCTATGAAATCGTGCAGCTTCCGTACACCGTCGGGGGGGACAATGGGCCGCCCGATCCAGATCTTCCGGGCTTCGTCAAACGATGGAACGAGCGATATGTCACGCCGCGCCTCATCATCGCAACGCACAAGCAGCTATTCGAGGAATTTGAAAAGCGGTATGGCTCGATGCTTCCCTCGTTCAAGGGGGACTTCACGCCGTACTGGGAAGACGGTGCCGCCTCGACTGCTCACGAAACAGCGTTGAACCGTCATGCCGTGGATCGGCTTATTCAGGGCGAAGCACTGTGGGCGATGATATCCCCGCAATCATTTCCCGACACCGCATACTCTGCGGCGTGGCGGAAGGTGGCGTTTTATGACGAGCACACATGGGGTGCGTGGAACAGCATCTCGGAGCCTGACTCGCCTTTGGTCAAAGGACAATGGATGATCAAGCGACAGTTTGCTCTTGATGCGGACAGCATGTCGAAGGCTCTTCTCGCGAAAGCCTTGCCATCGCGAGTGAAGAAGCTCCGCGGCGAGGTCGCTGTGGATATCTATAACACCCAATCCTGGCCGCGAACGGACCTCGTGATCCTTACAAAGGAGCAAAGCGGGATTGGAGATCTGGTCGTTGATGAATCGCGGAGGCGGGTTCCTTCTCAACGTCTCTCAACCGGCGAGCTTGCCGTGCTCGCAGAGAATGTTCTACCGATGTCTGCTAAACGCCTCTTTGTCAAGGCGGGGAACTCCTACAGCGGAGGTGCCGTGAAAGTTTCCGGCTCCACGCTTGAGAACAAGCTCCTTGCGTTAGCGGTGAACGGGCGAACGGGCGCGATTGAGAGTCTCCGATGGAAAAGGAACAACAAGGAATTTGTCGGTCTCACGCACGGCAAAGGCCTGAACCATTATTTATACGTTCCTGGAAGGAATATCATCTTACCGCCATTCGTATTGGCAATCCCGCGAGTTGGAAGCAGGCGGAGAAAGCGCGCGATGAATCCGGCGGATTGATTGATATGGTTTCTGATAAACAGATTATTGAAGCCTACAAATTATTAGCGGCAAAAGAAGGCGTTTTTGTTGAGCCAGCTTCCGCAGCATCAGTTGCCGGCTTATTGAAATTATATAAAAAAGGTTATTTTAAACACGCAATACGCAATACGCAATACGCAATACGAATAGTATGCATACTAACCGGCCACGGCCTAAAAGACCCGGATAGGGCAATAAAGAGCATAAAAGAGCCGAAAATTGTCAAGCCGAATTTAAAGGCGGTATTAAAGGAGATTGGCTATTAAAAATAAAAAAGTTCTTATTACTGCCGGGCCCACGTGGGTTGCGATGGATAATGTGCGGGTAATCAGTAATATTGCAACAGGCGA
>CAZTKU010000228.1:0-4443 GCA_964614245.1 uncultured Ignavibacteriaceae bacterium
AACGAAACATTGCGGCGCCCTCCAAGAAGAAGTCGCGCTTCTCGGGGAAGAGAAGCTCAAACCGCGTTAGGTTGACTTGCTCCTGGTCCGCCTCAACCTGGGCGAAATCCGTCTTCCATGAAATGTCCGCAGTCAAGTTCGAGGTCAGGTGGTACTTTGCGTCCAGACCGATATTCAGTTTGCTCTCGTACGGAAGCGCTTCTTCAAAATCACGTTGTAGCCCGGCGACTGCGAACGGCTTGAGTTCCAGGTCCCCGGGTTGCTGTATCTGACGAAGGCCCTGCAGATGACCATAGGACGAGAGCCGGTATTTCCCCCACCACCCATAATCACGCAAAATCGGAGACCAAAAGGTCTCCTCTCGTTTGCGCGGAATGAAGCGGGCAAGATTGATCCCCCAAACGAGATCACTCCCTTCATGGAATCTGAGGGTTTGGAATGGGATCGCCAGCTCTGCTGTCCAACCTGAAGAATCGATGAGGCACGCGTTCTCCCAGACGCCGTTCCAATCCCAATTCTGCTCCTCATCACTGACGTCGGCCGTAATGATTCCATCCCGCTGGGCACCCAACGGGTTTGTACAAAAGTAGAACGCATTCCGATTGTCATGATACGTGTCGAGATAGATTTCTACACAATCATTGTGCATGAGATCGGCGTCGCGACGCATCTCATTTGCAACGATATTGTCCACATCCGAGTCCCAACAACGAATGCCGATGTAGAGGTTGTGCTGGTCAAAAAGAATTCGCACTTCGGTTCGCTCTGAGCCCGGGCTGCCTTCCTGCGGCTCTCGCTGAATGAAGCGATCCAAGACGACAGCCTTATGCCACGCTTCCTCGTCAAACCTTCCGTCTACTCGAATCCCTCCTTCGATCTTCACTGCTTGCACCGACGGAGGATCGGGCGCGCTTGCTCCGACTTGCGCCTCGACGATGCTCGTTGAAATCACGAGCCCACAGAGAGTCCAGAGGGCCCTCTGACTTCCGAGGCATCTGTCAACCGCACGAATCGCACTGTGTATCATGCTTCTTCTTATCGAAATCCGTCATTAGATGCCGAATAATCGTTCGCCG
This sequence comes from uncultured Ignavibacteriaceae bacterium, assembly GCA_964614245.1. Classification (GTDB taxonomy): domain Bacteria; phylum Bacteroidota; class Ignavibacteria; order UBA10030; family UBA10030; genus VGWB01. Next base: position 1,077 of record CAZTKU010000228.1, read on the forward strand.
CCAGATCCACCTCAGATGATCCAGCTTCTGCCAACCAAGCGCAACGACCAATCCCTGCCAGTGTAAGACCATCCAATTCCTCCGCGCCGGTTCTATCCCTTGCCAAGACAAATCCTGGTTGGGCATGACAAGGGACCAGTGATTGCACTGTGGCGGCCAAACCTGATGGACAAAGTCGGTGGGCGAATAGCCGAACTGATTGAATCTAACAACTTTCGCCTTCCGAGTCTATTGCTTTTTTCAGCAATGATGCGGTTTCGAGCACGAAGGGCACTTCGCAAGCGGGCTCGGTTGCCAATGAGGGGAAATGTTGGAAGACCAGAACTGAAATCGTGAAGTGACTTTGAGAGCAGCCAGAGAGAACCGGCTCTTGCCGGATCTTCTGCATCTTGTTGAAAGATCACCTGGACTTTCTCGTGAGGTTCCAGGTTCGAGGAAATACGCCCTCAAAACAGGTAAGGTATGAACATCTTTGTTTCCTCAATGTACTGTCCATACTCTCCCCCAAATCTCTGGACGTTCTCCCTTTCTTCGACTCTGGCGGTTGCATACAGGAATGCGGAAGCAAGCAGCGTGACGAGGATCGAAAGCGCCGAAACGTCTTTTAAGAAAGCCCCCCAGGCAAACAAGAGGACCGACGAATACATCGGATGTCGGATATACCGGTACGCCCCCGTAGTGATAAGCTGTGAAGTGTTTTCGAACTCAAGATTCGCCGATTCACTGGGCGGAGGCACTTGTTTACCGAGCAACCGAAAAATGTAGAATGCATGCACAGCGAGGAGCAACGAAAACGTAAGGAGGATCAACGACACAATTTGCCGGGGAGAGACCAGTTCCTGGAACCAGTGCTCGGCATTGAGTAGAATGAGAACGAGGATGAGCTCAAAGGCAAAAAACCTAAAGAACCCATGCGAGCGGGGAATCTTCAGCGATTTCCACGAGACGGCGATAATTGCAGTCGATACGACGAGAAAGATTGCGAGGTTCAGCACTTCGTGCCTTTTCTTTCTTCGCTAGAAATCCAGCCGAAAAGGGTTGCCAGAAAGTCACGAAGACACCGAGGTATACGAAAACTTCAATTTTTCTCTTCGCGCCTTCGTGCCTTTGTGGCAAATAACCGGTTTTCGTCCGCGCTTCTAGGAGCCTTCATCCGGGGTTTGAAGTTCGTCGAGTCCCCCTTCGATCTCTTCTATGAGCTTCAAGGTCTCGAGTGCCTCTGTCTCATCCATCTTGCTGATCGCAAACCCCACGTGCACGATGACGTAGTCACCGAGCTCCACGTCTGGAATCCATTCGAGGCACACGCGTTTTTCAATCCCACCAAAGCTGACTGTTCCCATGGTGGGTTGAACACTGGTGTCGATTGACAAGACTTTACCGGGAATAGCAAGACACATGGAGCGCCTCCTTTACATTTCCTGTGGGTGCTCGGCCTCCACCTTCGAGATCGCGACACCGGATTCAATCAAAATCAGATCACCGACTCTTGCATCGAGCACGAACATCAACGGCACGCGCATGTAAGCACCATGCACTTTCACCCTGGCCATCGCGCTTCCCCCCTCGACATAGATCTCTTCGATCTGACCGGTCACGAAATTCATCCCCTTGCCTCCTCAAATATTCGATGGTTCGTTCGTGCACGATGCGAGCCGAGCATTCCAAACGCGTAGATTTGACCGAGGGAGATGCCACCATCGTTGGGTGGAACACGCTGGTGCCAGTACGGGCGCAAGCAACTCTCCCGCAGCTGCTGAACAGCGCGCTCGGTGAGGTATTTATTCTGGAAACATCCACCTGTGAGTACGACGCGTTCTCTGCCGATGCCACGAGCGACAGCAACAATGACGTCAGAAAGCATATTATGGAACTTCAGCGATATCAGCGACCGGGGAACATCTTGATGCAGATTCTGCAGGATTTGCTTGATTGCCGCGGACCAATCCACCACCAGAAGAGATTGCCGATTACCAGTTGCCGATCGTCGATTTTGTCCTGAATCTGGAATCGTCGATCGAGAATCATCAATCGAAAATCCATAAGCTTCATCGGAGCCAGGTCCTGCCATCGCGAACTCGAGTTCCATCGCAGCCTGTCCTTCAAAGCTCACTCGCTGGCGCAGTCCAATGAGAGAGGCAACGGCATCGAACAAACGCCCGACGCTGGAAGTCAGTGGAGAACTCAGCTCCTTCTGCAGCATTTGACGGATAACATCAAGCTCAGAGGCAGAAAATGCACTCAGCGGAGGAAGACTCGTCTGTTCGAACGCATCTATCCCCATCACTTCATAGAGAACGCCGAGAGCCGTTCGCCGCGGCTCTTTGATCGCTTTCTCGCCGCCGGGAAGTCGAAACGGCCGGAAGGTTGCAACTCGTTCAAACGAGCCGTCTCTGACTACGAGAAATTCGCCTCCCCAGATCGTCCCGTCGAGGCCGAAGCCGGTCCCGTCCCAGGATACACCCAAAACCTCCCCTTCGAGCTCGTTCTCCGCCATGCACGCCGCCACGTGAGCGTAGTGGTGCTGTACCTCAAAGACCTCCTTGGGAAAACTTCGGGCCTCCTTGGATGAGAGGTAGTCCGGATGCATGTCGCAGACAACGTGCTCCGGCTTTGAGCAGTAAAGCGTTTGGAAATCTGCGATCACCCTTCGGAATGCCTCCAAAGATTCTTGTGTCTCCAGGTCACCGATGTGTTGACTGATGAACGCGTTCTCCCCCACCGTCAGCGCGACGGTGTTTTTCAGGTGGGCACCCACAGCCAGGACAGACGTCTCCGCGGGAGTTTTGAGGCGAACGGGCAGGGGCGCATATCCGCGGGCGCGTCGAATGACCAACTCTCTTCCCATGACTACGCGGACGATCGAATCATCAACATGTCGAACAATGGGGCGGTCGTGAACGAGAAACATATCAGCAATGCCGGCGAGTCGATTCACTGCTTCGTGTTCGTCTGTGCATATCGGTTCATCGGAGATGTTTCCGCTTGTTGCCACAACCGGGAAGCCAAGATCCCTCAGCACGATGTAGTGCAGAGGTGTGTAGGGAAGAATGATTCCGAGATAGGGATTATTCGGCGCAACAGAAGGTGCGACCCGAGAATTCTGTGCCGCGGGCACATCCACCTTTGACGACAAACTTCCATTCCTGCGTTCAAGCAGGACGATCGGCGATTCAGGTGAAAGAAGGAGCCGCGTTTCAAGCTCCGACACCTTGCATTCCGCCTTCACCGTCTCGATGGTCGGGAACATCAACGCGAATGGCTTTTCTTCTCTGTGCTTCCGTTCTCGAAGCCGGAGGACTGCTTCCTCGTTGCGAGCATCAACCATGAGGTGAAATCCGCCAAGACCTTTAACCGCAACGATCAT
>CAZTKU010000229.1:0-4435 GCA_964614245.1 uncultured Ignavibacteriaceae bacterium
TTGTGTTTGTGATACAAACAGCGAAGGTTCTTCCGGTACTTCGATTCAAGTGCGCGAAGAACTTCTCGTGTTCCATCGGTCGAGCCGTCGTCCACGGCGATGATCTTCTTGCGAATGGGGACTCGCACAACTCGCTCGATGATTTCGCGAATCGTGTCCTTTTCGTTGTAGATCGGGATGATGATGGAGAGTGTCATGCATCGTCCTCATCAATATGAAGGATGATCGTATTGTCTGATCAATTCGTTGGTTTTCGTGCAACCAACAGCAGTGACTGTCCAAACGGGCGCCAGATCCATGGCTCGACGCGGCGTATAATTGGCACTACGAAGCGGTCAAATGTCAGAGCCGATGAACGGGAAATCGATTGTACGTTAAGAACACGACCGCTCAACCACCAGCTGAAAAAACCCGGGAGATTCCAGTACTTGCACGAGACAATCTCGAAGCCCGCATGCGCAAGCAATGCCTTGGCAGAGGTCTGATTGTACCGTCTGTGGTGACCGAAGCTCCTGTCCAGGCTGCCGAAGAGCATCTGGCACGCTGGAACCCAGTGAACAGCATAGCCTCCCTGCCGCAAGACTCGGTACATCCCTCGCACAACATCGCGGTCGATGCCATCAGGGATATGTTCGAGGACGTTCGAGGAGACGACGCTGTCAAAGGCTCGTTCGTAATGGGGGTTGCTGGCTAAGTCCTGGATGCTGGTACACAGAACGGTGAGCCTCGGACTCGCCGGCACCCGCTCGCGATGTCCGCGGATCAGATCCTCGTTAATATCGATGGAGACAACGGTGCGGTCATCCCTCAGGAGATTCGGAGTATGGTTACCGATTCCGGTCCCGAGTTCGAGTACACAACGGCCGAGGTAGGGGCGCATGAGCTCGTAGATCCATTCGTTGTAGTGAGTCGCTTCAGAGAGCGTCTCGAGGGAGTAGTCGTTGGCGTCGCAGGTGGTCATCAATCCAAAGGAGATGTGTGCTCTTCGGTCGGGACGGTGGTGGTGGAAGATCGTTCGTGCAAAGGCGCACGCATGATACGCCACCGGCCGGTCGTACGATGTGACGGCGGGCATTTGGCGTCCGCGCGCTCCTTTCCTCGGGTTCAATATAGGCGAAGAAAGACAGTCGAGCAAATGGAATTTCTCCCAAGATGGGCGGGGGAGGAACAACGTGGTTCCGTATTTTGTGATTGAACGCAAGGAGAATTCTCTCTAAAGTCATATATTCAAGTCCTCATCCATCCATGGATCACAAGGGAAACAGACTGATGTCCGATAACACCGAACGAATCGGGTTTGAAGCAACCGCACCGCAGCTTGCGTACGGTCCTGGCCCAACCCGCACTCCCCTACGAGACCTGCGCTTGTGGCTGCTCTGTGCGGCGTTTGTCGTCATCGGCATCCTGATTCTTAACGACACGATGTTGTATACGCCCGACAGCCCTCGCTATCTCGTTTGGGCGAAGTCGCTCGCGACATTCGATGGATTCAAGGACGCCACGGGCCCGGACCCGACACGGTATGTGGTTCACGCACCTTTCTATCCGATCCTGCTGGCGCCGCTCGGGTGGCTGTTCTCGAGCATCATCATACCCGCGAAGGTTCTGACACTCCTTGCGGGAGTTGGCTTGATCATCCTGTTCTATCTTTGGCTTGCAGAGAGTGCCGGTCGAACGCCGGCCTTCTTCGCGTCGATGTTCCTGGCGTTCAATCCGTTGACGCTCCTTCTCTCCACGCATATCCTTTCCGACATTCCGTTTGCGGTCACACTCGTGCTCTTCTTCCTTCTCGCGCAAAGGCTCCCGCGCGAGTCCGAAGGCGAGTGGATTGCCTGGTTCTTTGTCATCGTGATTACCGTCGGTATCTTTCTCCGTGAAGTTGGGCTCACGATGCTCGCGGGTGCGGTCTGTTATTTCTTCTTGCGGAAAGACCGGCGCCGGCTCCTGCTGGTGATCACCATTCCTGTCCTGTTCTATCTTATCTGGTACTTCCGCAACGAAATTTTCGTCGCCGGCGTAGAAAACCCACCGATGAGAAACACGAAGCTGTTGTTCGCACACTATTTTACGGTTGACGACGCCAGCATGACCGAGGAGTTCCTTGCGCGTCTCAAGAGCAATGGCACTGTCTACATGGAGATGGCGAAGGCTCTCGTCTTTTTCCCGCAATACGTTGTTCGCCCCTTCCCGGTCATCGCTTCAACGGATTTCTTCATGGCGCAGGTGGCTTCCGTTCTTCGGTACGCTCAGTATCCGATCGCTCTCCTGCAGTTTGGCGTGTTTGTTTGGGGTATCATCGCGTGGTGGAACAAGGAGAAGACCAACCTGCTCTTCATACTTTTTCTGTTTTTTTACCTCTTGCTGATCCTGCTGTATCCATTTAATGACATTCGATTCCTTGTGCCGTTCCTCATCGTGCTGCTCTATTATGGGGCCCTCGGTTGCACCGACCTGTATGAACGATTCCTTCATGGTCGGGTCTCGAAAACGGTGCTCGTTGCAGCCGCGTCCCTCGCGTGCCTGATACTTGCGGTGCCGAACCTGGTGTGGACGTCTCATGCCATTGGAAATAACCAAGCCTATCTGCGCGCGGCCGCGGATTCTTTCCGGGATTTCAAGCCTGAGCGCGGCGCGCCCGAGCTGTACACGAAGCCGTTTTCTCTGGTGGGCCAATGGATCGCGGAGAACACGGACTCCTCTGCAGTTGTTGCCGCGCGGTGGAAGGAGCAGGCGTTCTGGCTTCAGGGAAGAAAACTCCTGGAGGTTGAGCCGTTGCTTCCGTTGACGCTCTTCGAGACGTTGCTTCGTGATTATCGGGTGAGCTACCTCGTCGTCCTGGTTTCAAAGCCGGGGATACGCGAACTCGAGTTCCAGATGCAACAATCAAATCGGTTCTCATTTGAGACAGCTTTTCGAGCGGGCAACCTGGAGGTGGTGAGGGTGCGGTTTCGGCCGATGGATTTGGCAGACTCCAGGGTCGGAGTGGGCGCACTGGCCAAGGAGCGTTCCATCAGCTCGCCGGATTCGCAAGACGTGAACGAAGAGGAAAAGGTGCGCTCACTGTATCGTCTCGGCGTGCGTCTTCTGGAGAGTGGAGCGTACGAGCGAGCTGGGCAGGTCTTCCAGGCGCTTTGGGGGCTGACGGGTGGTTCCGGCAGCGTCGTTCTCCTCCGAGCCGTCTCCTTGGAATTTGCAGGAAAGCTTGACGAGGCTGCGCAGATTTTTGACCGGTTTCGGCAACAGCCGCAAGCCGGACCATTTCTCAAGCACGCATGGTATCACCAGCAGCTCATCGCGCACATCAAACGGGCGGACGAGGATACAACTCGGCTCGACAAGTCGATGATCTATCATATGATCTCAGCCAACTATTGGGATCTCGGATTTCGCTACCGGGCGGTCGAGATGCTTCACCGGGTGCTGCAGATTGATTCTGCCTTCTCGCCTGGTCTGGTTTTCGGAACGTACTATGCACTCCAGCAGGGGGATTACAGACAAGCGAAAGCGTACACCGCCAGGCTGGTGGTGGTGGACCCGAGACATCTCATGGTCAAGCCGCTGCAGTCGCTGTTCGCAGTCCTGGATTCCTTGCGTTCTTCCAAAACAGCAAAGGAGCGAGCGAAATTCAGGTTGAGTGTGGCGCGAACCTATGCCTCGATCGGCCTGGCTGAGCTCGCGATCGATCAAGTCTTGCTCGCGCTCAGCCAAGATTCGACGAACGCTGAGGCGCTCAAAGGTCTGGCGGACCTCTACGAGAAAAGGCGGAGGTACGCTCCGGCTATTCTTGTTCTGAATCGGTTGCTCGAAGTGGAGCCGATGAACGCGTTGGCTCGCTCGAAACGTGATAGCTTGGTCAGCTTGCGGTAGTCTAGGATTACGCATACGAGCTCGTCCACTGCGAGGGGGGAGCCACCTTGACTTTCGGAGCGGTTTTCGATAATTTGAAATGTGCGAGGGCCCTTAGCTCAGTTGGTTAGAGCAGCAGACTCATAATCTGCGGGTCGCTGGTTCGAGCCCAGCAGGGCCCACAAAACACTCTTCGATCCTGACATCACCGGTCTGCTGGTCGGCCCAATCGCAAAACTGGCTCTTGATTCGCCCATCGATTTGAAGCAAGCCTCTCATCCTCGACGAAATAGGGCTTATGCCAACTGCAATGACTGATCTGTACCCGAGACAGGTCAAGACTTTTGGCCTTGTCTTGTTCTTCCTGAGTGCGGCTCTGTACGGCTTCATCACCTACGGCGGTGTCCGCTCGTCTGACAGCGAGGTGGTATTTCGCGTAGCCGAGTCCCTTGCGCAAAAGGGGGAGTTCACGGTTGAGAGAGAACTGGAGGAGTGGAAGGCATTCGGAGTGGCATACGGCAGGGGGGGAAAACTCTATTCCATCTTTGGTCCGCTCGAGTCGATTCTCCTCGCCCCCATCGTAAAGGTC
>CAZTKU010000230.1:0-4400 GCA_964614245.1 uncultured Ignavibacteriaceae bacterium
ACGCTGTATTTATCCTGCGAGTCCGGGCGCTTAAATGTCGCTTTGACGAGCACATCATAGAACGAAAGAGGAACGGTCTGGTTCAGGAATCTCTTGAACGTTTCGGAGAAAACAGACTTTCGGCCCGTGGCAATCAACTGCAGATTCTGTGAAATCGGGCCTTCAAGCTGGAGCTTGGAGGAGAGAAAGTTGACATTTGCATGGCCGGCGTAAGTCGATGAATTCCCGTCGCGGCTCAGAATGTTGATCACGGACGAGAGCCGGCCGCCATAGTCGGCAGGGAAACCGCCTGTGAAAACCTCAGCCGACTTCAAGATGTCCGGGTCAAAGATGCTGAAGAGTCCGAAGGCGTGGAACGGATTGTAGATTTTCATACCATCCAGCAGAATCAGGTTTTGATCTGAGGCTCCACCGCGGACATAGAACTGAGAATTCACATCGCTTGTGGAGATGATGCCGGGCAGTATCTGTATGCTGCGGAAGACGTCCGGCTGACCCGTGACAGGAACCATCTGCATCTCAGCTTTCTCCAGGACGTGAACGCTCGGGTACACTTGCAGCAGCTCGGTTTTTGCTTTCCCCGTCGTGACAACTTCGTGCATCTCGACGGGTTGTTGTGAGAGCCGGAAGTTGACCGTGATGGCGGCAGTTCCCGTTACAACGACGGGCTTGACTTGTTGCCTGTAGCCGACCGAAGAGGCAGCAATTTCGTAGCTGCCCTGCGGGACACTGGGAATGAGATAGAACCCGTGCGCATTTGTCGCCGCCCCTCTGGATGTGTTGAGGATGATGATGTTGGCGTACGGGATGAGCTCACCGCTCGCGCTGTCCGACACGACGCCTCGTATGTCGAGAGCTTGACCAATGGCGAATGAGGTCAGCAACAGTGTAGATGCCGCGAGGAGGAAAAGGGTGCGCATAATGGTGCCTGCCTACAAATGGGCGGTCAGTTTCATTTGGGTGGTGGTCGTGTAATCGTCTCAGGGAGGGCGTACGCGATAGAATCAACCGCGGCGCTTCCGAACACTCCTACACCGCCATGCATGTTTGTATAGTCCGGCTCGTCGATCCTTACCGAGTACCTGTCTCGTGAAATGTTCGCCACGCCATAATAGTTGAAGAGCGGTTCGTCAAACTGGATCACATGAATCACAGCCTGCAAGAACCGTACTCCGTATCCGTCGTAGAGCCAGATATCGTTTTCCAGCATCTTGATCCAGGCGCCAATCGTAAACAATTCACTCTCTTGGTAGCGAGCACTTGACCATTGTCTTCGTTTGACAACGGGATAGATGTACTCCCACGTCCCTTGATAAAGGCTAATGGGCTTCATGACAACCGGGATCTGGCGTCTCTTTTGCTGCCATCCCTGCGGTGTGGGTGCGAGATAGTCGACATAAATACGCACGAGGAAGGCTTTGGCCTCTCCCGAGAGGTAAACGTTAACGCCGTAGCGCTCGACAAACGTGTTCTTATACGGATCGGCCAGTGCGAAGAAGTTGGTTGCCGAAATTGAAGCAGCGGCGGGCACCGTCGTGGTGGCTGTCACGTTGCCAAAAGTGGGCGACGTCACCGTCAGTTTGTATGTCTTGCCACGTGCAAGCTTGAAGGGATAGGACATGTAAGCTACAATATCGCTCGCGTATCGGCTCTTATCAACTCGCTGCACCACCGTCTTCTGGAACTGGTAAAGGGCTGAATCGGATGAAATCGTCACGTTCGCATCTGTCACTGGAATTTCATCGAGATTCGTCGAAGGGTCATTTCCGGACGGATTGTAGGTGGAATAGACTCTCACGTATTGCGTGTCGCTCTCGGTCGTGAGGATGGAATAGACCACCATACGAGGCTGAAAGGGAGCGCTGGCGGAAAAGGTCACGTCGCAGCCTAGAGCAGAACAGAGCAACGCAGCGACGCCGAGTAGAAGAGAGGAGAGAGTGGCGAGATAACGAGGACGTGTCCTCATGACGGTGCGTGTGCCCCCTGCTTTCGAAGCAACTGCCAAGATGGGTGGCAGGGCCCCTGAAAGCTAGGGAAGTTGCCGTGCAAAGTCAAACGACGGACTGCTGAGCACCTTGTCGGATCGCAGCTCAGCAATGAGATCCCGCTTCAAAAACAAAAGGCCCCGAATCGCTTCGAGGCCTTGAGGTACAGACGAACTGCCAAAAACGGCTACACAGCTTCCTTCTTTTGCTTCGGCGCGTGGTTGAGGTGATTTTCAATCAGCTTGAGAAGCTCCGCCCTGCCCTCGCCGGTGACGATCGAGAACGGGATGATCCCGCGGCAGCATCCTTCCGTGAGCTGGCTGCCAAACCGCGTCCTGTAGGCTTCGAGCTGCTTGGTCAGTTTGCTCACGGGGAGTTTGTCCGACTTCGTCAGAACCAGCAGGTACGGGATTTCATAATAGTCGAGCCAATCCATCATCATCAGGTCAAGAGGAGTCGGCTCCTGCCGCGAATCGATCAACTGCATGGCAAGGGCGATCGGATGGCCGCGCTTCAGGAAATCTTCTATCAGACGCTTCCATCCGGCACGCATCTGCTCCGGCACCTTCGCATAGCCGTATCCCGGAAGATCAACAAAATAGAACGCATTGTTGATGATGTAGTAATTGATCTCCCGCGTCTTCCCCGGCGTCGAGCTCGATCGAGCAAGGTTTTTCCGGTTGCACATCTTGTTCAACAGGGACGACTTTCCAACGTTCGAACGGCCGATGTACAAGACTTCCTTCAGCTCGTTCTTCGGAAGCTGGTGGAGGTCCGACACGCCTTGCAGAAATTCAGCAATAGCAATCTTAAGCATAGGGACGTCCCTCTCTTAAATGAAACAAGAAAGGATAGTCGACACTATCCCTGTTTTGACTCAGTCTCTTTCGCCCCCGACGCTGATGCTTCAGCACGGTCCGCACCCGTCGCAACCGCTTCGGGCTGGGCTTCCGCTTTCGCGGCGGCCTGAGTCTTTCCCTTCTTCGTCGTCCTCTTCCGGGGCGCCGTTGCAGCTTTAGCCTTTGCCTTCGCCTTCGCCGCAGCCTTCTCCTGGCCAACATTGTAATCCACGAGCTCCAGGACAGCGACTTCAGCCCCATCACCACGCCGCTGGCCTAACTTGACGACGCGGGTGTATCCGCCGGGACGGTTGGCAACTTTGGGGGCAATATCGTTGAATAACGTCGTCACGGCAGTTCGGTCTCGCAGGAAGGCAAACACCTCACGCCGGGCATGGACATCCTTCGCCTTGCCATCACCCTCCGTTTGAACTGCTCGCTTTGCACGTGTGATCAGCTTTTCCACCACGGTACGCGCCTCCTTGGCCTTCGCCGTCGTCGTGCGAATCTTCTTGTGCTGAATCAGCGAGACACTCAACGCAGAGAGTGTTGCCTTCCGGTGACTCCGTGTTCGTCCTAGTTTTCGACCTGATTTCAGATGACGCATAGGTACATTCCTTTGTCAGACTTCAGGAATTGACTCATCGATCCATCGGGCCATTGAGCCATTTCTCACAATCACTGAATGACTCAATCACCCAATCTTCAATCTTCTCACTCGTTTCCGTCCTTCAAGTATTTGTCGACATCCATGCCAAAGCTCAATCCCAGCTCCTCCACGATCGCTGAGAGCTCGGCGAGCGACTTGCGGCCGAAGTTCCTGAACTTCAACAGCTCACCCTCGTCCTTCCTTACCAGGTCGGCGATCGTCTTGATGTTGGCCGAACGGAGACAGTTGTGCGACCGAACGGAGAGCTCCAGTTCGTCCACCGACATCCGCAACGTCTTCCGGATTTGACCTTGCTTCGCCTCCTCCTCCGTTTCGACCTTCTCGGTCTCCGGCTCCATATCGAAATTGATGAACAACTGGATGTGGTCGCGAAGGATCTTGCCGGCGTGCGTGAGAGCCTCCTGAGGCGAGGTGGAGCCGTCCGTCTCGATTTCGAGGATCAGCTTCTCAAAGTCCGTCTGCCCGCCGACACGCGTCGGCTCGACAATGAACCGGACGTTCCTGATCGGCGTGAAAATCGAGTCAATCGGGATCATCCCCAACGGCTGGTCGGGAGCCTTGTTCTCCTCCGCCGACACGTACCCCTTGCCTCGGCCGAGGCGAAACTCGAGATCGAAGCTCGCGTCCTTGTTAAGCGTCGCAAGGTGCAGGCCGGGATTCAAGATCTCGATTTCCGACGTCGCCTTCTGAATGTCTGCGGCGGAGAACTCACCGGGTCCTTTGAGACCAACCGTGAGCTTCATCAGCTTTTTGTTGATCGGTTTGATGCGAACCTGTTTCAGGTTCAGGACAAAATCCGCGACATCCTCCACCACACCCTTGATCGTCGAAAACTCATGGTGGATCCCATCGATCCGTATCGCGGTGATCGCGGTTCCCGGGAGTGAAGAGAGAAGAACACGGCGG
>CAZTKU010000231.1:0-4395 GCA_964614245.1 uncultured Ignavibacteriaceae bacterium
TTGAAGTAAATGAGTCCGGAGGAACGTTGAGCGGAGCAGGGGGCACCTCGACGTTGGCGATCGATGGATCCATGACGCTGACTGCCGGGACTTTCTCTGCAGGAACAGCCACAACCATCAACGTCTCAGGTGATTGGACGAACGATGGCGGAACATTCACCCCTGGCATAGGGACGAGGACGGTAAACTTCGTCAACACGACAGCCGCTCAGGCGATCAATGGGACCGCCTTGACGCAGACGTTCAACAACATCGTAGTGAACAAGCTGGGTCAGACTCTGAGTGTCGGTGGCAGCACGACGTCGTTGACACTCAATTCGGACTTGACGTTGGCTGCTGGAAATTTCTTTGCAGGAACCGCAACGGCTATCGACATCTCCGGAGATTGGATAAACAACGGAGGAACATTCAGTCCTGGTGCGAGCACAGTGACATTCAGTAGCGGGACAGCGCAAGCGATCAACGGTACCGCCACAACCCAGACTTTCAACAATATCACTGTTAACAAGTCGGGGAATACCTTGAGCGTAGGCGGAAGTACCACGACCCTCGCCTTGAATGGAGCCATGGCGCTCGCGTCGGGAACTTTCTCGGCTGGGACAGCAACAACGATCAATCTTGTCGGCAACTGGACAAATAATGGTGGAACATTCACCCCGGGCCCTGGCACGGTATCGTTCAACGGTACGTCGGGGAGTCAGGCGATCAACGGGACGGCGCTTGCCCATTCCTTTAACGGGCTTACCCTTAACAATTCAAACGGACTCACACTCGCCGCGAACGTTACGGTCAATGGGGCTCTGACATTCACAAGCGGTAACATCACCACGGCAGCAAACAGGATTGCCATTTCGGCAACCGGCTCTGTCGTGCGCACCAGCGGGCACGTCGTCGGCAATCTTGAAAAGAATGTCGCTACGGGAGCAACAGCGAGAACATTCGAAATCGGTGATGCGGGCGATTACACTCCAGTACAAATCTCATTCGCGAGCGTGACGATCGCGGGATCCCTCACCGCAAACACTACAACCGGAGATCACCCTGACATCGTCAATTCGTCGATTGACGAAACGCAGAGCGTGAACCGCTACTGGACAGTCACAAACAGCGGTGTGGCATTCACGACTTATGATGCGACGTTCACATTCGTGCCGGGCGATGTCGACATAGGTGCCGATCCGAATGAATTCATCGTTGGCAAACTTGATGGGACCACCTGGAGTCAGCCGACGATTGGAACACGCACGGCGACGAGCACACAGGCAACGGGAATGAGCTCCTTCAGTGAGTTCGTCGTTGGGTTGTCGAACACGAAGACTTGGGATGGTGGAGCCAGCACAAACAACTGGGGAGATGCTGCAAACTGGAATCCGAACGGTGTCCCAAGGTCAAGTACAGATGTTCTTCTCACGGGCGCAAACACGATCAATGTCAATGTTGCAGCGTTGGGCAAGAACGTGACCCTTAGCAATTCTTCATTGACGCTGACAATCCTCGTCGGCAATTCACTGAGCGCGTCCTCAAATCTGATGCTCACGAGTGGCACGCTCAACACTGAGGCTGCTTTCCCGACTGTCTCTGGAACAATAACGATTGCTGGCGGTACCGTCGGATATACCGGGGCCGGCAATCAGGCGGTTGTTCTCTTGAGCTACAACAACCTCACTTTCGGCAATGCGGGCACGAAGACGTTTACCGCCGGCACGACGCAGATCTCCGGTAACTTCGCTGTTGTCGGGGCCGCAGCAGCAGACGCCACGACGAACAGCACGACGATCGAATTTAGCAGTGGATCAGCTCAGGATTTTGCGGGCATCACCTATTTCAACTTGACGATGAGCGGAGCTGGCGCGAAGAGCGCTTCCGGGAATGTTTCAGTCAACAACAACTTCAACAATGCGTCGACGACCTCTCTGGGGACGTTCACGCAGACGATCGGTGGTACCAAGACGAACAGCGGAACCATCCAGTTTGCGGGAACCTCGAACGGTGTACCGTTCAGCGACGGAACCGTGGAATACAATGGGACGTCCGCTCAGACCATCACGGCAGGGACGTATGGTACGCTCGTCTTGTCCAACACTGGACTGAAGACGGTCAGTTCAGCGGTCAATGTGAGCGCATATATGCTGGTTAGCGCAGGATCGAGCCTGACGGTCGATGCCACGGGTGTTCTCAGCATCACGGGCGATTTCGATAATGACGGAGTCCTGACGAACAATGGAACAATCACTGTACAGTAGTTGAATTTTGTTCACGAAGATATGCTGAGACATATTTCAAATAACCAACGAATCGATCACGAATCACCAAATAGAAAGGAGGATCCTATGCGATACGATCAGCCTCGTCCGCCGTAGCGGACCAATTGAATGGTTGTCCCGTCTCGCCAACAGTCGAGACGAGGATGCTCGTTCCGACACAGTCGGAACGGCACTCCTTGAGCAAGAGCAACCGTGGTTCACTGTTCACGATTTACTCATCACGATCATCAAAAGGAGCATTCGTCATGAACACGCATTGCGCAGTAGATGTGAAGAAGAGACGACATTTTAATTCACAATCATCTCATAACCATCTTTCAAAAAGGAGTACGGTCATGGTTACCACACGTCTTATTCGTCGGGCCATAATGGCCTTCGTTGCCATTGCAGTTGTTATCGGAATGGTGTTCGGTCAAACTTTCCGTAACAACGGCACATTGAACAACACGTCAACGTTTAACACCGGGACATTCCAAAACTGGAATGCTGCCACTGCGGGTAGGGTGAACAACCGTGGTACGATCGCTGCCACAGTGGACTACCTCAACAGCAACGGCACTCAAAATGGAGTGACCCATAACCAGTTGGGCGGAGTTGCCGGCACCATCAATGTCAACGGCAACTACACAAACTCGAGCGGAACCACATTCAACTCCCTCGCTGCGAGCCTGATTCGCGTTGGCGGTACGCTCTCGAATCCCACAGCGGCCAATTTCTCGACCGATACTGGAACGGTCGACTATAAGGCTGCGACAACGCAGACTGTTCTTGCAACCGTCAAGAGCAGCACCTATGGTGGCTTGACGCTGTCTGGAGGCTCAAGCGCCGTCAAAACGCTGGGTGGGAGCGTTGTCGTCGATGGATTGGTGACGATTGCCGCGAGCACAGAGTTCGCAGTCGGGACGACCAACACCCTGACTCTGAACGCGGCTTCACCGTTCTCGGGCACAGGGACTTTCACCGCGAGCGCAACGAGCGCGACGGTCAACTACAATCGCAATGACAACCAGAACGTTCGTAGCTCAACGTACTACAACCTGACGCTTGCTGATGGCGGTACGAAGAGCGCTCAAGGCAACATTACGCTTGCCTCGGGCGGTGCGCTGACCAACAACGGAACATTCGACCTGACGACGTTCGACCTCGACATGTCTGCAGCGAGCATCACCGTTCCTGCAAGCGACACGGTGCGAACACAGGGCAACGTCAGCTTCGGAGCGAACACATTTACCTTTGGCGGGCTGTTCTTGTATGAGAAGACCGCTGCTAACCAGGGTATCGGAGGTGCCACATACACCAACCTGGAGATGGCCGGAGGTGCGCAGAAAGACTTCCCAACGACGACGGTGCGCGTCAACGGCGTGTACACCGCTGGCGGGGCTGGTGCTCGGGCCTATGGTACCGGCACGTTTGCCTACGGTGGAAGCGGTGCGTCTGTGACACAGGCTGTGGTTTCTGGGGAAAGCTACTACAATCTGACGATCACGGGTGCTGGAGACACGACGTATACGGTTGCCGGTCGTAAGCAAGCCAACGGCAGCTTGGCTATCACCAATGCACTGAGTGTTGCAGCGACCAACGTGCTGGATATGCAAGGCAATACGTTCACCACGCTTGGCAGCGGCACCAACAGCGGGAAGCTGATGTGGTCGGGGAACAACACTCATGTTGGTGGCGCTGGTGTGACGGAACTCTATGGTATCGGTACTGGCAGCGTGGCGGATGGGGCGTATGGAATCCTGCTGTTTACGGGTAGCGGCACGAAGACGGTCGCAGGTGCCGGCACTTCTGCCACGAATACCGGATCGGTTGCGATGTCCATCGCTTCTTTGGCTGTCGTGGACGTGACAGGCACCCTGACGGTGAACGGCGATCTGGAGAACGACGGTCTCTTGACGAACAGCGGATCGATTACGGTTCAATAAGAGCGTCATAGGGGAATTCGGTCCGAAGCGAGCCTGCTTGAATCACGCGGCGCCGTCCAGCTACGACGGACACTTGAACCGTGCTGATGAGGGTGGGTGAGAAGGATCTGATCCGAAACCCGGGTTAGCTCCTGGTCTGATCGGACCGGAAGCCCGATGGTAGATGTACCTGTCAAACAAACAGGGAAGGTCTACGTGAAAAGGGC
>CAZTKU010000232.1:0-4304 GCA_964614245.1 uncultured Ignavibacteriaceae bacterium
AACGCACAGATGAACCATCCTGTACAGCAGAGTTCGGCAAGCGGGATGATTAGGCCCATGCCAGTTGGCCTGAAGTACGACGCGACAGTGCGAATAAGCGAATCAAGAAACGACGGCAGCCCGAGCAGGAGAAGAATCGCGAAAGACGTTCGTGATATCGTTCGATGCTTCTCTCCAAACATCGTGTAAACGATGTGTCCGCCGTCGAATTGTCCGATCGGGATGAGATTCATCGCCGTGACGAACAGCCCAAACCAACCGACGCAGAGCAATGGATAGTGATAGATCTCGGACATCGGCGGAACGAATTGCGTGGACGGATCCGTGAACAGCCACGTAAGCGCGCTGTAGAGAATGGTGTTACCGAATTCAAGAGGGATACCGTGGGCCTCGTTCGTGCTCAGGGTGGAAAAGTCGAAATTCGGATGCATGGCGAGAATGTACTCGCGCCCTGGAAGCGTGAGGAATCCACAAATTAATACGATGACGCAGGCAACAAAGCCTGCCAACGGTCCTGCCACCCCTATGTCGAACATCACTTTGCGGGAAGGAACAGCAGAACGAGTTCGAATGACCGCGCCGAGAGTGCCGAAATTCAGAAAGAACGGTATGGGAGGAAAGGGGAGAAAGTAGGGAAATGTTGCCTTCACATTATGGTATCGGGCAGCAAAGTAATGTCCAAACTCATGGACTCCAAGCACAAAGAGTATTGCGAATGAATACGGCAATCCATATTGAAAGTTGTTCAGCTCAAAGGGATCCTTCATGACCCACTGTGCACCTGCAACCGCGGCGGTGAAGAACGTCAGCAGGAAGAGAAGGATGTTGATGATGAACCGGAAATCAGTTGTCGCTGGAGGTCGCGCCTCGGATTGCGAAGGTGGGGCAGAATGCGGATCGTAGCTCATTCAGTCTGGCAAGCACGTACATAGTAATGGGAACGAATCTCTGAAAGAAGATACTAAAAAAAGTGAGGCGAAACAAAGTATAGAGTACTCCGACAGCATTCGAGAGGGGGAGATTCGAATGCTGCCGGAGTTGGGGGAGTAACTACACTCTACTTAGGTCTTGGAGGGGGATTCTCAGGATTGGGCGTTCCACTTCTGTCCAAAAGTTCAGTGTGCGGTCTAGGCGGTGGATTCTCGGGATTGGGTGTTCCGCTCTTTGCCGCATAGGAGATAGCGTAGTTTGCCATAAACGTGATGGCGAGTGCGATGAGGACAGCTCGGACGCGCCTGGCGACACTGGAGTTGAACATGAGTGATTCCTTTCTCTTGAGGTGGTCAATCCGTGACGTGAATCACGTAGACTGTGGCGGATCATGCATTGATTTTGCGCCAATTTTAGCTAATTTCCTGACAATGTCAAGTCAAATGTTGAACTAAGCTCGAACCTCGAAGACCTCCCATCAAGAAGGCGTTCATAACCTATTGAGATTTATTATGTTAAGCGAGTGATTGCTCTCACGCACGCATAGGTGATTGTTGTTTTTCCCTTGACAAGAGTGACGATAGATAGTATATTCGTCAGAGACAACGAGAGCAGACGCTCGCATGCAGACTTCCAAACGGATTTACACAATCTGGCTTGTTTCCTTGGCGGCCGGTACGGGTTTATTCCTTTTCCTCCCCAATAGAGGAGACTTGGCGACAGTAGCATTGATCACCATCAGTATTCGGCTGTTGATCGCGCTAGTGTCATTCTACATTCTTCTCAAGGAACCCGGCTCTTCACGCAAGCCGATTTTCCTGAATTTCTCCCTCTACTTCCTGAACTCGATCCTGTGGTTCCTGTCCGCATTCGTAGGGAGAGGCGCTACGCTTTTCTCCGGAGACGATTATGCAACATTCTACACGCAACAGTATCTGTATGCCCTCGATTTCTTCCTCCTGACGTTCGCAATCGTGTATGTCGTGCTCGACTGTCTCTTCAATAATTTCAAGACGTACCAAAAGTACGCGTTTACCCTTCTTATTGTAGGTGGAGTATTTGCGTACTACTATCATCCGTATTTTCAGAACGCAAGATATGCGTACACCACACAAGACATCCAAGACTTCAAAGCCGTAGATCAGTCCGTTGCCCAACTTGCCAAAAGTGGAAACAATGCGCCTACGACTGCAGAACTTGCAGCGATCACTGAGCTGAGCGTGTGGAGAGACGGTCGGCGAATAGGGATCTTACTCGACGATGAGAAGTCTCGACGCATTGCAGAAATCCTTCCCTATCTCGAAGGTTTGAATTACACGGTGCTCTTGTGGAAACCGCTGTATCTGAATACGATCTATATGAGCGTTCTTTGTGTCGTTTTCATCTTCCTCTTCTTTGGCTATCAGTACAAGAACGATCCTCCTCAAGGCGCCTACATAGAGAAGATTGTGTTTCTCTTTCTCCCATATTGCTCGCTTGAAATTCTCCATCATTATGGATACATTAAGTCTGTACAAGCGACCGCGATGTGGCAGATCTCGCAGATCGGCTATTACTTGAGCTTGGTGAACCTCGTTGCGTTCCTCGTATTCTTCGGTCTCCGACTGAGGTTTATCACGAGCGTCAAAGGCGAATTTTATGAGCGAGAACTCGTTTCTGACTCTGAACATATTAGTCGTTGGCGCGACGCTTTTGATAATCTTATTGTACGCCATTTTCTTAACCCGCAAGCGCTTCATGGCAGGCTTTTTGCATCGCGCACGCCAAGAACCGAAACCGAACCTGCTGCAAAGAATAATTCTTAAACTGTTTGGATGACCTATAACAAGTAGGTGCCCTGTATGGATGCAACGATCATCGGAAAGAGCAAGTCAATTGAACATCTGAAGAAACAGATGACAAGGCTTGCAAACAGCACGAAGGATGTTCTGATCATTGGAGAGCCGGGAGTGGGCAAGGGTGTTGTCGCAAGGAGGATTCACATCGAGAAATTTGGCGAGGGGGATGAGAGGCACCCGTTCATGAGCGTCAACGCGTCCGTCATCGACGACAGGGAATTGGAAGCCGTGCTTTTCGGCTTTGAAAAAGGTGTGCCGGGCATGCCCCCGACGACGAAGCGCGGTCTGTTTGAGCTCGCTGAAGAGGGCACGGTGGTGATCGAAGAGATTGAGGAGGCAAGCTTCCGCAACCAGATGAAGATCTTAAACTTCATGTCGGAGCGGACGACAAAACGGCTTGGAGGGGATGAGGGGCGGCGCGTCAACACGCGGATCATCGTCACGATGAAGAGAGCTCCTGAAGAGCTCCTCGCTGCTCACCGCATATACGAGGATCTGGCCAAGAAATTCACGGACTTTGAAACAATCGCGATAGCACCTCTGCGGGATCGGCCTGAGGATATTCCCGTCCTGGTGAAGCATTTTGTCAGCGAAATTTGCAGGGATCTCGGAATCAAGGACGTTGCACTCGACATCAACGCGATTGACGTATTGGTGCGACACCCGTGGAGAGAGAACATTCGCGAGCTCAAAGCGGTTATCGACAAATCGATCTTGTTCTCCTCGGGCGGGAAGTTCATTCTGCCTCCAGAGCTGACCGATGAAAAGACAGAAGTCGTGAAGATGATCAACAATGTCATCTCGGGTCAGGAATTCGTTCTCGACAATTCTCTCGATGTCATCGAGAAGGGAATTATCGAGCGTGCACTGACGAGGTTCGGGTTTAACCAGTCGCGCGCAGCGCTGTTCCTGGGAATGACGGAGCAGACGCTGCGGTACAAGCTGAAACGTCTCGCCATACCGAGCGCACGACAGCGACTCTGAGACGTGGAAGTAAGGATTTCGAAACGACGCCCTCCTGCGAGGGCGTCGGTGTTTTTGGGAGAGTTGAACGGTACCGGGAGTCGAACAGGCCGCTAGGGGTAAATCCAAATCGGGTTCGTGAAGCACCAGTGAATCTGTTGATCGAAGAGGTTTTCACTTGACGTAAACGCTTCGACTCTCACGTAACAAGGACCTTTCGGGCGAATCACAACCTCCCTCACCACATCCAAACCCATCCGCTCGTTAAAACTCACAACAGTCTTTTCTTGGTTCTCTTGGAGTTCGCCAAGGAGAATCTGCACGGTCGTTATTTCTCCAAACTCAGACGTGGACGCCACGCGGAGTGAGAGCTGCGCAGTGTCTCCTCGCGCGGTTCCACCGATGGATGTGTGTTTTCCGTCTCGATGGATCACTGTCGCATGAACAACAGGCCCGTCGGTGATGATTGCGTTTCCGTGACGAAGAGCCTCTAGAACAGAGTCCTCTGTGATCGCCCCCTCGATAAACACGCCTGTTCTCATTTTTCCGAAGACCTGACTGTCCATTTCCTTG
>CAZTKU010000233.1:0-4260 GCA_964614245.1 uncultured Ignavibacteriaceae bacterium
GTGTGGCTTACAAAGCAACGATGAAGGCGATGCGCAACCGTGAGCGGAGGACATCCGAAGTATCGAGATCATTCCTCTGGCTATGGCATGTGTCGCGTTACCCGTCTTCAATCTCAGCTCTTCTCATTCACCAACCTCATCTTGATTGAATGATGCTCTCAGGATCAGGTTGACTCCATAGGCAAATTTGCGTAACTTTGATTTTCAGTTGACAATCAACAAATGAAAATTGTCAATTGGCTTCGGGGTGTAGCTCAGCCCGGTTTAGAGCACCTGCCTTGGGCGCAGGGGGTCGCAGGTTCGAATCCTGTCACCCCGACGAAAACCGTGACGACCGCATAGCCCGCTTTCACCGAGAAGTTGTTCCTCGTCACAAGTCTCCTTTTCCGGCTGTCTTCATTTGCGCATTCCACTATCGTGATTTCTCAAGGCTGCTGAACGCTCAGGAAGCGCGAGCGGGCTGTTGCCTTTCGGCAAACTAATTGATAAGTTTGTGGAAAATGCGCGGAGGGCATGGGAACTCAGGGATTGCCTGGAGGTCCGAAACAATTCTTTTCGTTGTCTCCTGGGAGCGGCCAGCTTTGTGAAACCGAAGGTTCTAATTGTCGATGATGAGGACTTCTTCCGTCGAGTGGTCGCGGCCAATTTCGAACGGGAGGGTTTCTCCGTTGTTCAGGCCGACAACGGAGTTGATGGCATACGGCTCGCCCGTTCGGAGTTCCCCGACCTGATCATTCTTGACCTCGTGATGCCAGGGCTGCTTGGATTCGAAGTGTGCCTGGCGCTGCGGCAGGATGAGCGCTTCGAGAAAACAGCGATCGTTATTATGTCGGCGAAGAACTACAAGCCGGATATCGATAAAGCCAAGGACCTGGGCGCCGATGATTACGTGGTGAAACCGGTGGAATTTGACGAGTTGATGAAAATTGCCAGACTCCACATGAACAAACGGACCAACGCCACATGATGAAAGTACGCTTCTGGGGGACACGCGGATCAATCGCTACGCCCGGGCCGTCAACGGCGAAGTATGGGGGAAACACATCGTGTGTGGAACTCAGAGCGGATAATCAGATCATCGTGTTTGACGCTGGCACAGGAATCCGCGAGCTGGGCATTCATCTCATTCAGGAGTTTAAATCTCGGCCGCTGTCACTCCACATTTTCATCAGCCACACGCACTGGGATCACATTCAAGGTTTTCCCTTCTTTCTTCCTGCCTATGAAGCCCAGAACAAGGTCTCTCTCTACGGGCCGCCGGGGAGGGACAAGTCGCTGGAGCAAATCCTTAAGATCCAAATGGACTCAGACTACTTTCCCGTTGAGCTCGGCGATATGAGTCCGCATATAGAAGTGCACGAGCTGCGGGAGACCGTGACGATTGGCAAATTCACGGTTCAGCATTTCTATCTTAATCATCCCGCGATGTGCATGGCGTACCGGCTGTCCGACGGCAAACATAGTGTTGTTTACGCTACCGATAATGAGCCGTATACCGCCACGCTGCATCGACCTCTTGGCAATGAGTCGAAGATGTCTGATTTCCCGACCTACCTCGATGAGAAGTTCGTTGAATTCCTCTCGCAGGCAGATCTCTACATTGGCGAAGCACAATACACGAAAGAAGAATACAAGGAGAAAACAGGTTGGGGTCATTCGCCAATTGAGTCGACCGTTCAGTTTGCCGTGCAAGCCAATGTGAAGAAGCTCGTGCTGTCCCATCACGATCCTCTCCACGATGACAAATTCGTGGATCGGATGATTCAGGAGGCAAAGCAGCTCCTCGCATTCTATGGCAGCAAAACAGAGTGCGTCGGCGCTTGGGAAGGGATGGAAATCGTCGTTCCGTAAGAACCACTCTCACACCGCAGTTGCAGCTTCCCGCAGGTTCTCTCTTACAATCTCATACACGATTCACCACGCACACTTCATGAACTCCTTCTTCTCACGGTGCGTCATCGTCGCATCTCTCTTAGCCCTTGGAGCTGCGATGAGTTCGGCTCAATTGACGTTTTCCGATAGCTCCCGGCTCAGAAGCCCGGATTATCTACTGCACGGGATAAAGGCCATCAGGGATGGTGATCTCTTCAGTTCGATTCGACTCGATGCAGCAGGCTTGAGGTCGGTCGCACGTGCAGTGGAAGGGAGGGATTTCGTGAAGGCGTATCAGGCTTGGGCGGACTATTGGGGGACGAAACAACAGCCTCGGTACATCATGCACAACTACCGGCTGTTGCTCGATACGGATGTGCTGATGGGGTACGATGACCTTCGGGCGTACGGGGCAAAGCATCCGGACGAAAGAGACTCCGTTCTGGCGAGGGCGGCGTTGGTCTTGAAGAATGTCATCCGCGCCTGGGGGGATGTCGTGATCGACTTTGGTTCGCGCGTCGACTTCAATCGGGAGGTTGGACAATCAGGCAAGTATGGGTTTCACTATTGGGGATGGTCGAAACCGTTGAACGCAGCTTTTGTTCTCACCGGGGATCAAACGTACCTCGCAAAGTTCGATGAGCTCTTTCATCGGTGGTATGAGCAGCGGAATGCCGTTACGCGCGGTTTTCCTGAACTTGACGTGGTCTACTATGAGCTCGGGTTGGGCGTGCGCAATCGCATGTTCATAGAATACTACCTTCTACCGTATGCAAACAGACCGTGGCAAACGCACGAGTGCATGCTCAAGACTGTGCTTGGCGCTGCGCGGTGGTTGTACGAGCTTGAACGGTGGGAGGGATATCGTTCAGGCAACTGGCAGATCCACGGATCGTACATGCTCGCGCAAATTGCCTTGACGTTTCCAGAGTTCAAAGAGTCGGAGGAGTGGCTTCGCCTGGGGCTGCAGCGACTCGAGGAACATAGGGAGCACGACTTTTTTGAGGACGGGGGACACTCGGAACGGGCACCGAGAAACTACACGCTTGCCACCTACCTGAGTTATCGAAATCTCTCTTTCCTCCTGAACGCGCACGCAGCAGAGCTCGAAGTTGCGCAACGAATCAGAACCTCGATCGGCAAGACGATTGACTGGTGGATAACCATGCTGGCGCCGACAGGGGAGATACCCGCGATCAACGACAGCCATCGAGGGCTGTTTCCGATATATATCCTCCAGGATGGGGCCGAGTTCTTCAACAAGCCTGAAGTGTACGGGGTCCTCAGAAACTTGTTCGGTGTCTCCGATAGCCGGGCCCGCGTTACCCTGCCGCCGTTCACTTCGCGTCATATGCCTGGATCGGGATTCACGGTCATGCGCACGGATTGGACGCGCGAAGCATTGTATATGAACATTAACTACGGCAAATGGAACGGCGCGCACACGCACAACGATCTGCTTGATTTCGAGATCTATGCCTATGGCAAAGCGCTGGCTGTTGACGCGGGACTGGGGCTCACGTATGATGATCCATTGTACATTCCCTGGTACAAGTCTTCACGCGCACACAATATGGTTGTGGTGAACGACCGGAACATGGAGCGTGAGACCGTCGAAGGCGAAAACATTCTCTGGAGCTCAACTCCTTCGCTTGACTATTTTGCCGGTGGCCACCGCGGGTATGCGATTTTCGGTGTGCAGCATCGCCGCCACATCGCTTTCGTCAAGCCGAAGTACTGGGTTGTCCTCGATCAGATAAAGTGTGAAAAAGGGGGAGACACGCTTTCGTGGTACCTTCACACGCCAACGAGGCTGGTTTGCTCTCGTGAAGGATATCGAAGTTCGACGGCTCCGGGGATCTTGATCCTTCCTGTCACGAGCGAGCTCCGATCTCGGACGGGCAAATGCACTGCGGCGAGCACAGATGATCTTACGCCAGGCAAGACGCAAGAGATTGAGTGGGTGGCGTATGATCAGCAGGCGGCAGCATCTTCTACAAGCGAGTTTTCGATTCTTCTCTATCCTTTCAAAGTTGGGATGCCGGACGTGAACTTTGGGAGGTTGGCGAAAGAGCACTTCTGTGTGAAGGGGCCGTCGTTTCGCGATGATCTGTATGTTCCGGCCCCGGCTTATGATGACGGTGAGATCGCCACGGATGCAGCGTTTCTGCTGATTCATCGGGAGGACGGGCAGGCTGCACGGTTCAGCCTGGTCAATGGCACATTCGTGAAGGTGAAGGGACAGATGGTATGGAAGTCTTCAATCAGGACCTCGGCTGAGGGAAAGCTGAACGACTGAAGCGTCAGGCGAAAGTTGATGAATCTGTCGAAGCACGGAACCATCCTCTTCCATGGTCACAGTTTACCACGCTCCACCGCTGATGCTGG
>CAZTKU010000234.1:0-4231 GCA_964614245.1 uncultured Ignavibacteriaceae bacterium
GTACGAGTCTCGACTGAATGCTTCTGACTCAGTGCAAGGACTCCAGTTGTGCCCAACGTGCTGGAAAAAGCGCTGGAGGGTCACCTCGAAGCCTTCCGTGAAACGAGAGAGGAGCGGTCGGGAAAAAACGCTGTAGTTGGTTTTCCTGCTGCGGATGGGGTCATTCGCGCGTCCGACCGGTACCGAGACAATAAGCCGAGCCCCTCTCTTGAGGACTCGGCGGATCTCGTCTCGCGCTCGAAATGGTGCATCTTCTCCAGCTGGATCTCCATAGCCCCCAAGTCCAAAATGCTCAAGCGAGGAAATCGCAGTCACGTAAGGGAATGTTTCGTCATCGTAGGGCAATCTCATCGCATCACAACGTATCTGCTGGATGTTGGGATGTTGAAGAGGGTAGGGCAAGATATCGGCGGCGTGGACTGTATGACCGAGGCAAGCAAGATGATAAGCCAATGGTGAATTACCGCTGCCAATGTCCAAGATGAGACTGGGTTTAGACGGAAGTGCTTGAAAAGTGAGAGGATACTCCACGACCCGCTCCGTAATCATGCATCGCGTCTTGAACCCAAATGGTTTTGGACTATAATAGGCTGTCCGGACAATGGGCTGAATCACCCTTAGGTCAAAATGAAACTGAGTTTCTTTTCCCTCAATCCATTCAAGCAGGAGGTTCTTCGCCCTGTACTTAACGTGACCGAGTCCGTTCCAGATCTTCTTTATCATACATCCTCAGTCTTTTACGAGTTTACCGCGCACCCGCTGCCTAGCCGCAGGTCAATCGAACTCTAGCTGATGTTTTAGCTCTCGATGCTCACTTTCAGTCCTTGGAAATCAAATGCGAAGTCCAGGACAGTAAATCCCGCTTTCGTCATCTTCTCTGCCGCGCGCCGCTTTCCTTGTTCTCCTTTGCAGCAGAACACCACGCAGCCCCCGCCGCCCGCGCCGCACGGCTTCCCGCCCAGAACATCTTCCCGGACAAGCGTGAACAGGTCCTCGAGCATTTTGTTGCTCGTCGAGCTGTCCATTATCTTCGTGCATTCGAACTGCGTCGAGAGAATCTTGCCAAACCTCTCAAACTCTCCCTTTTCCAAAGCCTCTTTCCCCTCGTGCGCGGAATCGCGCATGCGAATCAATGCGTCGATGACATCGCGATGTCCTTTGGCGAAATTCCCCCAGACGTTCTCGTGAATTCGTGAGGAGAGTCGTGCTGCCCCGGTATAGCAGAGGAGAAGGATCGATTCGAACTCTTTGACCCTTGGGGCGGAGATACCAACGGGCGTTGACTGAATTCCCTCCTTGGAAAACTCGAACACATTGATTCCTCCAAGCGCGGAGGCACACTGATCTTGCTTTCCTCCGATAATGCCGAGAACCTTTTCGATCTTGAATGCATCCTCTGCAATGGCAAGTCGTTCCTGCACGGAGGAGAGAGGCCGGCCCTTGATTAAGCCCAACCAGAGAACATTCATCGCGGCGGAGCTTCCCAAACCGGCGCCCCAGGGAAGATTGGCTTCATAGTGCACCGTCATTCCTTCCTTGATTTCCCGATGCGCCCCGGAAAGCAATTCACCGCTCACATATTTCGTGATCGCGGCGTTGAGCGTGGCGCCACCGAAGGTTTCGTAGAAGATAGGCACGTCCGTCCAGGCACCTGCAAAGTCTATGCGGACAGGAGCTTCAGCTCTGATTTTCATACAACATCCTTTCTGCGTTGAACGACAACCTACGCTTTCGATGGTCCGGTCGCGAGTTCTCGATACAGGTCCAACAACTGTTGAGCCAGGAGCTCTCGGTCGAAGTGTTCGACTGCGCGCCAGCGCCCGGCGGCTCCCATTCGATTTCGGAGCGCTTCGTCCTCGAGAAGCAATGTTACTTTCTCGGCAAGCTCATCCGGATTATTCGGCTCGACAAGAAATCCCGTCGAGCCATCGACGATTACCTCAGGAACGCCATTGATGTTCGATCCGACGACGGGCTTCCGGCAGGCCATTGCTTGGATCGTCGAGAGGCCGAGGCATTCGATGGGTGTGCAGCTCGGGAACACGAATACGTCACACGCCGCAAAAAAGCTTGGAAGCATCTCATCAGGTTTCGGGCCAAGTAAGTGGAACTTCGAACCGATGCCAAGCTCTTCAGCCCGCGCAAAGAGATCGCCGGCGATGCCGAAGTCGGGTCCGACGATCAAGAACACTGCATTTGGAACACGGCGAAGAATGGCTGGTGCGGCTTCGAGCAGAATTTGCGGACCTTTGCGCGAACGGATCTGCCCCAGGAACAACACGACGCATTTCCCATGCAGCTCATACTCCCTGAGAATTCCCTGGGTGTCGGTGTCCGGAGAAAACCGCTGTGTATCGATACCGTAGTAGGTGACCTTTACTCGTTCGGGATCCATATCGATGTGGCTGACTTCGCGGGCACAATGCTTGCTCACAGAAAGAATCAGATCGGCTTGCTCAAGCACGGAGCGAACAAAAGGCTTGAACCGATCGCCGAACGCATCGTGATGGACAAGCTCACTCTTATGAGGAACCACCT
This sequence comes from uncultured Ignavibacteriaceae bacterium, assembly GCA_964614245.1. Lineage (GTDB taxonomy): Bacteria > Bacteroidota > Ignavibacteria > UBA10030 > UBA10030 > VGWB01. The sequence goes on from CAZTKU010000234.1 coordinate 2,539, forward strand.
CACCAAAGATCGTCTGGATATACTTCCTGTTGTACTTCTTCGCGAGATAGGATGCGACGAAACCCTGAGCCCATGGATAGTCATAGGCATGGATAATGTCGATCGGATGGCTGCGGACGACCCATTCACCGATCTCGATCCAACTCACTATTGATTTGAGGGCGTTGAGAAAGGTGAGAAAGCCGACTCGAGATTTGACGATTGTCGAGATCCACAGGGGAAGGCGTCTGAGTATCGGCCAGACTTTCTTGAGGCGCGAGCGCTCACCGTAATGGATGGAAATTCCTGCGCTCTGAAATTCTGCATACTGTTTGGGGTCCGTCGGCTGCCTATCGATGATGGTGTGGATCTCATAGCCACGCGCGGCCAGGAAAGGGAGCACGTGAGCAAGATAGGTCGCGACTCCACCGTACGGGGGTGGAAGAGGGCCGTTAATGAGAAGCAAGCCGATTTTTCGATTGCTCATGCGTCCGAAGGTTCAAACGATTTCACGATGCGCTGGACGTTTGCATTCCAGGTGTGTTTCCGGATCACGTCTTGCCGTGCCTGTGCGCCGAGTTTGTCTCGCAGCCTTCCGTCGCGTGCGAGCTTCAGAATGAGATCAGCAAGCTGCCGAACATCGCCCGGATTCATATGAAGTCCATTAACTCCATCCACAATCACTTCACCGATCTGCTCGAGACGGCTTGCGATGATCGGTTTGCCCATTGCCATATATTCAAAAAGCTTCGTTGGCGAACCGAAGAACTTCGTGCCATCCTGGAACCCGAGGTGCGGCGATACAAGGATGTCGCATGCTGCGAGATGGCGCGGCGCTTCACTATGCGGCACAAGTCCTGCGAAGGTGATCGCCCGCTGGAGCCCTAAGTCCATCGAGCGCTTTTCGAGAGCAGAGCGGAGGTCACCTTCTCCGATGAAGAGGAATCGGAGTCTGCTTTCCTGCTGAGTGGCGATTACTGCAGCGTCAAAAAGCGTCTCGATGCCGTGCCACCGAGTGAAGGTGCCGATGAAACCGACCAGGATCTCGTTGCCGATGCCGTAGGCGTGGCGAACCGGTGCCCCGTCAATATCGGGATGAAATTCCTCCGGGTCAACTCCGTTGGGATTCAAAAGATATCGATTGCGCTTGATTCTGTACGGGGCAAGCTGGCCCTGCACACCCGTGGAGATGACTGCAATCCGGTCTGCGAGCTGGAGTGCCAGAGCTTCGCTTCGCGTCGCAAGGTCCTCAAGGACCAACCTGCTCCAATGTTTTTTTATCCACACTTCCGAATCGTTCGCTTCAAGAACCAGAGGAATACCGAATCGATTCGCGATGATGCCTCCCACAAAGTTGAAGATCGCATGGCGCTGATAGATGAATGATGGTCTGAATCGCTCAACGATGTTACCCAGCCGACGGATGACTCGGAGGTTATAGTTGAGCAGCTGAAACTCGTCAAAGAAGTCGAGGACCCTCAACGGCTTGATCTGCAACTGAGTAACCTCGGGAGGCAGAACGCTCAGGGGCGCGTCAGCGACGTAGATGACTTTGAATCCAGAGCTCATAAACGCCTTGATCATACCCTTTACGTGGCTCACCGAACCGCCAGCGCGAACCGAACCCGAGAGGTCGGTGCGCAAGAACAAGACCGTTTTTCGATCTTGGTTCAAAAGGGGAACTTGTTTCTCGCCAAATGGTTGCGGGAGTTTA
>CAZTKU010000235.1:0-4215 GCA_964614245.1 uncultured Ignavibacteriaceae bacterium
CTGTCGAAACAAATGGATCTGCTTGATAACTCCCAACGCTTCGCATTATGGTGGCGCTGCAATTCTGCTCGTGGTCGTCATGCAGGATGAAGAGGACGTCTAATGCACGCTCGAGTACGGGGTTGACTTTGTACTTCGGCTCTGTCATTTTGTTGAGCATGCCAAGGAAATTGCCCGTGTAGCTCAGATCGTTATCCGGATACACGTAGGGTAAACCCAGGTGATGCCGGTACGCATAGGCAGCGATCGTTGGCACCTTGCCGATCAGCCTGTAGATCTGAAGCTTGCGCGTTGCCGCGTCCGAGATGTTCTTGGAATCCGGATAGAATGTCGAAAGTGCAGCGATGGTGCTCACGAGCATGCCCATCGGATGCGCATCATAGTTGAAGCCATCCATGAACTTCTTGATGTTCTCGTGGATCATCGTATGGTGCGTGATGTTGTACACCCAATCAGCGAGCTGCGATTTCGTCGGCAGCTCGCCATGAACGACAAGGTATGCAACCTCGAGGTAGGTGCATTTCTCGGCGAGCTGCTCGATGGGATATCCGCGGTAACGCAGTATGCCTTTATCCCCATCGATGAACGTGATCTTGCTCTGGCACGAGGCTGTGTTCATGAATGCCGGGTCGTACGACATCATCCCAAAGTCGTCGTCAGAGACTTTGATCTGCCTCAAGTCCATCGCCTTGATCGTGCCGTTCGTGATGGGAACTGCATACTCCTTCCCCGTGCGGTTGTCTTTTATGGTTAGGCTATCTGGCATAAGGTCCTCCTTAAACAGTCCTGCATTGGTTGTTGGAACCGGTTGTTAGATGGTTATATCGTTGTGCCCTTTTTCAGTGCGCCATCCTTGAACGTCAGACAAGGAAGTATTTCCCACATCTCTGGAGCAACGGCGATGCTTCCGGCGCAGGAACTGCCGCGCGGCCGGTCACGACACCACTCCCGAATTGGCAGCACGCAGAGCCAGTTCATTGAGGCTGGATAAACACCCTGCGGCTCAACTCTCGTGCCATCAAGACTGTGTCCCCTCAAAAGCAGTTATCTCGCTGTGGTCTCGAAGCGTCAGGACTTGCTTCCTATGTGTGATAGAGTCCCGAACCTCTCTTTCTCATCTCTTAGAAATGGCATACATCAACGAGATCCCGATGCGGGCGCCGTCAAGTGAGACGCGAAAGCGAGGATGAATCATGTTCGCGCGCGAATCTCACTTCCGGAGCTTCCCGAGCAGGTCGCGAACCGCGTCCTTCTGAAGAGTGCATCCGAGCATTTTCAGCTTTGCATAGTCCTCGGTGTAGAAGTAGTAGCCCGGATGAGCATTATTGCGCGAGCCTGATCCTGAGTCCTTGATGAGATACCAGTCCTTTCCATCCTTCTCAAGATAACCGACCATGTGGATGCCGTGATCGTCACCTGTCGTTCCGGTACTGAAACGAAACTGCCGGGCATGATCGTCGATGTACTCGGAGGGAATGTCGAACGTCGGAACGACTGCAGCCCCCGCATGGCCTTCGTATCCCGGCTCGGACACGTCGCCCCCGATACAGACCGTGTATCCCGATCGGATGGCTTTCTTGATCGCGTCCATAAAGTCATTCAAAGGGACGTTGAAGTACTCCTTACTGTGCCACCAATTGTCATGCACCTCGAACTCAGCGAACTGATAGAAGGGCTTCTCCATCAGTGACATGACCTCAACATAATCCTCCAGATTAAGTCTCACAACGTTTTCAAGGTACTCCTGCGGCGTCATGGTCTTGCTTTCCACCAGGATGGTCTTCGGCGGCTCACCAAGATAATGGTTGAGTATGGACCTGATCGTATTCAGGGCCTCATCCTCGTTCCAGGCATTGCTTGCCTTCAGGCCTTGAAGGTAGTTGTTCATCTCGGCGAACACATGGCTGTGGTCGTGAAACTTCTGCCCCGGCTTCAACCCCGTATACGCTTCGCCAGGAACGACACCGTATGTTTTCCAGATGCGACGCACGGCATTCGCCTCTGAGCCTTCGCCAAATACAGAATTTCCGCGCTCCTGAATAAACCTCCGCGCTTTCTCAACGTATTCCCAATACACGGTGTGGAGCTCGGAGAGTTTGATCTGTCGCTTTGTGAGCCGGTAGATCTCCGATTCAAAGAAAGAAGTTGCAGAAAAGCACCAGCACATACCTGAGACCCCCTGCGAAACTGGCTGGCTGTGCCAGTACTGTTTGAAATCATTAACCGACGATGGACGATACAGTCCGGAGAAATCCAGCTGTAGTTGTTTCTTCAGAGGTTGCGCTTTCGTTTCAAGAGCAGCTGATTCTTTCTTGATCGTTTCAAGAAACTCATTCTTCGGCTCGACAAATACAGCACGGTCCTTTTTCGGAGCCTGACCGAGAGCAGTGCTCAGAATGATGATGAGGCCGAGCAGAAGAATAGGAAGTGTCCGTCTCATTGCTGTTCTCTCATGTAGTCGTTAGTGGATGGAAAAAAAAGTCAAGGCTTGATCTATTTCACATCATGATCTCTCGCCATCCTGTGCAGGTCAATTCGCGTGTCGCCGGCAATCCCTCCGATGCTCGTGACGTTCTCAGGCGCTCTCGCGCTCAATCTCACTCGGTCGAATGTTGCTTGACTTTTGAATTGGCTGACGAATGACGGTCTTCATCTTTTCAGGTTTTGCCTTACGAGGATCGCTCATATAGATTTCGTGGTGTTTACGGACGGGGTCAAAGCCGCGTTCTTTCGCGAACGCATGGAGCATCTGAATCGTCGGGCCCTCCTCGGCGTACGGACCGATGTGCATGATTTGAACGCAGAGGCCCTCGTTGAAGCCCTCAAAGCGAATCTTCTCAAGGGCGGCCAATCCCTTCTTTTCTTTCGCCTGCTTGACCGCTTTCTTGAACAGTGCTTTGGTCACCACATTGGGCTGAAGGATCATGAGCGTCCATTTCCAAGCCGACTTATTGTCCGCACTGAACGTGGCCATATCATCGGTCCACCACAATCCTTCCAACGCCATGACCGGATAGTCAACTTTCTTTTCCTTCTTGATCATGAACTTCAGGGTGTACGCGGCAGTGTACAGGGCCTGGACGGCCTCCCGAAATTCTTGAGAGGTATTGGGGTCTCCGGCGCCGTCGATCATCAGGAAGTTGAATCTCGGAACTCGTATGAGCTCCACGTCTTTCTTAGACGGGAGACACAAGTACTTCAGCTCCTTTTTCAAGTCTATCTTTTTCATGATCGTCTCACCTTTCCGTGGGTTGCTTCATCGTGAGGGCGCGTGCATATCAGCTGCCGAGCCACCAGCTGGGTATTTGCCGAAGAGCTTCCAGAACCACCGGTGGACGCGATGGAACGAGGCTACTGGCTCAGCAAACATCAGGATGCAATGCCCATGCACTGCACTGATCCCGTTCTTCTCGCAGTAGCGGACGGCGGCGTATGATTCTGCCCCCTGCTGCATCCACACGCGCTCGATGCCGGCCGCAAACGCGTCGTGCACTACCTGCTCCGTTTGATAGGGGGGCACGCAAACGACCACCCCGCCGACTTTCTCCGGCAGCACACCCAAGCTGCGGTAGCAGGGATCGCCCTCAACCGTTTCAGCTTGAGGGTGAACCGGAAACAGCTTGTATCCCCTTTCTTTCAGGGTCTTGTAGATCGTATTGCCGAACTTCTTCCCGCTGCGGGAGACGCCCACAATTGCCAACGAGCGTTGAGCGAGAAAATCATGAACCACAACCTGAGATGTTCTCATGAATCACACCTCCGGATAGCTTGGTGAATGCTCTTGTTTTTTCCCCTTCGATCTCCCGAGCACTTTCGCCACTACATCTTGAGCTCCAGATCCTGCAGCACCCGCTCCGCTTTCAGCACCTCCCGACATGGTACCATGACCTTCACCTCGTTGACGATGTGGCCATCGTACTCCCCGGATGCTCTGAAGAGCGTGTGGTCGGGGCCACCGCCAGAGATCGGACTTGCCTTGCGAGAGAACAGCAGTGGATGAAGTCCGACCTGCTCGAGACACGTTTGGACGTGCTGGGCCATCACGTCATCACTGATGCCAAACACCCGTGCCGTTCCCTCGTAGATCTCGTACGCCCGATGGTTGCCACAGAGAAACAGCTTGTTGACCCGGCTGCCGCACCTTGCGCAATATGGGACACAACAGATAATGCACACACCGTCTGCTCTCTGACCAGAGTGGATTGTGCAGCGGAG
>CAZTKU010000236.1:0-3951 GCA_964614245.1 uncultured Ignavibacteriaceae bacterium
AATCTCGTTGTCGGAGTATTTGATGTCCGGCATATAGATATCGACTATGTCCTCCAGAAGCTTCAGCGTCTGTATCGACTCATACCCGCCGCAGTTGTAAACAATTGGAATCGAGAGGCCACGCTCCGCGGCCATGGCTACCGCCTCGACGATTTGCGGCGTCATGTGAGTTGGAGTAACAAGATTGATGTTATGACAGCCGCCTTGCTGCAGCGCGATCATGATCTCTGCAAGCTGAGATGCCGATATGCCTCTGCCGTGCCGCAGATGGCTGACGTCATAGTTCTGGCAGAACAGGCATTTCAGGTTGCACGATGCGAAGAACACAGTACCTGAGCCGCGTTTGCCGACAAGCGGCGGCTCTTCACCGTAGTGCGCAGCCGCGCTGGAGATGATTAGCTTATCGGTTGAGCGACAAACGCCGTATCTGCCTTCCGAACGTCTCGCGTGACATTCTCGAGGGCAGACGACGCATTCCTTCATCAACTCGCGCAAATGCTCCGCTCGTTCCTTGAGCTCACGCAACGAAAGCCGCTCGCGATAAGCCGGTAGCATAGCAACGTCGGTGATGATAACTGACCGCAATTGACAAGAGACTATCGACGAGAAAGATTATGCTCGAGCCACACACACCATTCAGAAATCCCCGCTTTCGTCGTGCACGAGGTCTCAAAGACTTTCAGCGCGGGATTCATCTTGAGAGCGTTGTTCTTCAGAACATCGAGTTTGCAGTTGACGTACGGCAGTAAGTCGATTTTGTTGATGATCAGAGCTGAAGCGTGGCGGAACATCCCGGGATATTTCAGCGGCTTGTCGTCCCCCTCGGTCGTGCTCGCAACAACGACTTTCATCGCTTCGCCGAGGTCGTAGTTGGATGGGCAAACGAGGTTCCCCACATTCTCAATGATGAGCAGCTTGACGTCTCGCAGATCGAGATTCGCCATCGCATCTTCGACCAGGTTGGCTTCGAGATGGCAACCGCCGTTCGTGACAATCTGAACAACCGGGACGCTGTATCGGGCGATACGCTGGGCGTCGAGGTCAGTCTGCACGTCTCCTTCGATGACCGCCACGCTGATCTTGCCGTTGAAGTATTCGAGTGTCCGCTCAAGGATGCTTGTCTTGCCGGAACCGGGAGAGCTCACGAGGTTGATGACAAACGTGCCCTTTGCAGAAAAGAACGCTCGATTGCGACGGGCAATCTCGTCATTCTTCTCCAATACCTTTCGCTGAACCGTTACGACGCTCACGGTGCCTCCGCATGGACATCGTCGAGTTCAATCTCGTCCACCTGTAATTCAGTTCCCGAAAGGACCTTCGTCTCAACACCACCGCAGTTCGGACAAATCACAAATCCGTGCTCATTGGAGAAAGACTGCCGACACGTGTTGCACTGGATAATGAAGGGGATATGCTCGATCTGAATCCTCGCGTTGCTCAACGCCGTGTCTGCCACGAGTGCTGAGAAGGAGAACTCGAGGGATTCCGGCACAACGCCTGCAAAGGCACCGATCCGGAGTTTCACAGCCCGGACACTTGGGAGTTCGTCCGCCGGGACGCTCTGGTGCACAATTTCAATGATGTTTTGTGCTATGGAGAGTTCGTGCATGTTCTTGCGCCGTTGGAGTTGGCCGGTCTTACTCCAAAAAGGTTGGCAACAAACATGCCACGCAAAATCGACAAAAACAAAAGGAATTACACGTCCAGTTTCTCAGAACTGAGAAAACGGTGAACTGCACTTATCACTTTCGTCAGCAAATTCCTGATCGTTGGAGCCGACACTTTGGTCTGCATCCGAATGCTGTTGATGGAGACAGTGATGGTCTCTCACGGAGATTGGGAATCGTCGATTACAGACCAAGGCAATCGATGCCGCCGCCCGGGTTAGGTGGGAAACTGGGAAACACGGGGGGATACTGCCTCTTTGCTACTCGGCTACGGAATCAAGTACTGAGTGCAAATGGAGAAAGAGCAATAGCTATAGAAGACAGGGAGAAGAGCGAGGCTTGTCTCAGTGGCCTCTTGAGGCAGCATCGCCGCTCATCGGGGCATTCTCGGTCTAACGTACTTGTTCAGAGCATTCAGCCTCAGTCGAGCGAGCCAAAATTATATGAGATGCCAATGGCAAATCGTTGACCGAGAGAGTACCACCGACTCTCGCTATAATACCATCCCTCTTCTCCCGGCACCGGAGCGCCTGTGCCGGTCGTCGTCTTGTACATGAATCTGTACTCACATTTCAACACGAGTCCTGTAACGGGACTTCCCTTCAAACCGAACCCAAAGATAAATGGATATTCGTATTTGTCAAGATAGTCAGAGGTGCTGCTGGAGGGACTCATCCACCAGGTAGAGAGGTCGTCAGCCGCGTGGTAGAGGACACCGCCTCCGAAACTGGCGAAGATGCCAACGGGTGGATCCGGGGTAAAAAAGATCCCGACATCCACAAAGAGGTTGAAGGAATAGTATTGCTTCTGTTGACCGTCGATTCGATTGAACCGAGCCCGCGAAAACTCGAGCTCCAATCCGGCAAAGCCGCGCGATTGGAGCATGGGGATAACATAACCCAACGCGATCCCATAGGCCGATGCATCGGAAGTCATCGTCGCTGCGCCACCTCCGAACGGAGACGCGACGGTGCTCACTGGGAAGTCAGCGAATTTGCAGTAGAGTAGACCCGCGTGGAGACCTGAGAAACCGGACTGCGCCGGAACAGACTGCAGCGAATCCTGCGACCTCGCATCCGGAGATAGGAGAAAGAACATACAGGTCATGAGTGTTAGTATGGGTTTCACGGTCCACCTCCCATTTGCGAAAGCGGAAAAAATATCACGACGCCAAAATCCCCTTCTTCATATCAAAATGGAGTCGTACTATCTCACAGGATGCCACGGATGGTCTCTTGACTTGCTTGTCATCATCTTCCAGAGGCAACCCGCGAGCACTTTCGCTCGTTATCGTGAGATGAGAGCTTCCGTCACGGCGTGTCGATCAGCACCGTGTCGAACATCCAACTGGATCCACTGGCCATACTCAGGAACATGTTGCCTGAACCGCCGGATTGTTTCGTGCATTTCACGATGAATGTTCCTTGGCCTTTGGCGGTAATGCTGTAAGTTTCTCGCATCGTATATGATGTCGATCCTCCCCAGTTCAGCGAAATGGTCGCCGTCTGAAACGTTGCGAGCTTGTACGTGCCGGAGCAGTAATACGTACCATTCGTGGAGTTGGTGACAGTTGCACCTGCGGGACCAACGATGCATGTCACGGTGATGACATCCTGGCCCGCGACGCCGTACCCAGCCTCATAGTGGTCCAATTGTTTTGTGAAATTCACCTTGTATCCCTGTCCCCCTCCGCAGTTCTCAATGGTCGGTCCCGGCTCCGTGGTGCTTTCTTTTTTGCAGCTCAACGAGAGAAGCGACAGGCAGAATGCGGCGCAGAGCGCTAAGATCACGTGACGCATAGTTAAGGTCTCCTTTCATGGGTTTTGTTGAAATCAGCAGAGGAGTGGGGGATTACTCGGAACGATCCGAATCATGCCTGCCCTGCCAGCTGTCACGACCACGATCCTGTCGGCTTTGAACGCGATGCAGAAAACCACGTCACTCGCCACACCCGACTCCTTTACATCGACTTGGCGAGGTACGATCACTTAGCGCTCTCCAAGCTCCTTCCGAAATGCCCGCGCCAACTTTGCGCCCCAATTGCCGATCGGCTCCAGCCTTCCGAAGAAGAACCGAAGGACGGGCGGTTCCTCGACGAATTTCAGGCCCTTCACCAGGTCCCGGTGGTCAAGCAACCACTTCAGACGATCAACCACATACTCAATGTGCGACATGGTGTAGACCCTCCGCGGGACAGCGAGTCTTGTCAATTCCAGATCGGAGTAGATCTCCTTGCCATCTTTGTCACGATCGCAGGAGATGGTCCCACGTTCCATGCTCCGCA
>CAZTKU010000237.1:0-3936 GCA_964614245.1 uncultured Ignavibacteriaceae bacterium
CGGTGCCGCTGGTCCAATCGAAGTAGTCGTTGAACACGTTGGAAGCGAGATGGAGGAGAGCTACGCCGATCGTTGCAAGGATGAAGTTGAGAGTTGAGAAGCTGCCGCTCGTAAGAACGGTCGAGGCATACGCAGCACCGATGAAGGCGGGGATGATCGATGCACTCATGAACGGCGCGCGCAGAATCACGAGTGCTGATACAAGCGAAACCCACCACTTCCGCTCGGGATCGACACTCTCTGTGATCGGCGTGGTAACACCGCAGTAGCCAATTTGCCTGGTGTCCTTGAATGTTGGCGTAATACGAATCTCGGCGTTGAACGCGCTTCCATCCTTCCGCACAAAAACGGTCTTGGTTTGATACTCCCCTTCCTCCTGCGCCTTCTTCAGCCAGGCGCCCACATTCTGCAGGACGATCCAGCCGGGTGAGAAGAGCGAGACTCTTTTCTTTCCTATAACCTCCTCGGGGTGGTAGCCGAAGAGCTGCTGAGCTCCCTCGTTGTAGGTCTCAATGACTCCCTCCATGTCGCACGTGATTGTGCTCTTTAGTATCCGTGACGCGGCATTTGTATCAGGCTTCATCCAAATCCTCAAGTATTGGTGATCGGGAAAAGAAACAGTGCTTTAACGAAGACACCTCTAGAACGCTTCAGCAAGGCCAAAAATTCCCAAAACTCAACCCTACGTGTTCTCCCCTGCGTGACCTATATTCTCCGGGATCACTAATGCGTCTCGTCAGCGAGGCCAGGTGAGGAGCCCAAAGCCCACGACGCGGCAGATTGTAGCGGGAATAGCCTGTTCTCAATGCAGTCGATGACTGAGCGGTCGCGCAGACCCTCACGCTCTGTCCATAAGTTAACAATCTTTCGCAGTCAGGTCAATGGTAAGGGAGCCAGGCTTTTCCTTGTGTGCTGCGTGGGCGTGAGGCAGGGTTACCCTCTCATATCGAGGGAAGCCGCAGATAACACTTAGTTGAATTCGTCGATCTGAAATTCCTTCTTGGCAGGACGTATCCGGTCGTGCATCCGCTTCAGAGCGTAGTACGCATCCTGACTGCCGCGCTGAGCCGCGGCCCGGTAAAGCCGCGCTGCTTCGGAATCGCTCGGGGCGACCCCGGATCCCGTTTCGTAACAGTACCCGAGCGCAACCTGCGCCAGCACAGATCCTGCCTGCGCTGCCGATTCCAAATTGTGGACAGCCTTTCTCGCGCGCGCCGGATCCGACTTTGTGCGGACCTCGAGAGCTTCGAGTCGAATGTGCGCCTCCTTGCTTCCCAGCGCGACCGCTCGATTCCACAGCTCGACGGCACGGCTTTGGCTTTCCTCAACCCACCGGCCTGAGTAGTAGCACAGACCGAGCTCGATGATAGCCTGGACATGCTTCGCGTTGACAGCCTTGTTCAACAACTCGAGCGCTTGCTTCTCGGTTACAGCCCCTTGTTCCTTTACGAGAAGATAATCAAGCCGCAATGCCGCTAAGGTGGCCCACGCGAATTGAGCATCGGGATCACCCTGCTCGACTCGTGATTTCAGCTGAGCGACATAGTTCTCGTGCTCGATCATCCGCGCCAAAAGCCCGGGAGCGCGCGGGGAGGACATCCGCGTTGCCCGTATGTAATACACCGACGCAAGAATCAGATCCTGCTGGACGCCGACGCCGCGTTCGTAGTTGCGTCCGAGGATTGTGAGTGCCTCGGGACTGCCCTCATCCGCTGCTTCGCGAACGGTCCGTAGATTGAGCGAATCGATGTTGAGCTTCGCGCCTTCACGCCGGGGGAGACCCAGGGCCCTTCTCAGTTGTGGCGAGGCTTCCCGTAGAGCATCTTTGAGCAGTGTGGCGTCATTCTGCGTGCTCGAATCCGGATCGAGGAAAACAAAACCAAGCGTATGCTGAACGAGCGGTTTCTTCTGGTTCGAACTCGTATCACGCTGTCCGCTTGTCGCACCGGGCATTTTGTCGAGCCCGCGAAGTTCAAATTCAGCCAGCGCTTCCTTGGCGGGACCATGGCCGGCGGCCGCCGCCTTCTTGATCCATTGGTAAGCCTCTTCCCAATTGCGATTAACCACGAGGTTTTCCGTCAAGAGCATACTAAGGATGTACTGTGACTCGGTCATGCCTTGCTCCGCTGCGGCGCGAAAGTACCTGTAAGCCTCAAAAGGATTCCACGGCACACCCCAGCCGTTAAAGAGTAAAATCGCGAGATTGTACTCTGCGTCCGCATGGCTTTGCTCTGCGGCTTTGCGAATCCACATCGCCCCCTTCACCGTGTCTGCACTTACCCCTTCACCCAGGAGATAACGCAGGCCGAGTTCCTGCTGTGCGCCGGCATCGCCCGAGTTTGCCCGTCGCTCCAGAATAAAAATGTGAAGCATATTATAGGTGACATCCGAACGTCTCAGCAACGATGATGGGGTGGGAGGACGGTAGCTCTTGTAGATGGGACTATCGGCCTGCTCTTGTGCAAAGGCCGAAATAACGCCACAACTCAGTAGGAACATCAAAAGCATTCGAGGCTGAAGCATGTTCTGCGTGTCGTTACAATCAACCTCAATAACGGGAAGAGTGGGAAGAAAATCAATTGGTGGAGAGACTAGAATGCTTCAGCCGCGGTGATGTAAACGCCTGAGGTGTTTCTTCCGAAGCCAAAATCGAGTCGCAGGCTCAGCTTCTCATCTGGATTGAAGACATAGCGAATGCCGAATCCGTAAGAGGGCTTGAGATCATGGAGACTGAAGCGCGACATTGTGGATGCGACATCACCTGCGCCGACAAACGCAACGGCGCCGAACCGCCAGTAGATCGGAATCCGGTACTCCACCTGGCCTGCAAGGAGCTTATTGTCAAGATAACGTCCCTCGTAGTATCCTCGCATCATGCTCTGTCCACCAAGCGCAGCCAGCTTGTGAAATGGAGCCGAACCGTTGATCAATGTTGCTACAGCCTGGATGGCAACCACCGTCGTTTCCGTCATATGGAGGTACTCCCGCATATCCAGCGCAACACGAGTAAAATCGAAATCGCTGCCCAACTTCGGATGAGATGATCTCACCGACAGCTGATAGTATCGGCCTTCTGTGGGGGCGAAGATGTTATCCCGCGTATCCCATTGCATGACAATGCCGGCGCCGACGGTTGTTCCGCCGCGGCTGCCAAGAATGGTCCCCGGCTCAAGAAGTCCGCTCGGTCTGAACTCCGAGAGGGATCGGGTTTCGTAGAAAAGTGAGACCCCGGCACTCACTTCCGCGGAGACTCTTCGAACTGCATCAGCGGTGACGCGGAACGCCCGCGAGGAGTAGCTCTCTTCAAAGCGATCTGGAGTGCTGTTGCCGATTCCGAAAAACTTCTGCGGATACTTGATGAATACAATGGAACCGGTGAGGCGGTAGAGGCCCTTGTTCAGATAGATGTCTGGACTAAACTCTGCAATAATCTGCTTCTTCTGCGTGTAAATGATATCCATCGTGACCGTCGATGGTCGGGCTTGTCGGTCAGTCCTGTCGGCGCGATAAAAGACGAGAACAGCCGCGCCGCCTGCAAAACCGGTCTCAGGTGTGTAGAAAAAAATGGGGAGAGGAAGCAAGCCGATCTGTGCTATCTTGAGTGAATCTCGCGGTTCTTCTGACTGAGGCAGGATCGCCCAAGCAGCCCAGAGGGGTATAAGGAGCTGGGAAAGCAGGCACGTGGTGAATCGCAAAAGTTTCATGCTGACATCTCTGATAAGGCGGAGAGTGCTCCCCGATATCCGCCTGTCACAATGGTCACCTGCGTTCCCCGTAAAGCCGCGGAAGGAATTCAAAGAGGTTCGATGATAAACAAAATCCCCCAAAACAAACAACCATCATCATCTTCTTATGATGATAGTTGCTCGACAAGATTCTTATGGCGGATTAGAATTTTCCAAACCGGAAGGTCAGAAGTCCGGATGGACCGCTCAG
>CAZTKU010000238.1:0-3932 GCA_964614245.1 uncultured Ignavibacteriaceae bacterium
GGGACATCACCCCCGCCAGTGAGGACGCCAATTCTCATCGTTCGTATTCCTTTTGTTCGTTGTTATTTGAGTTTTCGGAAACCCCAGCGATCCATCACTTCAAGAAGCGAGTAGTCAGTGAGGTCGTAATGAATCGGAGTCACCGAGACGTAGTTATTTCGAACTGCCGATTGGTCGAATCCCAGCCCCTCATCGCTGTCCTCCAGGGCGCCCGTTAACCAGTAATACTCTTTGTTCGCCGGATCTCGCCGAATGTCAAACGCATCGTTCCAGATGGCTCTTCCCTGTCGTGTGATGAGCACCCCGCGGATTTCCTGTTCCGGTAATGCGGGAACATTGACATTTAAGAGCGTCCCCTCAGGCAATCCTTTTTTCGCCACGAGGAGCGCCAGCTTGCGAGCGAATTTCGCTGCGTAACGAAAATCGGGTGGTCCGTAGGTGGTGAGCGAGACTGCAATCGATGGAATGCCGAGGATGGTTCCCTCAGTGGCCGCCGACACCGTCCCCGAATAGATGATGCTGATTGCGGTGTTAGCTCCGTGATTGACCCCCGAGATAAGCAGATCGGGCTTCTGCTTCAACAACGCTTTCACCGCCAACTTGACGCTGTCCGCAGGTGTGCCTTCCACTGCATATCCGAAGAAGATGCCGTCTTTCTTGAATTCCTTGGCCCGCAAAGGAAAATTCATCGTGATCGCGTGGCCGACGGCGCTCTGTTGTTTGTCGGGCGCAACCACTGTCACAGTGCCGATTTTTTTCAGCTCTTGCACGAGTGCATAGATGCCCGGCGCGTCGATGCCGTCGTCATTCGAGACAAGAATGTTGAGTTTCTTTTTGATCGTCGGTTTCACAGCGCTTGAAGATATTGAAAATTCACCTTCTGCACAATTCTTGAGGAAAAAAAAAGCCTTGAATCGCATTCAAGGCCCGGTGGCAATGCAACTCAGAACAGATCAATAGCTTTCTTCTTTCGAGGGGAAGCCACGCTGCTTCACATCATTAACGTACTTCCCAACGGACTCCCGCATCGCTTCCGCGAGATTCGCATAACGGCGCACGAATCGCGGATTGAAATCCTCATACAGACCGAGCATATCAGAGACCACAAGAACCTGCCCATCGCAGTGAACACCTGCGCCGATTCCGATCGTCGGAATCTTCAACGAACGGGTCACAAGGGCAGCGAGCTTTGCGGGTACCTTTTCCAGAACCACAGCGAACGCACCCGCTTCTTGAATAAGCTTCGCATCCTTGAGAATCCTCTTGGCTTCCGCCGAACTCGTTCCTCTGGGCTGATAGCCTCCAAACTGATGAATGGACTGCGGGGTGAGCCCGAGATGAGCCATAACAGGAATGCCCGCTTCCGTGGTCTTGTGGACGAGATCAACGACCTGTTCGCCCCCTTCGAATTTGACCCCACCCGCACCGGTCTCCTTCATGACTCTCCCTGCGTTCCGAAATCCCTCCTCCACAGACGCCTGGTAGCTCATGAACGGCATATCGACAATGACCATCGCACGATCCACACCTCGGACGACGGCTTTGGCATGATAGATCATCTCATCGAGCGTCACGGTTATAGTTGTTTCGTGTCCCTGGAAAACCATGCCGAGAGAGTCTCCAACCAGAATGAGGTCAACACCCACCTGATCCAACAAGCGCGCGGTGAGGAAGTCATAGGCGGTCAGGCAGGCTATCTTTGCCCCCTCCTGCTTCATCGAAGCGATGACTCGCGTGGTCACGCGTTTCGGTCCCGATGTGGTGGTGGAATCCTTCATTGCGCCGATTGTTCTCCAGTGCTTGATGCCAGCTGCCGATCAAATCGGACCGCATCCCTGGACGGCACCTCAGGCAGGAATTCGATTGCCCACGATTCTTCGAAGCCTCTCTGAACAGCTTCAGCAACCTCATTGAACATCACTCGCCGGCCGAGTGCAGAAGAGAGATCGATTGTTTTTTCCTTCAACTCCTTTCGGAGGCGTTCAGGGTCGCTCCCGCTTGGCATCTTGAGGAATTCTACAATCCGCAAGTGGTCCGGTCCCAGAAGAATCGAGCCATGCTGGAGGACCACCTCCTCCCCGTTGGCGCGAGCGAACCTGCGCTGAGCGCTTCCTACGAGCTTCTTGCCATGAACATGGACCTCGTAGCGCGCGGCGCTGGCAAAGCATGCAACGGATGAAGGGAGTCTGTAGAGAGAAGGAAAATGGGGCTGCGATTTCTCCAGACATGCTTCGACGCCGAGGGACCGAAGGGCGCACACGAGCGCTTCGCTGATTCTCTGGTACACCCCAAGGACGCTCGATCGATCCGCGACCATGACAACACTGTAGGTTACCTCATCAGAATGGAGAATCGCTCGACCTCCTGTCGGGCGCCGGACAACGTCGATCCCCGCCTGTGAGCATTTGTTGAGATCAATCTCTTCGAGGGATTGGTGCCAGCCGATGGAGATGGCTGGTGGCTGCCAGCCATAGACACGGACTGTCGACGGCTGATCTGACACGGTGAGAGACTGAGCAAGCCGCTCGTCATACTCCATGTTGAATGCGCCAGTCTGGTGGCCGGTATGTTGAAATTGCCAGACCACGGATCAATGCATATGGCCAGGGATAATGCCTCGTTTGCTCTTCGCAATAAAGTTGAGAAGGTTCTGCACTTCGGGGATCAGCTCAATTTCTTGCTTGATGCGAGCAACGGCCTGGGAGACGTTGAGATTGGAATGATACAACAAGCGGAATGATTTGTCGAGAAGTTCAATCACGGTCGGCGGAAAGCCGCGCCTGCGGAGGCCAATGATGTTCAGTCCCTCGAAAGTGAGAGGCTCGTTGCCAGCAAGAACGTAGGGAGGAACGTCTTTTACCACACGAAATCCGCCGCCGATCATCGCATGATCTCCGATCATGCAGAACTGGTGGACAGGACTCAAACCGCCGATGATGACCCACTCCCCGAGTCTCACGTGGCCGCCCAGAGCGACGCAGTTTGCCATGATCACGTTGCTTCCGACGACGCAATCGTGGCCGACGTGGGCGTAGGCCATGAACAGACAATTGCTCCCGATCGTGGTCTTCCCGGTTTCGGTTGTCCCGCGATTGAGGGTGACAAACTCGCGAACCACGGTCTTCTCACCCACCTCCAGAACGGTTGGTTCGCCCTTGTACTTGAGGTCCTGCGGCGCGCCGCCGATCGCCGCAGCCTGGTGAATCTTGCATTCACGACCAAGGCGAGTCCCATTGTGAATAACGGCATGCGCCCCAACCCACGTTCCATCCCCAATGGTTACATCATCCTCAACGACGGCGTAAGGTCCTATGTGAACATTCTCTCCAAGGTGGGATTTTGGACTGACAACGGCGTGCGGATCGATATGAACAGGCATCAGGATGAGGAGGAGTTCTTATTGGAGGAAGACAGTTGATAGGTTTCTGAATGACTCTCAGCCTTGGGCTGGCTGTCCTCGCGATCGACAATGGCCGCGGAGAATTCTCCCTCCGCCACCAAATTGCCATCGACGTAAGCTTTACCGCTAATCTGTATGAATTTCGCCCGGCGGCTCACCATTTCTACGTCAAGGACGAGCTGATCTCCGGGCACCACAGGCCTTCGAAACTTCACGTTGTTGATCGACATGAAATAGACGAGCTTCTTTCCTGGATTTTCGAGGCCGTTGAGCATCAAGACACCGCCGGCCTGGGCCAAAGCCTCGATGATGAGCACCCCCGGCATCACCGGTTGACCAGGGAAATGTCCTTGAAAGAAGGGCTCGTTCAGCGTCACGTTCTTCACACCGACGACGCGCTCGTCCAGCTTGAAATCGATGACCTTGTCAATGAGGAGGAAGGGATAGCGATGAGGGAGAATTCTTTGAATTGCGTTGACGTCAAAGATTACCCCTTCTTTCCTAACGTGCATGAATTTCTTGACCAGCTTCT
>CAZTKU010000239.1:0-3907 GCA_964614245.1 uncultured Ignavibacteriaceae bacterium
CCTCGAAAAGCAGTCAATTGACTATCTCGGTGTGGCGAATGCTGAGGAAGGCGCTGCAGTGCGGGAAGCCGGGGTGCAGACGCCTATTCACGTCTTCACACTTCCCTCGAGAAGCCAAGCCCGTCTCTTCGGGGACTTCCAACTCGAATCCACAGTTTGTTCTGAGCCCGATGCCCGGCTTCTGAATGCCGATGCAGAAAGACGGGGGGTTTCTCTTCCCGTTCACCTCAAGATCGATACGGGCATGAACCGGATCGGCGTCGAAGCAGGTGAGATCCGGGGGTTCCTCAAAGCACTCGGCAGGATGCGCAGGCTCGATATCAAGGGGGTGTACACGCATTTTGCGACGGCCGACCAGAAGGACAAGGCGTTTTCGAAACATCAGCTCGTGCATTTCCACCAGGCGCTAGATATCCTGAGTGCGGAGGGTGTTACCCCGGACCAGATCCACTGCGCGGGCAGCGCAGCGATTCTCGATTTGCCGGAAGCCTACTTTTCGATGGTGAGGCCTGGTATCACCCTGTACGGATACTACCCTTCGCACCAAACGTCGGAGAGCATTCCAGTCAAACCCGTTTTGACGCTCACGTCGCGAGTCTCCCTCGTGAAGTGGATTGAGCCCGGCGAGAGCGTGAGCTATGGGCGCAGGTTCATCGCTCGGCGGAGGACGCAGATTGCGACGCTCCCGCTTGGTTATGCCGACGGCTATATGCGGCTCCTGACCGGAAAGGCGGAGGTTCTTATCGGCTGTCGACGATTTCCGGTCGTTGGCACGATCTGTATGGATCAAATTATGGTGGATGTTGGTTCGAGCGATGTGGGAGTGGGAGATGAGGCGGTTCTGATTGGCAGGCAGGGGCGAAAGAAAATCGACGCGTGGGATTTGGCAGACCATATCGGCACAATCCCCTACGAAATTTGCACAAGCATATCATCCCGTGTTCCACGAATCTTCCAAGACCTATGAGCCAGGCACAAGAAGCACTTCAAGCTCTCCTCAGCAACGTCCCGACTGAAGAGCTTAGCTCAGACGAGCATCGGACGGTCTTTGAAACGATCAAGCAACGCCTCGCATCGGCGGCTGACCTCCGGGCGGAGCTGCAATCGCTCTACAAGGTTGAGGGATTCTCCGACTTTGCACTCAACCTGATGTGGATCGCACAAGAGGCGGAGAATGACCCTCTGATGGTTGCTGCATCTCCCGAAGATATTACGCTCGTTATCTCTTCGTTCCGCAGAGCGATGGGAGAGAGGGTGCCCCCCGAGGGGGCGACTTCAGGAGTCTCGATGATGCCGGGGGGAGGCGCGGATGAGATGAGTATGATGGAAGCAGCAGGGAGTGGAGATCCTCGACAGTTCTCGGCCTTGCTCGAGCAACTGGTCGAAGCCGTTCAAGGTGGCGACGAGCAGCGAATCGCTTTGCTTGCGGGCGTCGTGAACGCGTGCGACAGGGCTGCCGCCGAAGATCTGCCGGATGACTATAGGGAGTTCTGCGGCCTGCTGGCGGAATTCCTGAAGTACGTTTCAAAGAACCAGCTCCTGGACGATATTCGCGTCCTCAATATCCTCGCAAACATCCCATCGCCCGTCGCGCAATGGGCAGGTGCCGCTCCCGAGGCTCGTGCCGGATTGCTGGCGGAGGAGATCAGTGTGCTCCGGGATTTCAAGTCTCATTTTGAATAACACGACACCACATGTCAAAAACCTTTGCTGTCATCATGGCCGGAGGCGTTGGAACGCGTTTCTGGCCCCGAAGCCGGAAGCAGTTCCCCAAGCAGTTTCTTGATATCGTTGGCTCGGGGAGTCTCCTGGAGAACACGATTGCTCGTATTGCTCCGCTTGTCGATTCGAAGAGCATTTTTGTCGTCACCAACAAGGTCCAGAGTGACATCGTCAGCCAACAGGCTCCATTCATTCCTCAAGAGAATGTTCTTGCTGAACCGATAGGGCGCAACACCGCGCCCTGCATCGGTCTTGCCGCTTCCTGGATTCGTCGCCTCGATCCCGACGCACTGATGGTTGTATCACCTGCCGATCACATCATTCGCGACAATGACGAATTCCTTCGCATCCTCAAACTTGCCTTGCAGGTGGCGGAGGAGAGAGAGGCCTTGGTGACGATCGGTATCAGTCCGACCCATCCCGCGACGGGGTACGGCTATATTCAGACGATGGAAGAGGAACTCGATCGGAATTCCCACCGAGCGGAGGGGGTGTATCAGGTCAAGACCTTTGCGGAAAAACCGAACCTTGAAACTGCTGAGCGCTTTCTGCGAAGTGGCGATTTCCTCTGGAATAGCGGCATCTTTGTCTGGAAAGCCAGCGCGATCCTGAAGGAGATTGAGCTCCATCTACCGGACTTGCACGAAGAACTCGTTGTCTTGCAGGGGAGCATCGGGACCCCAAACTACCCTCAAGCCCTCGAGCATACCTACGGCGTGGTGAAAAGCATTTCTATCGACTATGGTGTCATGGAGAAAGCAGGCAACGTGTTTGTTGTCAAGGGCGAGTTCGGCTGGAGTGACGTGGGCTCCTGGGACGAAGTCGTCCGCATGTCGCCGACGGACGCCGAGGGTAACTCGCTCAAGGGGAGAGTGATCATGCGCGGCGCTTCAGGCAATTTCATCGATGCTGGTAACAAACTTGTTGCCGCGATTGGCGTCCAGGATCTCATTGTCATCAGCACAGACGATGCCGTTTTGATCTGCAAGAAGGGGGAATCGCAGGACGTGAAGGAGGTCGTCGATTTCATACGGCGGAAGCAGATGAATGATTATCTCTGACCTCCATCGGGCGGCATTCTTTGCACTTCCTCTTGCCTCTATACTCTTCGCAGGTTGCGCCACATCCCCAAGGTTTGCCACGCGGGGAAGCACCACCCGATCAAGCGACGCCTCCACGGCAGAGGAGAAGAAGGACGTGGAGCCGAGAGTCCTGGCACCGAGTGGAAAAGCGTTACTGATGCTTGAAGGTGTCGCATCCTACTACGCGGACGAATTCCACGGGAAATTGACTTCCAACGGTGAGACGTTTGATATGGATGGCCTCACCGCAGCGCACCGAACGTTTCCTTTCGGCACCAAGGTGCGAGTGACGAACCTGGAGAACAACAAAAGCGTCATTGTTCGCGTCAATGACCGCGGACCGTTTAAGGAAGGAAGAATCATCGACCTCTCCCGGGGAGCGGCAAAGGAAATCGATCTCATCAGAACAGGGACTGTGCGCGTGAAACTGGAGGTGCTGGAATGGGGATTGGGTGACTAGAAGCCATCTTAAAAATACCTTGTCATGCCCGCGGATTTTAAGCGGGCATCCAGACATGGCTTTGTTCTGGATTCCGTCTTAAAATCCGACGGAATGACTTCCCTTTTTTGAGATAGGTTCTGGGCAAATCGCAAGAGCGCCACAACTCCTGAAGAGGTCATCTCGCCGCACCCACAACGAGGTGCGGTTCTTGTTTACACAAAGAACTTGTGAGAAAGACGCGTGAAACTCAACGTCGTTGTCAAACCCAACGCTCGGAAGAACGCCGTGGAAACGCGTCAGGATGGGAGCCTGGTCGTCTATGTCTCAACTCCGCCGATTGAAGGTCGGGCGAATGAGAGACTGGTCGAGGTGTTGGCGGAACACTTTGGGAGACCGAGGAGGGACATTGTGATTGTTTCCGGGGTGCGAAGCAAACGCAAAATCGTTGAGGTCCGATGAATCAGAACAAAGAAGTCCCTTCCCTGACATCGGTTCTTTTGTGGGCGTGTCTCCTCCCGACCTTCGTCTCCACCCCGTCTCTTGCACAGGTTGTTCAGGATTCCGTCCGCGCCGTTGTCGTCGCTCCAGGGATTGTCCACACCTCTTATACAAAGTCTGGACCCTACACGCTCGATGTGTTAGAAATCGATCTCTCCAATCC
>CAZTKU010000240.1:0-3869 GCA_964614245.1 uncultured Ignavibacteriaceae bacterium
TCACCTGCCCACGTTTCCACTGGATTCGCCTGTCCTGAGGTCCCGCGACCTTCCATTGACGGCTCAGATCCAACAATGAAATGCCGTCGTCTGGCGGCATTACCTTCCACATCCCTCATCGCCGTCCTCTCATGACGCGTGTCAGCGACTGCGAACGTCCTGACGTGCATTCTTCTCGTTTCCAGGAAGTCAGAATGAACAGAGCAAGAAAGCGTTGCCTCGGCGCGTACGCTAACGCATTCTTGCGGGCAGATCCCCGTGGGATTTCCGGCATGGCTCCGTGTCTGTGACTCTCGCCGCTCGGTCGCACAGAAGATAGCACAGGATGGCTTTTCGCATTTTGGCCAAGTCCTGGCCGTGGCCCGTCTGTTCTTGCGACAGGACGAAGTCGCAGGGCTGCCCACTCAAAATCGCCGGTTTTCACACGGGGTGTATCCTGCTCTTGACAGCATTACCAGCACCTTTTCCGGTTTGGGAGGCCATTTCGCAACACTCTCTCGGCATTCCGAATGCTCCTGCTGCTTCGGACCCGCTGGCGCCGATAGCCATGGTTTTAGCTTGATTTTGCGGGCGCGTTAACGCATTTTTGAGCGGTCACTGCAATTGCAGGGTGTGACTTCCGTCGCGCCGAACGTCAAACATCCTGCTTTGACCTTTCCTATCAGCTCGTCAATTCTTCATGCCGGGAGTGCACCAAAGGGTTTCTGCTCAACCAGTGCTGTGTGGAAAGTCCATGCTCAGGCCTCTCCGAACGCCGACGGAAATGGGGCGAAGATATCTCGCAGAGGTTCAATCTGTGAACTCGCTTTCTCGTATGATCCTTGGATCGACTGTCCGATAACTACTCTCATCGATCAACCTAACCGAAAGGAATACATATGCAGGTGCTCCAGACAGCGGACTGGCTCGTCATCATTGGGTACTTTGCAATCATTCTTGGGCTCGCGTGGTGGGCAATCAGGAGGCAGAAGAGAACCACGGACGGATACTTTCTGGCAGGTCGTAATCTTGGATGGTTCATCGTCGGGGCATCCATCTTTGCTTCGAATATCGGCTCCGAACATCTCGTTGGGTTGGCAGGCTCCGGAGCCACCGACGGAGTTGCGATGGCCCATTATGAACTCCATGCGTGGTGTCTTCTCGTTCTTGGATGGATCATGGTGCCGTTCTATATACGGTCCAAAGTTTTCACGATGCCGGAATTCCTCGAGAGGCGCTTTTCTCCGACTGCAAGGACTGTTCTTTCTGCGATCTCTCTGGTCGCGTACGTCCTGACGAAGATCGCCGTGGGTGTGTTTGCGGGTGGAGTGGTGTTTGCCGTGCTGCTTCCCGACATCAACATTCTTGGAATGGATAGTTTCTGGGTGGGATCCGTACTCGTCATTGTGATCACGGGGCTCTATACGGTCGTTGGCGGCATGAGCGCGGTTGCCTACACAGAAGCTCTTCAGACTATCGTCTTGATTATCGGCTCCGCGTTGGTGACGGTATTTGGTTTGAACGCACTAGGCGGCTGGTCCGAACTCCGCGCGGTCGCCGGTTCCGAAATGTTCAATCTGTGGAAACCGCTTGTTCCGCCTGGCATCGAGGGAACCTGGGCGCCGGTCAAAGAGGCAGGCAGAATGGCATGGTACTTCAATGACAACTACCCATGGCTCGGGATGCTGTTCTGTGCTCCAATCATCGGACTATGGTATTGGTGCACCGATCAGTACATCGTTCAGCGAGCGCTCTCTGCACCAAATGAGACACAAGCGCGGCGCGGCTCTATCATGGCATCATTCTTCAAACTCTTGCCTGTATTCATCTTCATTATCCCTGGAATCATTTGCTACGCGCTGGCCGTGAGCGGCAAAGTGCCGGTGCTGCAACAGCAACTGATTGGCCCCGACGGACATATCATTCGAGACAATGCGCAACAAGCGTTTCCTTTGATGGTGGCACACGTTTTGCCAATTGGCGTCCGCGGGATTGTCGTTGCCGGTCTGCTGGCGGCATTGATGAGTTCACTGGCGGGTGTGTTCAATGCCTGTTCCACCCTCTTCACGATCGATTTCTATTCACGGATCAAAAAGGACGTGACGCAGGAACGACTCGTGTGGGTTGGAAGAGTCGCTACAGCCGTTATGGTTCTCATCGGTCTTCTTTGGCTTCCGGTGATTCGCGGCGGGAAAGGGCTCTATGATTACCTGCAGGGCGTGCAGGCCTATCTCGCGCCGCCGATCTTTGTAGTGTTCTTCCTGGGAGTCTTTCACAAGCGGTTGAACGCGAAGGGTTGCCTCGCCGCACTCTATACGGGCTTTGGTCTGGGATTACTTCGGCTTGCGATTGACACCCCCGTCAAGCTGATCGGCGGCTTCGCGTATACGGAGGGTTCCTTTCTCTGGATCATGAACAACATCTTCTTTCAGTACTATAGTCTCTTCATCTTCATCGTCTGCACAATCGTCATGCTCGCGGTCAGCTATTCGACTGAAGCCCCCGCATACGAGAGGATCAGTGGACTGACGTACGGCACGGTGACAGAGGAGCACAAAAAAGGATCTAGAGCAAGCTGGAACAAGTGGGATGTCATTTCGTCCGCACTTGTGATTGTGCTAATTGTTGTCGCGTACCTGTATTTTGTCGGATGAGTTCAAGCAATGTGCCATGCGTTATCCGACCGCACGATTCTCATGAGCCCAAGGTCACGTACTCTCTGGATGAGAAAAGGCAAGTGCCATGAAGAATAAGCATCTCGTCGTTGGTGTCGACTTCGGCACGGATTCCGTTCGAACGGTCATCGTGAACGCCGCTGACGGCGAAGAGGTGTCGAGCGCGGTGTTCCACTATCCCCGCTGGAAGGAGGGAAAGTACTGCGATCCCGCACGCAACCGGTTCAGGCAGCATCCGCTCGACTACCTCGAGGGGCTCGAGTGGACAATCAATGAGGCTCTACGGGATGCGCCAGGCGATACCTCGCGCAGCGTTCGCGGCCTGTCGGTTGACACGACCGGTTCCACGCCCGTCGTCGTTGACGAGCAGGGCACCCCGCTGTCATTACGCGCTGAATTCAGTGAAAACCCCAACGCGATGTTCATCCTCTGGAAGGACCACACGGCCGTGGTGGAAGCCGAAGAGATCAACGCACTGGCGAAATCATGGGGAGGTGTGGACTTCACACGGTATGAGGGGGGAGTGTATTCGTCGGAGTGGTTCTGGGCGAAGATGCTTCACGTTCTTCGCGCTGATCCCGAGGTCCGAAATGCTGCGTTCTCGTGGGTTGAACATTGCGATTGGATTCCGGCGCTTCTTGTCGGCGACACCAACCCACTAACGCTCAAGAGAAGTCGATGCGCTGCAGGGCACAAGGCAATGTGGCATCCGTCATTTGAAGGTCTTCCATCGGAGGAATTTCTCGTTAAGCTCGATCCGTTGCTGAAGGCGGTACGCAGCCGCTTGTATGAGAAAACATACACAAGCGATGTCAGCGTCGGGACATTGACATCGGAGTGGGCGCGACGCTTGGGGCTCCACACAAATGTGAACGTGGGTGTCGGAGCCTTTGATGCTCACATGGGGGCTGTCGGAGGCGAGATTGCGCCGTACGTGCTAACCAAGATCATGGGGACCTCCACGTGTGACATGCTCGTTGCACCTACGTCAGATGTCGGCGATCGTCCCGTCCGGGGAATTTGTGGCCAGGTTGACGGATCGATTATCCCCGGGATGATGGGGCTTGAGGCGGGCCAATCCGCTTTTGGGGATGTCTATGCATGGTTCCGTGATGTGTTGATGTGGCCTGTGGAGCACATCATTGGAAAGAGCAGTCTTCTTGATGCTCAAACAAAAGAGAAGATCCTCGGCGAAGTAACAGAACGTCTCGTCCG
>CAZTKU010000241.1:0-3846 GCA_964614245.1 uncultured Ignavibacteriaceae bacterium
CCCTCTCCAAATATGGCTCAAGCCGATAGCTCAAGTCCCATCGAAGACGGGAGAACCATCGGCTTTGAGTTTGGTTATGATCGAGAGGATGTCTTCGTCTGATTCAACAATGATGATGGATGAAAAGTTCGAAAGAGCAATCGTGACGGCCTTACTTCAATTCGACCTGCGCACCGGCTTCTTCGAGCTCCTTCTTCAGCTTCTCAGACTCATCCTTGTTGAGACCCTCCTTCACAATCTTGGGCGCACCATCGACGAGATCTTTCGCCTCTTTCAGCCCGAGCCCTGTCGCTGCCCGGACAACTTTGATGACGTTGATCTTTTGGGCACCGGCGCTCTTCAACTCAACGCTGAATTCAGTTTTCTCCTCTGCTGCCGGTGCAGCACCCGCGGCTGCCGGCATCGCTCCGGCTGCCATCATCATCGGGGCTGCGGCGGTGACACCGAACTTCTCCTCCAACGCTTTCTTCAACTCCGCTGCTTCAAGAAGCGTGAGCTTTTCGATTTTCTCAACAATTTCTGCTACTGCTGACATTGTAGTTCTCCTTGTGAATGATGTTCAAAACCTCGTTGCCCGTCAGGCTGCCTGCTTTTTCTTTTCGATCGCGTCGATGACGTAGACCAGATCGCGCGTCACGGCACCAATTGCTCCGACGATACCCGAGATCGGTGCATGCAGACTTCCCACGACACCCGCCATAAGATCTTTGCGAGTGGGAAGCTTCGAGAGCTGATCCAGTTGCGACCCGTCGAAGATCTGCTTTTCGAGAACGGCAGCTTTCAGTGTGAACTTGCCGGACTTCTCGTTAAACTTCTTGATGATCCTCGCAGGGGCAATGACATCATCGTAGCTGAACGCAATTCCAGTCGGCCCAACCAGTTTGTCGTACACACGATCATAACCGCTGACGCGCTCCAGGGCCTTCTTCGCGAGCGTGTTCTTCACGACTCTGTACTCGATGCCGGCTTTGCGGAACTCCCGCCGAAGCTCAGTTTCCTGCTCAACGGTGAGACCGGTGAAGTCAGTAAAGTACATCGCCGCCGCGCGCGAAGCCCTCTCGGCAACCTCGGCTACGATCGCTTCTTTGTCCGATCGGTTCATGTTGTACCTTCCAGATTACTGAGTATCCCCAAATGGACAAGTCGAATGAGACACCGACTTGTGAAGCCTGATGAGAAGCCCCGGCTCCCCGGGCACCAGACTTCCGACTAAAAAAGTAGAGTAGTGAGTGCGTAAAGTCATGTTCAATGGACTGCCACTTCGCCCCGATCGATGTGGACACCCGGTCCCATCGTCGTGGAGATCGCGATGCTCTTGATATACGTTCCCTTCGCCGACGATGGCTTCAGGCGGACGATCATGTTCAGGAATGACTGGATGTTTTCCACCAGTTTTTCCCTTTCAAAGCTCGCCTTGCCAACCGTCGCGTGGACGATGCCGGCTTTGTCAACTCGAAACTCGATCTTGCCCCCCTTCACTTCCTTGACGGCCTTTCCAACTTCCATCGTCACTGTCCCGCTTTTGGGATTCGGCATCAACCCGCGAGGACCCAGGATCCGGCCGAGCTTCCCGAGATCACCCATGACATCAGGTGTCGCGATAATCACATCAACGTCTGCCCAGCCCTGCTGGATCTTTTCCAGGTAGTCCTGGAAGCCAACGTGGTCGGCGCCCGCGACCTTGGCCTCTTCATCCTTCGGAGGTTTCGCGATAACGAGCACGCGCACGGCTTTCCCGATGCCGTGAGGCAGGGCCACCGTCCCGCGGATTGCCTGGTCGGCTTTCTTCGGATCAACACCGAGACGAACTGCGATGTCGACACCTTCGGGGAACTTCGCCGAGGCGGTCTCCTTCACCCGCTCTACTGCCTCAACGATGGTGTAGTTCTTCTTCTGGACCTTTGCCGCAACAGCTCTAAAGCGCTTGCTTCGCTTCTTCATGCTACCAGCTCACTTTCGTGGAGAATTCGTTAATCTTCGACGGTAATTCCCATGCTGCGCGCGGTTCCGGCAACCATGCTCATCGCAGTCTCAACGGAAGCAGCGTTGAGATCGGCCATTTTCATTTCCGCGATTTCGCGGACCTGCTTCTTCGTCACCTTTCCGACCTTCACGCGGTTCGGCTCACCGGATCCTTTTTCCACTTTCGCTGCCTTCAGCAGCAAAGTCGCTGCAGGAGGCGTCTTCGTGATAAACGAGAAAGACTTATCACTGAACACGGTGATGATGACAGGAATGATGAGCCCTTGCTGATCTTTCGTCCTCGCATTGAATTGCTTGCAGAACTCCATAATATTGACGCCCTTCTGACCGAGCGCCGGACCAACCGGGGGAGCGGGATTCGCCTGTCCTGCCGGAATTTGCAGCTTAATGAAACCTGTGACCTTTTTTGCCATTACCTATGCCTATGATATTATATAGAGAAGATCTGCCAAAGAGAACTTCACTTTTCCGCCTCAACCTGAACAAAATCGAGCTCGACCGGTGTCTTCCGCCCAAAGATGCTTACCATCACCTTGACCTTCATCTTCTCCGGATTGACCTCCTGAACAAATCCCGAGAAGTTGTTGAACGGTCCTTCGACGACTTTGACCGGATCACCCATGCGGAACGGAATCTCCACCAGCTCGACGGCCCCCTTCTGTTCCATCTTGCCGATCAATCGACGCACTTCGTCGGGCTGCAACGGAACGGGATTGTTCTTGTCGGGAACAAATCCGAGAACGGAGGGGGCTTCGAGAATCAGGTGAACGGTTTCCTTGTCGAGAATGGCCTCTACCAGGACGTACCCCGGGAAGAAGTTCTTCACCTTCGCCTTCTTTTTTCCGTCTTTTACCTCAATGACTTTCTCTGACGGAATCATGACGCTGGAAAACTTTTCCGCGAGGTTCAGGCGCGCCACTTCTGACTCGAGGTAGGCCTTCACCTTTGCCTCGTGACCGGAGTATGTTCGAACGACATACCAACGCTTATTCAAATCTCTTCTCTTCCTCTGAATTACAGGATTGCCTTGAGCGCCGCGGCAAGAACTGAATCAACGCCCCAGGTGAAAACGGCAATGATCAGACACACAATGATAACGATCTTGGTCGACTCCACCAGTTCCTCGCGCGTGGGCCAGGTGACCTTTCCCATTTCCTTCGCGACGTCATTGAAAAAATTGATGATCTTTTCTTTCATCGCATTCCAGTACCGAAATATGTGTTGAAGGGAACCACCAACGCCTCATGCAACAGCTCTGCACGTCAGGAGGGACTCGAACCCCCAACCTGCGGTTTTGGAGACCGCTGCTCTACCAATTGAGCTACTGACGTAGGGAATACCGCAAGGCAGGATCGAATGCCGAGACCACAGCCCTCCATCAATGTGAACGAGTCGAGCAGGATTGTTTATTTCGTCTCTTTGTGCGGTGTACGTTTGTTACACCACGGACAGAACTTCTTGTACTCCACCCGCCCTGTTTGCTTCTTCTTGTTCTTGGTGGTACTGTAGTTCCGACGCTTACACGTTGAGCATTCCAGCGTGATGATGTCTCTCACGAGATTCCACTCCAAATGTTATTCTAAGCTCTCGACTTTTTGACAGAGCTTGCGACCGGGATTGAACCGGTGACCTCTTCCTTACCAAGGAAGTGCTCTACCAACTGAGCTACGCAAGCGTATGCCCTCCGCGCAACCGAACGCGGGGAGACAAGAGACGTGAAACAAAAGACGACGCTGATCGCGCCGTGCGGCTCACGCCTCACTTCTCACGTCTTCCGTCTTTTGTAGAGCGGGAGACGGGACTCGAACCCGCGACCAACAGCTTGGAAGGCTGTGACTCTACCAACTGAGTTACTCCCGCGAA
>CAZTKU010000242.1:0-1275 GCA_964614245.1 uncultured Ignavibacteriaceae bacterium
AGCAGAGATGTCGACGAATTGACCGTAATTCGAAAAATTCGACTTTCCATCACTCGAATCCGTTGATGCGACGCCTAGGACCCCCTTGTATCCTGCTGGCGAAAAAAAGGCGTCGCTTCTGTCATTCCCTGCTGACGCGACAACAAGAGCACCCTGCTCCGTTGCATAGGTGATGATATCCTGCTCGAACTGCGATCCACCTGCCCCACCCCAGCTACAGTTGATTACCCGAGCGCGCATTTGAGCGGCATAGGCGATCCCTTGAGAGCCTTCGATAATATATCCGGTCCCGCCTGCGCGAATATCGTTATCGGCTGAACATTTCACGGGGAGAATCCGGCACTTGAACCCGATCGAAGCTACACCGATCCGGTTATCGGTCACCGCGGCCGCGATGCCAGCCACGTGCGTGCCGTGATTATTGTTGTCCCCGGGCGGTGCGGGATCATTGTCCTCACCGGCAAATCTCCAATCTGAACCTCCGAAGTCCCACCCATGCCAATCATCGATGTATCCATTGCCGTCATCGTCTATACGGTTTGTACGCTTGTCTCCTCCCTGCGCGTCAAGGCCTGTTTCGCCAGGATTGGTCCAGATGTTTGCTGCGAGGTCGGGATGGGACCAATCGACGCCACTGTCGACAATTCCAATGACAACGCTCGTATCGCCTTGCGTAACATCCCACGCCTCCGGCGCGTGGATTTTCTGCAATCCCCATTGAGAGAAAAACAGTGAATCGTTGGGAGTGAACAACTCCTGAGCTACCGGGTAGATGAACGATGGCTCCGCGTATTGCACTTCTGGGAGCTTCGAGAGCTCGTCTGCAAGAGAAAAAGGATCATTCGGCGATGAGAATGTTACCATGTAAAACAGTGAAAGATCAACGCTTGGCGTCGCGTGCTTGCCTGCAGGGGGAGAAAACATTGGAGCAGCTGAAATGCCTGCAACGCGAGAAAGAACCCGATCAATTGATTGAACACCGAAGGCGGATTTTGACAGGGAAGTAACAGTTCTCGGCATCAGCTTGACGATCACGCGGTCGGGAAGATACTGGCTGTTTGTGCGATTCTTCAGCACGACGCCGGGCAGGTTGTCCAGGGGGAGAGATTTGGTGACGCGCGTTTCTTGCTTTACTCCCCCAAAAGCGACGGCGCAGATGAAACAAACGGGGATGAAGGCTCTAAGGATGTGTCGTCTCATAGATTGTATTGGCGTAGTTACGAGGGGAGCCCTGCCAGTCCCGTTGTTTCTCAGATTACCAAAAACGGGATGCCG
>CAZTKU010000242.1:1375-3828 GCA_964614245.1 uncultured Ignavibacteriaceae bacterium
CTCCCGACTCACAACACCCCTGCGCTGATGTTTGTTCCTGGAATGTCGGGAGTTCAGCCCCCCACTGTCTGCAATCTGGATTTTCGAATTTTACTGCAGGTTGTAAATTCCACCCGTGCTTATTACAGAAAATGTAACCACAATCGAACAGGGATGCAAGAAAAGTAAGTATGTGAGTAGAGGAGTATGAAGTGTAGAGGATGCAGTAAGCAGCAGGCAGAATGCAGACGGCAGCGGTGTGATGGAGAATCGGAGTAACGGAATACATGGGGCGGTGAAGCGGTCAGGAAAGAGAGTCCCAGCGGGATGGGATAAACGTGCTATGCGCCGGGAGGACGGAGCGACAGCCCACATCCTCTACGAAGCAGCTGCCCGCAAATTGATTTTCAACCATTATTCATTACATTCAGCAGGCTTGAAGCCAGCCACATCATCACCCATGGACAGAAGCTTAACCAACTCCCGTCGCGAATTCCTCAGGCGAACACTGCTCGGCGCGGCATTCCTGACCGTAGCAAAGATCTTCCCGCGAGAGTTCCTGTTTGCTCAATCCGTCGAAGGCATTCTCAGCGACCTCCGCTACTTCTCTGCGCAAGAATATCTCATCCTGCAGGCTCTTGCAGACCGAATCATTGGCCCGACGGCACAAGGAGAGCCAGGCGTGAAGGAGATCGATGTAGCCCGGCGCGCGGACCAGTTCCTCGCAAACGCGGATGTGGAGATTCAAGATCAATTCCATCAATTGCTCACCGTCTTCAACGCTCCGTTCTTCACATTTCTTTTTGACCTCCGCTTTTCAAGCTTCATAAATATGGTGCCAGAAGACAAGGACTCCTATTTGGAGGACTGGATGACAAGCAACCTTGCACTCCGGCGAACCGGCTTCCAGGCACTCAAACGTTTGTGCCTTAGCATGTTCTACTCGGACAGCCGCTCATGGAAAGAGATCGGATACGAAGGCATGTTCCTTCCGGAGGACCGCAAATGATTCTCTGCGGACAGGACATCACAGGGCCCGTGCGGGAATCTGCGGATGTGTGCATCGTTGGCTCGGGATGCGGCGGCGGAGCGACCGCCAAAGTGCTTGCTCAGGCTGGAAAGAGAGTCATACTCCTTGAGGAGGGGGGACATTACACGTCAAAGGATTTTGATTCGACTGAAGAGACTGCCTATCAGAGACTCTATCAGCAACGGGCCGGCCAGGCCACGGAGGATCTCTCGGTCACCATCCTACAGGGGCGCTGCGTCGGCGGCAGCTCGACGGTAAACTGGACGACATCGCTGCGCACGCCGGAGTTCGTCCTTGAGGCTTGGAGAAGAGATCATGGTGTGCAGGGGTTGTCAGCAAAAGAGCTTGAGCCATACTTTGAAAGGGTTGAACGCTATCTCAACGTCCATGTTGAGCCGGAACAGAACCACAGTCCCAACAACCGAATCATTCTCGATGGAGCGAACAAACTCGGTTACCACGCTGCGGCGGTCGGTAGAAACACGAAGGATTGCATCAAAGCAGGAGCATGCGGATTGGGGTGTCCGTACGATGCGAAGATGTCCGTCGGTGTCACGTATCTTTCCGATGCCCTCAAAGGCGGAGCAACGCTGTTCGCGGATTCTCGCGCGAACAGGATCGACGCACAAGGCAAGGCGAAGCGCGTGATGGGAGCAGTGCTTGATCGTGAGACACGTGCACCGAAAACTGACTTCATCATCGAGGCGCCGGTTGTCATTGTCTCCGCTTCGGCCATAAACTCGCCAGTTCTGCTCCTGAAATCCGAGCTTGCCAATTCGAGCCGCCAGGTTGGGAAGAACCTGACATTTCATTTGACGTCAGCGGTGCTGGGAATCTATGACAGCGTGATCTACGGAGCCGGCGGAATTCCACAGTCAGCAATGTGTGATGAGTTTCTCAACAAGAACGGTGATGGCGGCGGCTTCTGGGTCGAGGCGGTGCCGATCTATCCCACACTTGCCAGCCTTGCCCTGCCGGGATTCGGCTCGTTCCACCGGGAGATGATGAAGCAATATCCGCACATCGGCGCATCGATTGTCCTTGTGAAGGAAATCGACTCAAGCGGACGAGTGAAGGTGAATGAGTGCGGACGACCTGTGATCTCCTACACGCTTCGCGACAGGGAACTCTCCTACCTCAAAGAAGGTCTCGTTGTAGCTGCCCGGATTCACTTTGCTGCAGGGGCGAAAAAAGTTATGACTCTCCACGCGAAACCGACCGAATTTCAATCCACAGGGGAGATCGAGAAAAAGCTCGCCGACGCTGATTGGGGTGCAAACGAAATCGCTCTCTACAGTGCACATCCGCTGGGGACATGTCGGATGGGCGGCGATCCGCGCCGCTCAGTCGTCGATTCGCATTGCCAGTCGCACGACGTCAAAGGGCTTTTCGTGATCGACGGCAGTGTTACCCCGACGTCACTTGGCGTGAACCCGCAGATAAC
>CAZTKU010000243.1:0-3824 GCA_964614245.1 uncultured Ignavibacteriaceae bacterium
CGACCGTGAGAGCGCCAAAAAGGTCTTGCGGACGCTCATTCAGGACTATTCTTCTTCAGACGTCTCTCTTGCTGCAAGGCTCAAGCTTGCCCAGATGTATCTTTCAGACAACCAGTATGAGCTCGCGCGCGCCGAATCGAAACGCGTCGCGGAGGGCTCGCAGGATCCAGGCACGAAAGCTCAGGGGTATGTGTCCCTTGCGGATGCTCTCGTTCGGTTAGGAAAGTATGGGGATGCACAGGATGCGCTCGCCGAGGTTGTGAAAGGATTTCGATCCACCTCAAGTTACTACACCGCTCTGCTCATCCTTGGCTCGCTGCAACGCGACCTCGGCAGCCCAAGCGATGCGCTGGGTTCGTGGAAAACGATTGCGAAAGATTCCGCACAGGCGCCTCCGGATATTCGACAGCAGTCCCTCATTCAGATTGGTGATCTGTATTTCCTGCGACGTGACTATCCGCATGCACTCTCCTCGTATGAAGCCGGAGCCAGTATCAAGGAAGACCGGCGTGGTGAAGCTTTCTACAAGGCTGCTCTTTCTGCCAGGAAGACCGGAGCATTTGCAGAGTCCAGTCCCCTTTTCAGGCGGGCGCTGGAAGATAGCGCGACGAAGGTCGATCAGCGGCTCTTGTTGATTGGGGCGGCAAGGGCTGCAGGGGAAGCCAGAAACTACAGCGAAGCGATCAAATTGTATCGGATGTTCCGCGATCGCTTTCCGGGCGACGTCAACGTTGCGCAAGCACTTTTTGAGGCTGGGAAGATCTATGAAAACCAGCTCAAGGACTCTCGCCAGGCGCTCAGCCTCTTTGAATCTGTCGTTCGTGATTTTCCGACCAGTTCATACGTGGATGACGCCCTTTTTGGCTATGCAGAGGGACTTCGCCAGTCCGGCTCGCTGGAGCCTGCGCTGCAGACATACGAGGCGCTTCAGCAACGGTTTCCAGCAAGCGAGTACGTCGGCCTTGCCCGGGAGGCGGCCAGGAGGATCCGGCTGTTTGAGTTGAAGAACAAGGAGACGGGACTCGAGAAGCTCGCGCTTCTCATCGGTGACGTGATCGCGCAAGAACCCAGGGGCGATTTGGCTTTTCGGCTGGCAGAGATCTATTTTCACGAGCTCAAGGACTACGAACGGGCCGCTGCTCAATACGGCAACGCTCTCCAGGCAAAGCTCTCCCAGAATCGTCAAGCCGCCGCGTGGTACTATCAGGCGAAGGCATACGAGTACCTTGCTGCCGGGCAGAAGCCCGAACGCGGAGGAACGAGAAGCGAATCGATAGCTCAGGCCATCGCAGGCTATGACTCCTTGTTGAAACGATTCCCGAGGAGCGAGCTTGCTGATGATGCCATGATCTCCTCGCTGAAATTGAGGTTCCAACGAGCTTCTTCCCTGTCCGAGATCCGGAACGTGGGCGTTGAATTCCTCCGGTCTTACCCGACAGCGAGGCGAAAAGACCTGGCTCATTATGCGCTTGCCGAGGCATATCGTCGCGTAAAGGCATTCGAGGAGGCGGCGATGACGTATGAATGGGCGTTGAAAGCGCAGCCTTCCGGCGAGGTTGCGGCGGACGCGCTGTACCGTCTTGGCGAATCGCTGCTGGCGATCGGGGCCCGGGATACGGCCGCCATCGTCTTCGAAGACTACCTGACGAAATATCCGAACCGCGAGTGGAGTGCGAAAGCTGCGTGGACGCTTGCCCAGTATCAAGCAAGCAGGGGAAATGCGCTCCAATCCGTCAAACTGTACAAGGCCATCGAGCAGTCGTACTTTTACAGTGAGTTGAATCGCAATCTGAACGCGGCTCGAGGCGATGCGTACGTCCAGGCTGGAGATTTCAACGGTGCCATTCAGTCCTATGAGGCCCATCTGCGATCGCTCGCTGATGATTTTGAGGCGCGCGCAGAGATCCCGCCGAAATTGCTCTTCAACCTCGCCTCGTCATACCAACGACTTGGTGCACGGACGGAAGCGAAGCGATTCTACGCCGAGTACCTCATGCGCGATGAGTCATCCGAGCAGGCTGGTCAGGTCTATTATTCGCTCGGGACCATCGCACGCGATGAGAACAACGTCTCGCTGGCTGCAAGATATCTGCAGGATGCCAGCCGACTGTCCTCCGGCTCATCGGGTGGATTCAATCGGGCAGGCCTTGAGGCTGCGGAACTCTATTTCAAGAACGAGGATTACTCCGATGCGCTGAGCAGCTTCAGCGAACTCGCCCAGCAGGCAAAAGACGACACCCTTCAGCAATACCTCCAATCCCGGATCGTCGTGTCGTACTTCCGGTTGAATAACACGAAAGAAGCTGACGCCCGAGCCGGCGCCTTCGTCAAACGATTTCCAGGTCTCTCGCGACACGCCGCAGAATTTGAATACGAGCGCGGCTTGTATTTCCTTCGGAAGGAAGAGCCTGCCAACGCCAAACGATATTTCGACAATGTTATCCAGAAGTACGCCAGCACGCCCTTTGTGCCACAGGCGGTCTTGGGCAACGCTCGCGTCGCAGAACTCTCCGAGAAGGTGCAAGACGCTGTCAAATTGTATGAATTCATCCTGCTGAGATATCCAAACGACAAGGTTGCGCCCCGGGC
This sequence comes from uncultured Ignavibacteriaceae bacterium, assembly GCA_964614245.1. Taxonomy (GTDB): domain Bacteria; phylum Bacteroidota; class Ignavibacteria; order UBA10030; family UBA10030; genus VGWB01. Next base: position 2,590 of record CAZTKU010000243.1, read on the forward strand.
ACAGCTGAGCCTCGGGAATCTCTATTATAGTCAGGAGAAATGGGACGCTGCCGCACGTCAGTACAAAGCTATCGTTGATAACGAGGCTCGGTCCCCCGATCTCCTGCGGTATGCGATGAACAACCTCATTCTTGCGTACAAAGAGCTCTCGCTCTTCGATGGAGCGCTCGAGTTGACGCGCAAGTACATCGAGCGGTTTCCCGACGACCCTGAGTTGCTGGGCAAACGTATTGACATCGGGGTCTTGTATCAACGGCTTGGATACTACGATCAATCGGCGCTGCACCTCCAGAGTCTGCTGGAGAACGCCGATGCCGACCTTGAGTCAGAAGTGCGGTACTACATTGGTGAAGCGTACTTCTACAAGGGTGCATATCAGCAGGCGATTCTCGAATTCCTGAAGGTCCCGTATCTGGTCACGAAACGGACGAAGAACGACTGGGTCGCAACCTCGTACTATATGGCGGGACAATCGTATGAGAAGATGTCAAAGTTCGATCAGGCGATCACCATGTACAAACAGATTCTCGAGCGAACTGGCGTCGACGCAACGTTCAAGGCCGGAGCCCAACGGGAAATCGACCGCGTGAATGTTTTCTTGAGAGGAAATAAGTGAGGGAATGCAAGCAGGAAGGGGAGAGTGGATGAGTAGGTGAGGGTGAGAAGATTCAAGATTTGCCACACCGGAGTGAGAGAATCCATCACTCACTCATCACGAGTCACTAGAACGTATCTCAAAAACCCCTCCGGAAGAAAGGTAGGATTTACACCAAGCCGCAAAGGTCGCCAAGAATATATCATTCTTTCTATGCGTTGCGCCTTAGCGGCTTTGCGTGAGTATTTTTGAGATGGCTTCTACTCACCAATTACCAATCACCAGCCGCCAACAATGGGCTACATTTTTGAGTCGGAAATCGAAATGATCATCAACTCCGTCCGCGCTCGGACAATCGGCGAGGCGGAGACAATTCGCCTGAAGGATGTCCTGACGGCCGACATTCATCTGGCGATCAAGGCGTACTTCAAAGCCCGCGTCGAGCAGCTGCTCCAGAATGAGCGCCAGGCTGAAGTTCGATCGAAGAGATTTCCGTACTCGCTGCCGGAGATCGCTCGCCTTCATCAGCAAATCGACCTGCTGCTGGTGCACAATTATGAATTTGGTCAACACGACTTCCAGGCGATGCTCGACCACGCGGTGCATTTCCAGTTCAACTTTCTGTGTCGTCCGCAGTGGA
>CAZTKU010000244.1:0-3750 GCA_964614245.1 uncultured Ignavibacteriaceae bacterium
AGATAAAAGCGCGGTAGCCGCAATCCTTCGGACTGAGTCCTCAGGACGAAGTCCTCAGATTGCGACGATGCCCAAATGGATGCTCCGCTCGCAGACTGAAGCCCGCCCGACCACGTCGTTCGAGCGGGTCTGCGGCTACCGACAGCTTCTTGGTGGCTGCAATCCTTCAGGCTACGCAAACTACTACAACCCATCTCAAGAAAAAGAAGCGTTTTCCGCGCCCTGCCGCCGGACCTGCGGATGGGTTCCTCTTGCCGACGGAAGAAGTCCGACATTTCGATGGCGAAGCGGTGGCAGAAGTCGGACTTCACATTCTCGGATTGATTCTCGCCGATAAAACCTCTACTATTGGGCGTCGTTCATCGTCCAACTCCTCATCTCACCTCCTAAAAGGGCACTTCCCGTGCAGCTCACCCTCATCGACTGGATCATTATCGTTGCGTATTTTGCGTTCAATCTGGCTATAGGTTTCTACTACCGCAAGAAAGCCACGGGAAGCGTCAGCGATTATTTTGTCTCGGGCAGAAACGTCACCTGGTGGCTGGCTGGAACCTCAATGGTGGCGACGACATTCGCAGCCGACACTCCGCTTGCTGTCACGGGACTAACAGCCAGGAACGGCATTGCGGGGAACTGGATCTGGTGGAGCATGGTCTTCAGCGGCATGCTCACGGTCTTCTTCTACGCCAAGCTCTGGCGACGGGCAGGTGTGCTCACCGACGTGGAGTTCGCTGAGTTCCGTTACTCCGGAAAGCCGGCCGCCTTCCTCAGAGGATTTCGCGCTCTTTATCTTGGGCTTCCGATCAACCTGATCATCATGGGTTGGGTCAATCTCGCGATGATCAAAATCCTCTCGCTCATCCTGGGAGTCGATAAGATCTACGCAGTGTACATCTGTATCGGGATCATGGTCCTGACAGCATCGATCTCCACGCTCTCCGGCCTCTGGGGTGTGCTGGTGATGGACCTTTTCCAGTTTGTGTTGAAAATGGGGATGGTCATAGCTCTTGCGGTCTTTGCCGTCGATGCGATCGGTGGCATGTCGAGCCTCAAGGAAGGCCTGATGCAGCTAGACCAGGCGAGGAACGCCGGGACGGGGGCAACCGGGTCGGTGACATCGTTCACTCCTGACCTGAATTCCCTCTGGATGCCGATGATCACGTTCTTCGTCTACATTGCGGTCAACTGGTGGGCAACATGGTACCCGGGCGCCGAGCCGGGAGGCGGTGGCTACATCGCGCAGCGCATCTTCTCGGCGAAGGACGAAAAACATTCGATCCTCGCCACGCTCTGGTTCAACATCGCTCACTATGCGATTCGTCCGTGGCCATGGATCCTGGTTGCGCTTGTCGCGATGGTTGAATTCCGTAACGATCCGGCGTTTGCGCAGGATCCGGAGTCCGGGTACATCCGCATCATGATGCTTCATCTCCCCGTTTCCCTGCGCGGTCTGATGATCGCTGCCTTCGCTGCAGCGTATATGTCGACGATCGGGACATCTCTGAACTGGGCTGCATCGTATCTGGTCAACGATGTGTACAGGCGCTTTCTCAAAAGGAGCGAGACGGAAAAGCACTACGTCAATATCTCGCAAGTCACGACTGTGTTCCTCATGGTCTGCTCGGCCGTGGTCTCGTTCTACATGGAGTCGATTGCCGATGCGTGGAAGTTCTTGATGGCGATCGGAGCCGGGACGGGCCTCGTGTACATTCTCCGCTGGTTCTGGTGGCGGATCAATGCATGGAGCGAAGTCTCTGCTATGATTGCAGCCTTCATCGTCTCGCTGGTCATGCAGTTTGAGTTTCATCTCAGCAGCGAGAACGCTTTCGATTTCGCCTACCTGGTCATGATCACGACCGCAATAACGACCGTCATCTGGCTCACCGTCACGTTCCTCACTAAACCGGAACCCGACTCGATCCTGATTCCATTTTACCGCAGGGTGCGGCCCTCCGCGACATTTTGGGGTCCCATTGCTGCAAAAGTCCCAGACATCGTTCCTCAAAAGGAGGGCCTCTTCAATCTCACAAACTGGCTCTTCGGCTGTCTCTTGATCTACATGACGCTCTTCGGATTTGGGAAGATCATCTTCGGCGAGCTTCTCTTGGGGACGGTCTTCCTTCTGATCGCTGTTGTTGCGTTCACGGTCATTTATCGAAATCTCTCAAAACGTGGCTGGGAATCGCTGAGCCGGTAACCATCGAAGATGAGTGGAGGGGGAGATACGAAGTGGAAGGTGAAAAGTGAAAAGTGAGAAGTAAGAGGCAAGAAGTAGGCAGAAGGCGGCGGGGAGTGTGGAAAGAGCCGCAAACGCAGGAATGCAACACTGGGACCCGAAGTTCGTAACTTGAAACCGGATGCGTGATCCTACTGCAGCGGAATCGTCACCGCAACCTTGTTGCCCACCCCGAGGAACTCAACATTCAGCGATGCCATGGCAATCGCGATGCCGCGGCCGTGATTGTCGAAGATCCGTGCCTCATCAATCTTCGTCCAGCGTCGATGATCGAAACCGGGTCCGTGGTCTTCTATCTCAATCAGGAGCTTCTGCGGCTCTTTCTTCATTCTGACGGTGACGCACTTTTGGGCGTTCTCTGGCAGCGCAAGTCTGCGATCCACCTCCTTCTCCCACGCATCCTGGTCCACCAATCTCGTTTTCTCTTCGTAACCGATGCCGAGATTGCCGTGCTCCACCGCGTTGGTCAGGAGCTCCCCGATGACCACCGAGTGGTCGGGATCGGGCGTCGCGCTCGCGATCCTCGCCGCAAGCAGATCTGCATCAGCAAGGGTGCGGAATCTAAACGTACCTTCCTCGAGAAAAGCCAGCGGATTCTCGCACTCCTTCAACTTTTGCATCAGCCTCCGCCGGCAATGAGTATCGGAGACGGCAGCCCGGACGATCGAACGAAGGAGCGGACGCTGGAAGGGCTTGGTAAGATAGTAGAACGCACCGGCTTCGATGCCCTCCCGGATGCGTGATGGCTGGTCCATTGCCGTGAGCATGATGACAGGGATGTGTTCGATCTGCGGTTGGTCCTTCATCCAGCGAAGGAGTTCAATGCCTGTCATTCTCGGCATCATCCAGTCGAGCACGACTGTGCTCAGCACGTCTTGCTTTGATTGAATGATCTCCTGGGCCTCAAGTCCGTCGCTTGCAGTATGGCAGCCGTAGCCATCATCGAGAAGCATGCGCTGAAGCACGTTCTGCATCGGCAGATCATCGTCGACCACAAGGACGGTATCGAGTGGAATTCCTGATATCATGGTTCCTTATCTCCTGACCTGATTGTTGTCAAGCCTCGGCAGCCAGAGTCAATCCGAGCACCTGACCTTTGAACTGGACTCTCTACTCGCGCCTTATTTCAGCGTGCCTGCGCAATATCAGCAAGGAACAGCACCGAGTCAAGCCCGCCACCGTGCGCTGCTGGCGCAATTCTGAGAATCATAAGACATGATACACTTGATTTCCTCCTAAATCCCCCCGTACTTTTGCCGTCTGACTGTAGGCTGTTGCCTGTTCACCAGTCCAACTTTCGGCTCTTAGCGATGAACGCGCCTCATTCTGTTCTCAAATCGCTCTCTTCTCTTTCGATCGTGCCCCGGCTATCGTGCTGTCACGCAGAGTGCCTGGGCCGCTTTTCGAGTATCGCGCCAAATGGAAGAAGCTTTCTCCGCGCGCCGTTGCCGGTTCAAGTGCTGAGTCGAAGGTTGAACCTCAAACGCGGAACTCTGGACCCGGACCTTCGACCT
>CAZTKU010000245.1:0-3718 GCA_964614245.1 uncultured Ignavibacteriaceae bacterium
GCCATCCGTTGGGCGTCATACTCGCATACCTCCGAGGTCTTTACGTAGCAATCTTCAACAGAACAGAGTAAGGAACATCAAGGTGTCCATCAGTAGCAGTGCAAAGGAAATACTCACGCAATTTACCCGCGAGGTATGGAGCGAAGGCAATATCGAAGCGTCGGACAAATATATCGCCCCAAAATACACGGTGTTTCACGATCCTGGCGACCCGTGGGAAGGCCGCGAACTGGATCTCGCCGGCTACAAGGAGCGCGTCAAGACATTGCGCGCTGCATTTCCCGATCAGTGCTTCGACATACAGGGGCTCTTTGCCGATGGTGATGCAGTTGTGATGACTTGGCTCTGGTCAGCTACACACAAGGGGGACATTCCCGGGTTTCCCGCAACCGGCAAACAAATCAAAATGTCTGGCGCTACGGTTTACTACTTCGACGGTAGCCGACTCACTGGGCATTGGCAGATCACCGACCGTCTTGGTGTGTATCAGCAGTTACGCCAAGCAACCGCAGGTTCCTGACAAGTGCCGCCCAACCCATCATTCCACCGGACCTGCGCGAAAAGCCGCGCAGGCCGGTGAATTCAGACGTTAGGCGGCAACATAAAGAATTTTCAAACTAATTAGTGAAGGAAATAACAATGTGGTCATCATTTAAAACAAAAGTTCATTCTTCATACTTCTATCTCTTATTAGGTTTTGTTTTTCTTTTCTTTGTTAACGGCAGATGGAATCTGCCGATCGCGGCATATTTAGCCCCGATTTTTTTAATCCGGTTTCTCAGATTCCATAAGCCGCTAAAAGGATTTCTTTTCATTGTTATTGCCGGATGGACTTCCAATATCTTCATCTTGCAAGGCCAGATCCCCATTTCAGGTTTCATCTATTACATCATAACATTGATGATAAGCATCTTTACTTCTCTTGTATTTATCATCGACAGGATATTTTCCCGGCGATTGAAAGGAATTATTTCGACCCTTGTATTCCCTTCCGTGTATGTAGTGATGGAGTATATTACAGTTTTGACGGGTCCAGGCGGAGCGATAGGAGCGCTGGCGAACACACAATCATCGCTTCCACTGCTACAACTTATTTCCATAACCGGAATTTATGGATTAACATTTGTCATCTTATGGACAGCATCTGTCGTTAACTGGCTGTGGGATAATGAATTTAATAAATATGCATTACGCAAAGCTCTGTGGGTGTACGTAGTACCATTCAGTATCATCATTCTTTATGGACAGATCCGTTTAGCACATGGGGCTACCGAACGTACCGTAAGGATCGCTTCAGTTAATATTTCAAAAGAGGACGTGCGACATATTTTTTATGATTATCCGGATTCCGTCAATGAACGAATCAACAGCGCCTTCTTGGATAACTGTCATGTTGCCGCACTGTCCAAAGCAAAAATTGTTTTTGGAATAGAAGAAATGCTCAATATTACTTACGATAAAGAAGGTGAATATTTGGAGAAGGCAAAAGCCGCAGCGGAAAGAGATTCTATCTATATTGGGCTTTCTTTGTTAATCTATCCCATCAACTATCCGCATGCACGCCCAATGAACAAGATCACTTGGATCTCACCAAAAGGAGAAATACTGTTTACATATTATAAGTCTAAGCCCACTCCCGGTGAAGGATCATACGGTGATGGGATCATACGGTATTACGATTCGCCGTACGGGCGTGTCGGGTCAGCAATTTGTTTTGATATGGATTTCCCCTCTTTGATTGGTCAGGTTCATGGTATGAATATCGATATCATGTTAGTTCCCGGGTTCGATAACAAGGAGATTACGCCTTACCATACATACGTCGCATCGTTCCGTGCTCTTGAGCAAGGATTCAATCTGGTTAGGGCGGCCTCACGGGGATTTTCCGCGTCATTCACTTATAAAGGAGAGTTGCTGTCCTCGCAAGATTTTTATACGACCGACGATGTCATTCTTTACCACGATGTGCCTATGAAGGGCAGGCGTACTGTATATTCAGCGGTTGGAGATTTATTCGCGTGGATTTGTATTCTTTTCTTTGTTTCGATAAGTTTTTTTGTTTTTAGAAAAAGGACGTGAATAAAGCAGCAATAGATAAAATCAAGTTGCCGCCTAACCAGCGGCTCAAGCTGACCGGATGAGCGTTGGTACGTTAAGCATGGCAAGCAGAGGTTCTGTATTTAATAATAGACTTTTCTACATGAACTTGTTTCGTTTGGTACATTTTGGAAGTTATCAGCGCGGCAGCTTAGCCGCCATCCGTTATGTGGCACAAGGTAGAGAGGGTAAGCTCGAGGGGCCACCATCGCCGGCCGACAGCTGTCAGTCAAAAGAGTCCGACACTGGTTCTGATAGGTAGCTCTAGAGGAACTCTATGAAAGCGATCGTATTCACAAAATATGGATCACCTGATGTACTTGAATTGAGAGAGGTAGAAAGACCCACTCCCAAGGACAATGAAGTCTTGATAAGAGTTCATGCTGCATCACTAAATGATTGGGACTGGGGTGCCCTCCAAGGTATTCCGTTCGTGAACCGTCTCATGTTCGGCCTTCTGAGTCCGAAGAAACAAATACTCGGCTCGGACATAGCAGGGCGCATTGAAGCAGTCGGCAAGAACGTACTGCAGTTTCGGCCAGGTGATGAAGTGTTCGGGGACCTCAGCGGCGTCTGGGGCGGTTTCGCTGAGTATGTGTGTGCTCGTGAAAACGCATTGGCGCTGAAAGCGCCCAGCATGACATTCGAAGAGGCATCGGCAATACCTCAAGCGGCCATGCTGGCCCTGCAGGGTCTTCGCGATATCGGGCGAATTCAACCGGGACAAAAGGTTCTGATTAACGGGGCAGGCGGAGGTGTAGGTACTTTTGCAGTCCAGATTGCCAAACTGTACGGGGTTGAGGTGACCGGGGTTGATAGCCCAGGGAAATTGGACATGCTGCGCTCAATGGGTGCCGAGCATGTCATTGATTACACAGAAGAAGATTTCACCAAGAATGGGCAGTGTTATGACCTGATTCTCGATGTAAAGACAAATCGGTCCATAGCCGATTGCGCGCGCGCATTGAGTCCCAATGGAACTTACGTCACAGTCGGAGGTTCCATGGCTCGACTGTTCCAAGCGCTGCTATTGTGGCCGTGGATTGCGATGACCACGAACAAGAAGATACGTGTCTTGGTCCTGAAACCAAACAAGGGTTTGGCCTATATGAAGGAGCTTTTCGAAGCGGGCAAGGTTGTACCGGTGATAGATGGGCCGTACAAGTTAAGTGAGGTTCCTGAAGCATTCCGTCATTTTGGAGAAGGACGCCACAAAGGAAAAGTGGTAATAACTTTGGAATAGGGAGATGTCTCCTCGTGGCGTAGAGCCGAAGCAACATCGACACACCGTGGTGCCGCATAACAAGGCGCTGCAGGCGACTTGCTCCGCTTCGCTCCGCAAGCGCCTGAGCGCCAACGTTAGGCAAGGAGGAGATAAAAATGAAAATAGTCATTGGCATTGCATCAGTAGTTATAATCATTGCTTTGGTTATCCTTCTATTTGCGCACTATCCGCCGCAAAGTGAGGCAAGAGCTGCAAGAAACTTCAACGGGGCTGAGATCAACTCGGGGAGGAATGACATGCTTACGGAAAAACCTTATTTTTCCATTTCTCTTGAGTCGGATTTGTGTATGGGATATTTTCTTCTAAACGGCCAACTCTTGTACGCTGCGGAAATGG
>CAZTKU010000246.1:0-3652 GCA_964614245.1 uncultured Ignavibacteriaceae bacterium
TCTGAAAAATCATGCCCACTTTCTTTCGGAGCTCAACCACGTCAACATCCTCTCGGTAGACGTTGATGTTGTCGACAAGAACCTCTCCGCTTGTTCGCGCATCTTCAATGAGGTCGTTCATGCGATTGAGGGCCCTCAGGAAGGTCGACTTCCCGCAGCCTGACGGTCCGATGAGCGCCGTGACGTGGTTCGGCTTCACATCAAGAGATACGTTGCTGAGAGCGAGTTTCGACCCATATGAGAGGCTGAGATCGTGAGTCCGAATTTTGTATCCATTTCCGTTCATGGCAAGGAAAGCACCTAAGATTAGCGTAATGACTTCGTTCGAATCCTATACCGCAGGAAGACTGCTGCAAAGTTGAGTGTAAACGTCAACACGAGAAGCACGAGCGTGGTTGCATATTGAATTCCTCGAGTCGCTTCAACGTCGGGTGACTGTGTCGACATGATGTAGATGTGGTACCCGAGTTCCATGAATTGATCGGACAAGGAGTTTGGCAGCGTCGGAAGGAAATAGGCCGCGCCCGTGAAGAGGATTGGCGCTACCTCACCCGCTCCTCGACTCACCGCCAGTATTCCTCCCGTCAGGATGCCCGTCATGGAGTTCGGCAGCACGACTTTTCGGATCGTTTCCCATTTGGTCGCTCCCAACGCCAGGCTCGCCTCCCGCAAGTCTCTGGGAACGGCCCTGATTGCTTCTTCGACAGAGACAATCACGACCGGCAGCGTGAGCAAGGCCATCGTGAGGCTGGCCCACAAGATATTGGGCTGCCCCCACTTCAGTTGAACCCCGCCCGTCAAGAGCTGATCCATCCCCGTCCCAACGAACTGAACGAAGAACCCAAGTCCGAACAGACCGAAGACGATAGCCGGAACGCCCGCGAGCGTGTTAACAGCAAACCTGATGACGCGCGCAAGAATCGATCTCCGGCTCGCGTATTCGCTCAGGTAGATCGCCGTGATCGTGCCAATGGGCACCCCCGCGATGGACATGATGACCACAAGGAGGAACGTGCCGAAGATGGCCGGATAGATCCCTCCTGCTGTCATGCCCTCTTTCGGTGTGCTCGAAAGGAATTCCCACGAAAGGGTCCCCCATCCTCCAAGCACGATGTCACCGATAATCAGAACAACCATCAAAATGATGACAAACGCGCAGAGCGCCGAGAGCGCCGGAACGGAAAAACCGAGCAGTTTGCGTTTGAGCTTCATCAGAGACCTTGGAATCGCTTCATGAGACGTTGGCGAACGACAATCTCAACAATCGCATTCAGCGTGAAGGTGAAAAGAAAGAGAATCGAACCGATGAAGAACAGGACGGAGTAATGAGTGTCACCAAAAACCACTTCAGCCATCTCTGCGCCGATCGACGCGGACATCGTTCGCACGGGCTCGAAAAAGCCTGCGGAAAAAATCGCCGCATTTCCCGTCGCCATGAGAACGATCATCGTTTCACCAAATGCCCGGCCGATACCCAGCAGAATCGCCGCGAGGATCCCCGGCGTCGCGGCCGGGAGAACAACGAAGAGCGCCGTCTGCCACTTCGTGGCGCCAAGCGCCAGGCTCGCTTCTGTCATCACCCTGGGTACCCGTGTTAACGAATCCTCAGTTATCGTGTAAATAATGGGGATAACAGCGAGGGAGAGCGCCAAGCCCCCCACGAAAGCGTTCAACCGATATTGAAAGCCGAACAGATTCTGGAGGACCGTCGCCATGGCAATCAAAGCGAAGAACCCGATGACGACTGATGGAAAACCTGCGAGGATTTCAATGGTGGGCTTGAGCACCTCCTTGGACCATTTCGGGGCAAACGCAGATGTGAACAACGCCGAGAAAATGGCTATGGGTGCAGCAATGAGCACTGCAACGATTGTGACTTTGAAGCTTCCTGTAACGAGCGGGAGTAGTCCGTATTTCGGCTTTGAGGAAACAGGCTGCCAGGTCTTGTCCACAAGATTTCGGACTGTTGCGCTTCCCTCCCCCGGCTGTTCGACCGGGGTCTTCTCTTTCTCCCGTGCCGATGCTCCTCGCTGAGCATCGCCAAGCTGTTCTTCTCCGTACGTTTCCTGCTCGGCCGGCTTGGATGCGACAGAAGCGACCCCGCCAGAAGAGAAGAAGAGAGGTGCAGCCTCCCGAAAAACGAAGGCAAAGATGAGCACGATGAAGGCGAAAGACAGGAAGGCTGTCGCTGTAACAAGTTTTTCGACCAAGAATTCAGCGAGGCGAAATCTCTTCTGCCACCAGAGTTCTCCCGAAGGGGTCGTGCTGCCGGATCGCGCGGACGCGTGCGAAGTCCTTTTCGGCGCTTGCAGCCCGGTGCGGACGGTGGCAGTTTCAGTCAATGGTGTTGGTTCATCCATGGTGTAGTGGGCACTGCGTCAAACTCAATGAGAGCACCTCACTGAAGGTTGAAGACGTTGTGAGAGACAGTGGCGACAAGCCGATCAATCGCGATCGCTTGAGATTGAGATTGAGATCATCGCTCTCCAACATCAGCGGGATGGTCAGTTGCCACGCGACCTCGCTACCGAATCGGGTAGTAGCCGACCTTGGTCACAATCTGCTGCCCTTCCACGCTAAGCATCCAGTCAATGTACTGCTTCAAAGCGCCGGTCGGACGACTGCGCGTGTACATGTAGAGAAATCGTGATATCGGGTAGTGGCCGCTCTTGACGTTCTGTTCAGTCGGTTCGTATGCAGGCGAATCCGCGTTTTCCTTGACTTTGAGGAACTTGATCCCCTTTCCGTAGGCCGCTCCTCCAAATCCGATTCCGAACTTGTCTTTTGCGACAGCATTCACAACCGCAGCCGTTCCCGGCATGCTCTGCATGGCGGCCGCATAATCCTCCCCGTCCAGGACATTGTCTTTGAAGTACACGTAGGTCCCGGAATTATTCTCGCGGCCATACAGAATGATCTTCGAATCCGGCCCGCCTACCTCCTTCCAGTTGGTGATCTTGCTCATGTAGATCGCCTTTATTTGAGCGAGGGTCAGCTCCTGCACCAGATTCGATTCGTTGACATAGAGGGCGAGGCCGTCTTTGGCGGCCTTGATCTCAACGCCGAGGGTATTGAAACGCTGCTTGAGTTTGTCCCGCTCTGACTGCTTCATGGGTCGCGAAGCGTTGCAGATATCCGTTGTCCCATTGATCAATGCGGAGATCCCCGTGCCCGATCCTCCTCCGGTGACTTGGATCGTTACATCCGGATGTTTAGACATGTACAATTCTGCCCAGCGCTGTGCCAGGATAACCATTGTATCGGAACCCTTGACTGTTATAGTTTCCCCTGGAAAAAGGGACCCGAGAAACGGGGCAGCGATGGTGAGAAGAGCGGCAAGAACATTCATACGCGTTTACTCCTTGTTGGTTTCTTGGTGACTGTGGGCTAGAACTTGTATTGCATGCGGACCGTGAATACATTGTCCTTGATATCTTCCTTGAACGGCAGCAGGGCCGTCGTTGTCGCAGATGCGTTCACCTTTTCGTTGGTGACCATGTCATAATAAAACGTGAACTTCACGTTGGCATCCCAATGGTAGATCCAGCCTATCCCCAGCGTCGTGTACTTGATATCAGTTGCGGTGAGATTCTTGGCGGCCGCTCCGATGTCATTTCCCTCGACATCGGTGTTCGGGTCGAACACGTCGTAC
>CAZTKU010000247.1:0-3645 GCA_964614245.1 uncultured Ignavibacteriaceae bacterium
GGTTTCGTAGGTCGGTCACAAGGTACAGAGTGTTCTGGACAGCTTCAACTCGAAGGGGTCAAAGCTTCGATGATCATCCTTTCGAAAAGGAGCCGGATAAAGTCAGTCTGCGGTGGAACAAGGCGTTTTCCTGATACGTCAAATTGCCATCTATTCCCTCTTTTCGTTACATTCAGGCAAAAAGGAAGCGCAACATGGATCGTCTCACCCCTCTCCCCCGCATCGTCATTGCAGTCTTTGTCTTGGCAAATTTGGCATTGGCCCAGCCGACCAGAGAACAACCGGATATGAAAATCGACGCGGCAGCCCGAACCAAAGTCATTGAGGGAGTGGTGAAAATGGTAACGGAGAAGTATGTCTTCCCCGATGTCGCCGAGAAGATGGCGAAGGCAATTCGTGAGCGGATGGGAAAGAAAGAATACGACACCCTGTCCAGTGCGCAAGCCTTTGCCCAGAGGCTCACAAGAGATCTACGGGAGGTCAGTCACGACAAGCATCTTTCCGTTGATTACTTTGCCAAACCATTCCCGCAACAGGAGCGGAAAGAGCCAACCGACGAGGACCGAAAACGCGAAGAGCGTATGGGCCAGATCAGAAACTTCGGTTTCGAGAAGGTCGAGCGATTGAGCGGTAACATCGGTTATCTTGACTTACGCGGCTTCTTCGCGGCAGAGTTTGGTGGGCAGACAGCTGCTGCAGCCATGAGTTTCCTCGCCAACACAGACGCTTTGATCATCGACGTTCGCCAGAACGGCGGCGGCGCTCCGGGGATGGTCGCTCTGATTTGTTCGTACTTCTTTGCAGGCGAGCCCGTCCATCTGAATACTCTCTACTGGCGTCCGACGAACTCGACAGAACAGTGGTGGACGCTCGCCTACGTACCTGGCAAGCGGTACGTTGGAAAGGATATCTATGTGCTGACGAGCAAGCGCACCTTTTCTGCTGCCGAGGAGTTTACGTACAATCTGAAGAACCTGAAGCGCGCGACCATCGTCGGCGAGACCACGGGTGGAGGAGCTCATCCGGGTGAAGGCGTGCGGATCAGCGATCATTTTGGCATGTTCGTCCCGACCGGCCGTGCAATCAATCCGATCACCAAGACGAACTGGGAAGGCACGGGCGTCGCGCCAGACATCATCGTGCCCGCCGATCTCGCGCTGAAAACGGCGTTTCTCGACGCGCTTGAGAATCTTGCAAAGAAAGAGAGTAATCCTGATCTGAAGAAGGAGCTCGATGGGCTGGCTGACAAGACAAGGAAAGAACTTGAAGAGATGAAGAGAAAAAGTGACGTTGAGAATTGAAAATTGTCGACAGCAAATTATGGGGGAAAGGATGAGACTTAGCCACGGGATCGAACCCGCTGCGTTCACCTCTGCCATGTGCGGAGCGGAACGCGTTCCCGTTAAAGAAGGGGGACAAACGGAAATGTCGTTCCCTACTGAGCTTTCAATTTTTTCAGCGCGTCGATGCCGCTCTGGCTCTTCGGATCCAATTCCAGCGACTTCTCGTAGTTCTTGATTGCCAGTTCCTTTTCTCCTGCCGCGGCGTATGCCTCGCCGAGACTGTCATACACGTTGAACGATTGCGGGAATGCTTCCACGTTCAACTTGAAGACCTCAATTGCTTCCTTCAGCTTCGTCGCCTGCAGGTACTCGTATCCGAGAGAATTGATCTCAAACTCGGACAAATAGTATTCATCTTTCTTCGCTCGAAGATCCTTGAATTGCGAGACCCCGGCGTCAATTCCGGAGGTCCGAATCGTCTCACGCAGCAAGTCCGCGACCGACCGTTTCGCGGGGGCAAATGACTTACCATAGAGAATTCCGACGATGCTCTGTGCCATCGGACCCAGCGGCGCCGATCCCGTATTATTCAGAAGCACGACAAGACTCTTCGCTTCCGGGATACGGACTATCAGCGTATTGAATCCATTAATGCTGCCTCCGTGCGAGATCGTGTAGACACTGTCGTTTGTCGTCCCGATAGCGTCCTTCCCAACCATCCAGCCGTAAGCGTAGTACTTCGAGGAACCTGGTACGCCACTCGCCGAGATCCGAGGATCAAACATCAAAGTCTTGAATCTTTCAGGGAGGAGCTTGTCGCCATAGAGAGCCTGATCCCACAGGTACAAATCTTCCACTGTCGAGTAGAGTGAGCCAGCTGAGTACGGTATCGTCATATCTAGATAGAGGGCATTGACGTATCGTCCAGCCTGTTTTTGATATCCTGCTGCACGATTCGGCAAGATTGGCGCAGGCATGTCATAGCCGCTGTTGTTCATGCCGAGCGGCTTGAAGATCCTCTCGTCGAGCGCTTGAGCGTACGTTTTGCCGGTGACCTTTTCGATAATCACTCCGAGGAGAAAATATCCAGAATTGTTGTACACGAATTTCGCGCCCGGATCAAATTCCAGCGGCAAGTCCCAGAAAACCTTGATGAATTCTGTCGGCGTATATGGCGTTCTGGACAACTCCTGCACGAACTTTGGCATACTCGTATAGCTCGGGATTCCTGAGGTGTGCGTGAGGAGGTGATGGATCGTGACCCTCTCGCCTGTTGCCTTTGGATAGTCCGGAATGTACTCCGTGATCTTCCCATCGAGTCTGATCTTCCCCTGCTCGGCAAGCTGCATGATCAACATCGCCGTGAACTGCTTCGTGATGGATCCAAGACGAAACTTGGTGTCCGGCGCGTTGGGAATGCCCCATTCCTTGTTTGCCTGACCGTATCCTTTCTTGAAGAACACCTTCCCCTGTTCAGAAACCAGCACCGCCCCGTTGAACTGGCCGTACTCAGAAAACTTCTGCACAAGCTCATCAATTTGCTTCGCTTTGTCCTGTGCTTCGCCCAAATGGGACGTTACGAGAAGCGTTGCCAGAAGAAGCAGGATCATCTGAGGAATGCGTTCGCGGATCGATCGTATCATCGGAGGTTCTCCTTTCCTGAGGTTATGCCGCAGCTATAACAGCTCTTGTGTTGAGCCGAGGACGTTTGTTCGAAGATTAGAAAAAGTTGCTGGTTATCTGCGGTTGAGGGCCATGATCGTCAGGTCATCCACCATGGGAGCACTGGACCTGAAACCGGCCAGATCCTTCAGGCAGGCGCTAACCAAGTCGTGCGGCGGCAGAGCGCGTTGTCCTGACACAAAGGCCAACAATCGTTCCTCGCCGTACTCCAGGTTCGAAGGATTCCTCGACTCCGTGAGACCGTCGGTGTAGAGAAGAAATGTATCGCCTCGCTCGACCTCGATACTCGCGACATCGAACTGACTGTGCCCGAACAAGCCAACGGGAAGACCCGTGGCTCCGACGCGTTTCACACTCCCCTTCTGCAGCAGCAAAGGTGGGCAGTGACCCGCGTTACAGACTTCGACTTTGCCGGTTGCAGTAGCTTTTCCGCATACCAATGTTGCGTAGTGTGTGGAGAGCGTCCCTTCGGAAAACACT
This sequence comes from uncultured Ignavibacteriaceae bacterium, assembly GCA_964614245.1. Taxonomy (GTDB): domain Bacteria; phylum Bacteroidota; class Ignavibacteria; order UBA10030; family UBA10030; genus VGWB01. Next base: position 3,447 of record CAZTKU010000247.1, read on the forward strand.
CGATTGGCATGCTCCACCAGTTGATTGACCGGCAAGTTTAGAACGACGAGACTCCGGAAGATGGCGTGAAGATGTGCCATGAGAATCGATGCAGCCACTCCTTTCCCTGAGACATCGCCCACGAGGAAATAGACGGAGCCGGGTTCCCTTGGCGAAACGATCAGATCGCAGTAGTCACCACTCACCGGTCCCGCAGGCT
>CAZTKU010000248.1:0-3628 GCA_964614245.1 uncultured Ignavibacteriaceae bacterium
CGGACGTATCCAGCGAGATGATCTTCCCGAACATAGCGCTGTTCCTTACGCTCGTGCTGGGCGCTGGCAAGGAGCTCGTGGGGCTGGTGGACAGTGTCTCCGTGAGCCTGAACTCGATTGATCCAAAACAGTATGGGGAGATGATGCAAATCGACGGTGAGCGGTTTCACAAAGCGATGATCGAGTTCACGCGCGAGTGTAAGAAGCATTTCCGCGAAGTCGTGATGACGGTGGTCGGGATGAGCGACATTGACACGGCACGGGCAAAAGAGTTCGTCGAGAAACAGATCGGCGCGGAGTTTCGTGTGCGGCCGTATTTCTAGATCCGATGGGCGGATGCACTTGTCAGGAAGCGCCTAGAGTGCTTCCATAACAGGATTGTTCGAAACAATCAGTCCAGGAGTAACGGATGTCCATACGCACAGTCACCATTTTCCTTCTGCTCCTTGTTGCCTGGGCCATCGCTTCGGGCCAAAAGCTCTCGCCCAATGAACGCGAAATCCTGACCTTGCAGGACCAACGCTCGCTTGGTGACGGGAGACTTCTTGCCTATCTGACCCACGGTGACAGCAATCTTCGTTATCGAGCTGCAGTGGCGCTCGCCAATCTACAGGACACGGCAACCGCCCAATCTGTGCTCCCGCTCCTTCAGGACTCTGAATCGAGGGTTCGAGCTGCCGCAGCTTTTGCGTTGGGGCAGATCGGCTCGAGCGGAGCGCAGGATTCGCTGCTCGGCTGTTTGAGGGTCGAAACCAATCCTGCGGTGATTTCCAGAGTGCTTGAGGCCCTCGGAAAGATGGGCGATGAAGCAGCGCTTGACGAGGTTGTGGCCTATCAGCCTTTGGCGGATTCGGCGTCCCTCAAAGCCGAGATCGCTCTGAGCATCGGGCGAATTGCGCTGCGCGGCATTAAGAACGAGCGCTCAATGTGGCTCTGTTTTGATCTTTGTGGTGATCCAGACAGCCGTGTTCGTTGGTCAGCGCTGAATGCGCTCTGGCGAGCAGCTCCGCATGGTTTGATCGACGTGGAGATTGCCAAGCGCGCTGACGAACTGACAAAGCTCGTTTCTGATCCCGACCCCGACGTGCGTGCCAATCTCCTCACCCTGTTGAGTCGATCGAAATCCAGTGACGCACTCGATCTCTTTCGAAAAGCCCAGAAGGCGGAGCGCCAACGACCCGACTGGCGAGCTCAGGTCCAGCTTGTTCGGTCGCTCGCGGCATTTGTTCCGGACAACGCCGACCTGGTGGGTGAGTTCAACGAGTATCTCAACGCGGACAATGATCACGTTAAGATCGCTGCTCTTCAGTCAATCGCTGGATTGTCGAAACAAGTCATCCAATCCTCGAATGACACGACGAGTCTTCGACAGGCTATTCTCAAGCTCGTCGGCACGAAGAATCCCACTGCCGAGCTGACACGCGGCGAGGCATTTGTCGCATTGGCGAAATTTTTTCCTGATGATTTTGGACGGAAGAACTACCTGGCGGATAAAGAGTTGACGCAACGAGAGAGAACAAAGGTGATAGAAGGGTTGAGTTTGGTCCCCACGGGTCGGTCTCTCTCCATCATCATGAACTCCCTTGAGGACAGCTCTGTCCGAGTTGCGATGGCCGCGTGGGATTTTGTCAGACGTTTTCTCACCCCTTCCGTCCTTGCACGGATCCGAGCAGGCGAACCGGATTGGGTGGAAGTTCGCAATGCCCTGTACCGGAAAACCCTTGGCGCACTGCAGCGCGGTGATATGGCAATCACTCATCTCGTTTCGAATTGTCTCGGGGACACGGCGTATTTTGGCATGTTCAGGGATGCGGGGCAATCGGATTCTGTCGTCCTGGCCCTCAACGGCTCATTTGAGCGACTCACAACGCCAGATGATGTTCAGGCCATGCAAAGCGCGCTCAGCGCGATGGGGAATATTGGGGACGCGCGATTCATCCCCACAATCAAACAAGCACTGAAGGATCCCGACAGGACTGTGGCAACCTTCGCGGCCGCTGCCCTGTCCCGTATCACCCATGAGGATTACACGGCAGAGATTCCGAAAACCACCAAGCCTGTCCGGTCCGACTATGATTGGGAGACCTTTGAGTCAATCAAGCCGGCACAGAGGGTCAGCCTCATGACAAACAAGGGTCTTATCAAGCTTCAGTTATTGAAAGAGGATGCACCGTTCACCGTCCTCAGTTATGTGAAGCTCGTTCGGAAAGGATTCTACAAGGGGCTGACATTCCATCGCGTGATCCCCAATTTCGTCGTCCAAGGCGGGGATCCCCGGGGCGATGGCTGGGGCGGGCCAGGTTACGCGATACGCTCGGAGTTTTCGCTCGTTAACTTCGAGCGAGGGATGGTGGGCATCGCAAATGCAGGGAAAGACACTGAGGGATGCCAGTTCTTCATCACGCACTCACCCGCACCGCATCTTGACGGCCGCTATACGATCTTCGCAAAAGTGGTGGAAGGACAGGATGTCGTGGATCGGATTCAGGTGGGTGACACGATCACCGACATAAGTCTTGAGTGAAGGCTGTTGTCGCGGGGGCGGAGCCTCTGCTAACGTTTCCGGTAGTCGTCGTACGTACCTTGATGACCCGGATCGGCAGCGATGAGGCGATCGTAGACTCCGCGGTCAGGCCACGCAAGAAAGACATCGGCGATCTCAAGATACTTAGAATCGAAAAATGTTCTGACAAGGATGCTGCGTGGATTTTGCTTCTGGCGGAGCTCCGCAATGGACTCCAACGCTTTGAGAATGTTGTCGAGTCCCTTTTGCTGCTCCGATGCAAGCAAGTCAAGTCCCTCGAAGTGGTAGGAGTAAAACGCAAGGCGGAACTGCTGGTATTTCATGTTCATCAGCTCGTCGAGCAGGCTGAACCTGCTGTAGGTTCCGGCGCTCGACTGCCAGTCTTTGCCATACGATGTCGCATTGGCTTGATTGCAGATGTTGAGAGCTTTCTGGAGATACCGTGATCCGGATAGTTCGTTGTACGTCTCGAGATCCAATCCGATGATGAGATAGGCGTAGAAATCCAGGAAATCCGTCAGCGGATCGAACCGGAATTCGTCCTTGATCATCTGCTGGTTCGGGACATAGCTGAATTCCCACTTCTCGTCGGAAATACGCTGGACCTGCGTGTTCTTTCCGGACTTGTCATTACCGACATAGACCGGACGCTGGCTTCCCACGACGACCTGAGCCGTGTAGTGGTTCTCTCCGACGGCTGCGGTGAAGAATACGGACATGGAGCAGTCGATTTTTTCGCCACCGAGGTCCTCATCGGCCCATTTGTTATTGTTCAGGTATTTCTCAACGTCCGCACCGAAACCTCTCAGGTAATCGCGCTGAGCAGATGTAATGTTTTCCGTGTTGACAGTGATGGTGCAATTGAGTTCCTGGGCTGCAGCGCTAGCGAAAACCCCAAGAACGAGTAGAACTGCCAGAGTCGGTGTCTGTCGCATGGTTCTCCACATACGTCCGTTTCCGCAAATATACCCATTTTCCCGTCCAGCCACAAGAAGGGCTTCTCTCGTGCGATTCTTCGCGGTGATTCTTGCTCTGTATCCGGTCGCGCTCGTGTCCGCGGAGAACAACGGCCAGGTGACGGTCAACAACGAACTGCCCGGCAAC
>CAZTKU010000249.1:0-3619 GCA_964614245.1 uncultured Ignavibacteriaceae bacterium
GAGATCAAAGGATACAGCAAGACGAACGTTCCGGGCGGGAAGACTATCTTGAGCAATCTCAAAGCGGTCAACAAACAACTCCCCATTCAATTCGTTGCGAGCGGAAAGGACAGCAAATCCTCCGGTTACGTCGTCGGGCTCGACGCGTTTGTCCTGGAGCCGCATCGAACATTCATTCCCGAGTGGTGCTTGATCGGGCCTTTCCCTAATCCTCGTGATGAAAACTCGAATCGTCTCGGCCTCGATGCCGTTTACCCGCCCGAGAAAGAAATTGATCTCCAGAAAACGTATGCGGGGGTTGCTCAAAAACCTGTGAAATGGACCCTCGAAAGGACCCCTGCCAATGGGAGGTTGGATCTGTACAAGTTTGACCCTTACGAGCTCGTTGTTGTCTTTGCCCTGACCTTCATCTATTCGCCAAACGATCAGATCCTGCCGCTGCTTCTTGGGACTGATGATGGAGTGAAGGTTTTCCTCAACGACAGAGAGATTCATCGGCTCCTGACGATTAGGGTGAGTGTCCCTGATCAGGATCGGGTGCCGCTGGAACTGAAGAAGGGGTGGAATAAGCTTCTGCTGAAGATCGAGAATAACTATGGCGGATACAACTTCTACGCTAGAGTTTTGGATCTGGACGAATCGCTGGTCTTCAGCCCCAACAAACAACGCTAGTATCGGGAAGCGGCGCGTCCTATGCCGACCTCGTCCTTGTACGTCATCCCCCGCGAGGAGAAAGGTGCAACCATGACAAGAAGTGCTGCGTTGCTGTTCATGATCACGAGCATTGTCTCTTCATCGACGGCGGTCTTCGCGCAGTCATCCGTAAGTCGGAATTCGCACTATGTGTCGAACCGGGAGCCTCTTCTTCCGAGTCCTTTCCTCAAGCTTCCGGTGGGCAGCATCAAGCCTCAAGGGTGGGTGAAGCAGCAGCTGTCACTCATGGCAGATGGATTCTCCGGACATCTCACGGAAATCAGCAAGTGGTGCCGAATCGAAGGGAGCGCGTGGGTGAGTCCGAAAGGGGAAGGGGAGTTCGGTTGGGAAGAGATGCCGTACTGGCTCAAAGGGTTCATCGACCTTGGCTACGTGCTGAATGATGAACGGATGATCAAGGAAGCAAGTCGGTGGGTTGAAGGCATTCTTTCGAGTCAGGACGCGAACGGCTACTTCGGTCCGCGCCAAAACCTGGCGCAGCACGACATCTGGCCAAATATGATCACGCTGTGTGTCCTTCGCACGCACTACGAAGCAACCAAGGACAGCAGAGTCATTCCTTTCATGTTGAACTATTTCCGATGGCTGATGTCGATTCCACTCGAACACTATCTGCCCGGAAGTTGGCAGAAATGGCGTGGGGGAGACAATCTTGACCACGTCTACTGGCTTTACAATCAGACAGGGGAGAAGTGGTTGCTGGATCTCGCGCGTCTGAATCATGAGCGAACAGCAGATTGGACAGGAGGAATTCCCACCTGGCACGGCGTCAATCTCTGTCAGGGCTTCCGTGAGCCGGCCGAATACTACCAGCAAACGGCGGATATACGCTATCTGCAAGCTACAGAACGCAACTACGATAGCATCATGACAACCTACGGGCAAGTGCCGGGTGGGATGTTCGGAGCTGATGAGAACGCGCGTCCAGGTTACGCGGGGCCAAGGCAGGGGGCGGAGACATGCTCGATGGTCGAGTTCATGCACAGCGACGAGATGCTCCTGTCAATTACCGGTAATTCCATCTGGGCGGATCGGACTGAGGAAATCGCCTTCAACTCACTTCCGGCTGCAATGACTCCCGATCTGAAGGGCTTGCATTATCTTACGGCGCCAAACATGGTGCAGCTGGACAGAGCCAGCAAGGCCCCGATGATTGAGAACGGCGGTGACATGTTTTCCTACGATCCCTGGGACTATCGCTGCTGTCAGCACAATGTAGCGTTTGGTTGGCCGTACTTTGCTGAGCATCTCTGGATGGCGACACAGGACAACGGCCTCGCAGCTGTTTTCTATTCTTCAAGCTCTGTTACGGCGAAAGTGGGCAACGGGACAGAAGTGCGTGTCGTAGAAACGACGGATTATCCTTTCGGCGAAGTCGTCGAGTTCAAGTTCTCCACGCCGGAGGCCGTCGATTTCCCTTTGCTGCTGCGCGTGCCTGCGTGGTGCAAGGATGCTCGTGCCCAAGTGAATGGGAAGCACGTCGATCTAAAGGCAAGACCTTCTTCTTGGTCGGAGCTGCGGCGAACATGGAAGAACGGCGACGTCGTGCGCTTGGAATTGCCAATGAATATCTCCATTCGAGTGTGGGAGAAAAACAACAACGCGATCTCAGTCGACCGTGGACCACTGACGTACTCGCTCAAGATCGGCGAGCGTTGGGAGAGGTGTGGCGGCACTGATCAGTGGCCCGCATTCGAAGTGTTTCCCACGACGCCGTGGAACTACGGCCTCATCGCCAACTTGAAGGACCCGGCTGCATCGTTCAAGGTCGTTCAACGAAAAGGTGCGTTGCCAGCCCAGCCGTTTACGCCGGAAGGCGCGCCGATCGTCCTGGAAGCGAAGGGGAAGCGCATCCTGCAATGGAAGTTAGAGGCAAACGGTTTGATCGGGTTGCTTCAAGACAGTCCCGTGCGTACAAGCGAGCCGGTCGAGACCATCACCCTGGTTCCGATGGGGGGTGCGCGGTTGCGAGTTTCGGCTTTCCCACGGATAAGCGACGGTCCCGAGGCGCACTCTTGGAAGTAGCCTTAGTTGCTGGCGAACGAAATGGAGGATTCTAAATGAATGAGCTACTTGAAAAGATCCTGAGACAAACGCCGGTCATTATCGATGGAGCTTGGGGGACGCAGATCCAACGCCGGGGCCTCGAGCCCGGGGGGAGTCCGGATGCGTGGAATCTCACGCATCCGTTCGAGGTGGAGCAGGTCGCACGGTCATACGTTGAAGCAGGGAGCCGGATCATTCTGACGAACACCTTCGGCGCGAGTCGCATTATGCTCGAACGCCACGGCCTCGAGCATATGGCGCGGGAAATCAACAAAGCGGGAGCTGCAATTTCGCGCAAGGCAGCAGCGAATAAGGCTTACGTCTTTGGGTCCATCGGTCCGAGCGGGAAAATGCTGATGATGGGAGAGACTACCGAGGAGGAGTTGAGTGAAGCTTTCACCGAGCAGGCGATGGCGCTCGCTGAGGGGGGCGCACACGGCATCGTGGTCGAAACGATGAGCGATCTTACTGAAGCAAAGCTCGCCGTTGCTGCTGCAAGGAAAACCAGCCTTCCTATTGTCGCTTCAATGGTGTACGACTCCGGCAAGGAGTATGATCGAACCATGATGGGTACGACTGCCGAGCAAGCCGCTCAGGGGTTGGCGGATGCAGGTGCAGACGTGATCGGCGCAAATTGCGGGTTGGGCATCGAACATTTCATGGTCGTCTGCAGGCGCCTCCGCGCAGCGACGCCGCTGCCAGTCTGGATCAAGCCGAACGCCGGCTTGCCAGAGTTGATTGAAGGAAAAGTCGTCTATCACACAACGCCGGAAGAGTTTGCGGGCCACGCTGTAACCATTCGTGACGGGGGCGCGCAATTCATTGGAGGTTGTTGCGGCACCACACCGGAGTTCATCCG
>CAZTKU010000250.1:0-1677 GCA_964614245.1 uncultured Ignavibacteriaceae bacterium
GAAGGATTTCCGCGTTGTCTACGTTGAGACGCGTGAAAAAATCTCGTCACGAGTACCTGGGAATGCCGAGTACAGCGTTACGGCCATCGGGAACGATCTAGTGAATCTGGTTGAACAACTCGGATTTCCTCCTGAGTGTTACATCATCTTCGGCAGTTCGTTGGGTGCAACGGCGATCGTCGATTGTTACCCTGCTCTGATGAGGAAACCTCTGGCATTGATACTTGTGAGTCCCAACGCTGAGTTTCGGGTCCCCCGGATCTGGTTGTTCGTTGTCCTGCTCTTCTATCCACCTCTCTACCCTCTCATCAGACCCACCGTCAAATGGTATTTGAAGAACTTCCGCCTGGATGTCAGAGCTGATCAGGAACAATACCTGAAATACAGCAAAGCGCTTGATGCTGCGGATCCCTGGAAGCTGAAGAAGGCCCTTCTTTCTGTCTCGAACTACGAAATTTGGGATCGACTGGAGTTCCTGAACAGCCCGACCCTGCTGGTAGCAGCCTCGAAGGACGCCTTGCACGAGCCGGAGAATCTCAGGAAGATGGCTTCGAAAATCCGCAATGCAGTCACCATTGACCTCGAGACAAACAAGAGAACCCATAGCGAGCGCGTTGTCCAGGAAATGCGCGCATTCCTTGCTCGCATCTCCGCCGGTAGTGATATCGCAAAGCAGAGGATTCAAGGTCAATAAGTCATCTATGGCACATCACGAATCCTACGAATACCATTCCGAGGAGTGCCAAAGCCCCAGGCAGTTGAGTGAATTGATTTTCCCCGTCCGATTCGTTAAGTTACGAAGAGTTTGTGCCGACCGATTCGAGGCGATCGAATAGTCCTCCCATCCCCCGGAAGTATCATGCTTCGATCTGATTCCCACCCTGTGCCTGCATGGGGTGGGTAGCCATGAAGAAACCTCATGATATCCATAGGAGCACCTATGAACAAGTCTGATGTAATCTGGTATTCCTTCCTCGTTCTTTTCACGCTCCTTATCGGTTCACAGAGCATGCGAGCGCAGGCACCTCCCAAGGATCTCGACGCATACGTCGAGCGAGTGCAAAAAGAATTTGAAGTCCCGGGCATCGCTCTGGCGATCGTCAAGGACGGCAAAGTGGTCGTTGCCAAAGGCTACGGCGTTCGCAAGCTGGGCGAATCTGCTCGAGTGGACGACCGCACGCTGTTTGGCATCGCCTCCAATACAAAAGCCTTTACAGCCACAGCGTTGGGCATACTCGTGGAAGACGGAAAGCTGGAATGGGACGCGCCGGTCATCCGCTACCTTCCCTGGTTTCAGCTCTCCGACCCGTATGTGACACGTGAACTCACGATCCGTGATCTCCTTGTGCACAGGAGCGGGCTCGGTCTGGGCGCCGGTGACCTGCTCTGGTGGCCTTCCTCGACATACAACCGCAAAGAAATTGCCAAACGTCTTCAGTTCATTCCGCTCGTCAAGAGTTTCAGGAGTGCCTACGCGTACGATAACGTCCTGTACTTGATCGCCGGCGAAGTCATTGAAGCTGTGAGCGGAGAGACCTGGGAACAGTTCGTTGCATCGCATATCCTGTCGAAAGTCGGCATGACCGACAGCAATGTGCGTCATTCCGATGCTGAAGGTGGGGGGAATGTTGCCGCCACGCACGCCGAGATCGACGGAAAGGTGCGGCCGATTTCTCC
>CAZTKU010000250.1:1777-3594 GCA_964614245.1 uncultured Ignavibacteriaceae bacterium
TACAAACTTGTTCAGCACACCGGCGGACTTCCTGGTTACGTCTCGAAAGTGGCGCTGATACCGGAACTCAAGCTCGGGGTCGCAGTCCTGACCAACCAGGAATCAGGGGAGGCCTTTGAGTCGATTGTGTACTATGTGCTCGATCATTTTCTCGGTGCTTCCAAAACCAATTGGCTTGGCGCGTTCAAGACGCTCCACGCACGCATGGATTCGATGACTGCCAGGATGGAAAAGCAGATTGCGGCAAAGCGGGACAGCACATCTCGCCCCCCTTTGCCTCTCCCATCTTATGCAGGTGCGTACAACGACCCATGGTATGGCGACGTGACGATCAGCCTTGAGAACGGCAAACTCATCATCCGCTTTGACCACACGCCTTCACTGATGGGAGACCTCGAGCACTGGCAGTACGATACGTTCGTTGCGCGCTGGAGAGATCGGGAACTGCGCGCGGACGCATTCGTCACATTTGCCCTCAATCCCGATGGAAGTATTGACCAGGTGAAGATGAAGGCGGTATCCCCCGCAACGGATTTCAGCTTCGACTTCCAGGATCTCCTCTTCAAGCCGGCAAAACGCGACAAGAAGTGAATGTTCTGAATCGATATCGGCGCCGAGTGACTCGCTGGCCAGGCGTCGAAACCGAAGGCCGCCAGTACCATGGCAGACAGGTCGAGAGAGAACGGACAGGTGTTGCCGTCAGAGCTGAAGACACCAAGCTCATCATGATGTTGTTCTCAACTTTCATTCACCTGGATGAGCTGGGGACTCTTTCGAGATGGCGTGACGGGTATGTCAAAGAACGAGCACACTTCTGAGTTTATGAAGGAGCGTTCATGAATAGCAAAACGGTAGATCGAAGAGATTTCATTAGAACACTGTTAGGCGGGCTTTCCGTAGCCGCGCTCGATTGGACTTCGTTTCCAACAGGCAGACATGCTAAGAGTGACGAGAACAAATTCGATGCTGTAATCATCGGCTCGGGCCTGGGTGGGCTTAGCTGTGCGGCTGCCTTTGCCCGGCAGGGATTCAGGCCGGTGGTCTTGGAGAAGCACGACAGACCCGGAGGATATGCCACGACGTTCAACCGTCCGGGTGGTTTTGTCTTCGACGTTTCCCTGCATTCTACCAGTGTCGGAGAAAGGGGCGGGTTACACAATCTTTTCCCCGGCTTCCCGGAGATAACCGACGTAGAGTTTGTACCTCACCCACACCTTTACCGCGCAATGTACCCTGATCATGATATCCGCGTGCCGCAAAAGGATATCGCGGGGTATGTGAAGCTCTTGAGCAGCCTTTTTCCCGGCGAACAGCAGGGAATTCAGGGGCTCGTAGATGAGATGAAGGGGGTCGCCGATGATATCAACAAACTCTCCAGTGCAAGAGGTCAGGTTGACATGAATCGGTTCCCCATGGATTTCCCGCACCTGTTCAAGTGCTTCAACATAACCTGGGGTGGGATGGTGGATGGATGGATCAAGAATCCCAAGTTGAGAACAATCGTCTCAACGCTTTGGGGGTACTACGGGCTTCCTCCTTCCAGACTCGCGGCCCTTTACTACGCGCTGCCAACGTTTGGCTATCTTCGAGACGGTGGATACTATCCAAAGGGAAAATCTCAGAAGATGAGCAATGCATTGGTCAATTTTATTGAAGTCCGGGGCGGAAAAGTCATCCTGAATAGTCGCGCGACAGAAATACTAACGAAAGATCACGCTGCGTATGGGGTGAAAACTGCTGACGGCCAGGAGTTTCTCGGGAAGGCCGTTGTCTCGAATGCCAATGCGTATGACACGTTTCACACAATGACGAAGGAG
>CAZTKU010000251.1:0-3556 GCA_964614245.1 uncultured Ignavibacteriaceae bacterium
TATTTCAAATAAAAAACGTGCGCTAGTCTCACTCTCTCCGTATTTGGGTTTGGCTATAACTTTTCCGCAAAATCAAAAACTGGCTTGGGAGACTTCATGTTTCTTGTTACTCATTCTTCCCAATAGAACGTGTGGTCACAATAGTCATCTCCTTGCATCAAAGTCTTCGTGCGTTTCAATTTGATTTTGGGGTTACATGCTCTAGCATATGCAAAATCTGGTTGACAATTCAGTACATAGCCGAGGTCTGTAGCTTTCATTTCTTTGAACACTTTTGCCCACAAGCATTCAGTAACATGGAGCTTCAGTTTGTTTGAGGTCTCTTCTGGATATGCCAAGGTTAAACTGTGTGAAAAATAGGGAGAGGCATTCTCGGCTTTCTCGCCTGCTTTAAAATCTTCAAAACTTATGGTTACTCCTCTTTCCCTCTTTGTTATCTCAACGATATATCTTTCACGGGCTTTTCCAATTATCTCTAAAACCTTCTCTCGCCCTAAAACCCGCTCAAATTCCTCTGCCAAGCAAACCATTTCATGGCATCGGTCACGGAAATACTGCTCGTAAGTCATTCCGCTCTGCATCTTCTCTTGAAACTTGTGAGACGCTTTGCTCATATTTTGCCTTCACCAACGTATTTTGGTTTGCATGAAAGCGGCTATAACTTTTCCGCAAAACTCACCAGATTAGCTGTTTGACAATACTCGTTACTTGCAACCCTATTTTCTCTGCGCGTTGCAGGAAAAGGATTAGTTAATTAGTTAACCCTATTATAATTATTATCATTATCATCTTCATATCTCAATGCCTCTTTTCTACAACCTCACACCCATTACGAGGGCTGCCGCCCTCTCTACACCTGCAGCACACTTTGTATCTGCTTCTGGGAGCTGTTTTTCTACAGCCTACAAATCAGCCTCAAAAGGCAACGTCAGTCGTCAGGTGTGTGTGTATAAAACTTTACCCCCAAACCCAAACCCAAAAGTTCACACCCTCTAACTAGTTTCCTTTCACTCTGGCTCGCAAACTCACATACATTCATACACTCTTACACTTACACACACTCACTCAGCACGCGCACACACAATAGAGTTATAGCTAAACCGAACTAGAATGCATTAGCTGGTGTCAAAAGTGGTTGACATTACAGAGATTTCTGCAGTAGTGGCAGCAGCAGGTGTTTTGGCAGGTGTCGCATATTATGTTCTTGAGATGGGACATCAGACTAAAATAAGGAAGACAGATTTGATTGTAAGACTATATTCAACTGTTAACACACCTGAATTTGCAGATGCATTGCGGAAAGTTGCGAGTCTGCAAGTCAAGGACTATGAGAGCTACGTGAAACAGTACGGTTCAATGCTTTCCGAATCACCTATGCACACCGCATTTGGCACTGTATGCGGTTTCTATGATTTCGTCGGTATTCTGCTTATGAGGAAACATGTTGACATTAACTTGGTTTATGATGTCATTGGCAGTCGAATGATTCAGATGATGTATGGAAAGCTCAAACCTATTTTGTTGGGAGTTAGGAAGGATTTTGAAGAGCCACTTGCATACGGCGGATTTGACTATCTCCACATTGAGCTTGCGAGAAAAGAACCACAATTAAGGAAAACTTGGGAAAAACATCTCCAGCGCACGCGAATCTTGGGAGAAATTCCTGTCAAAACGTAGTCAAAACAACTAGCGCGCGCGAATCTTCCAGAACTTGGGAAACAGTCAATGGTCAACTGATGTCTAGCCAAAAAAAGTTGATAGTCCGAGAACCGACTCTCATTCCCCACAGTATCTCCTCCTCTGTACAGTTGATACACCTCTCGGTCAGCCCAGTTTCCAGAATCCACCCGTCAAGCGCAGCAGCAGCGGTAAAGTTTTATCCAACCAACCAAGACGATGTTGAATGCGGAAAAGCTATAGCCAAACAAGGGGAATTGACTTGTTGTTGGCGAGGAGCTGAGATATCGTGAAGCTGAGACCGGAGATGAAAAATGAAAAAGAAGCTGTTGCTGGTCAACCCAGTTAATCCTAGCCGAGTGGGGCTAACGGTAAATAGGAGCTCCCGTTTTCAGCCATTAGGACTGGGAATAATCGCTGCCTTATCTCCCAGTGACTGGAAGGTCGAAATTGTTGACGAGAATTTTGCGCCTTTTGAGTTTCGAAACGCTGATTTGGTGGGTTTGACCGCATTCACAGCAAACATCACTAGAACTTACGAGATTTCCAGCCGCTACAGAAAGAGAGGTGTACCAACTATATTGGGCGGAATTCATTCTTCAATGTGTCAAGAGGAAGCTACGAAATATGCCGACGCAGTGGTCGTCGGTGAAGCAGAGAGAGTCTGGCCCCAAGTCCTTTCCGATTTTGAATCGGGTGGACTGCAAGAAGTTTACAAAGGCGATTTGGCTGATTTGCAGAGTATACCTCAACCCCGCCGCGACCTCTTTCATGCAGGCTATATGTTCGGCTCTGTTCAGACCTCACGAGGTTGTCCAATGAACTGCGAATTCTGTTCGGTTACGATTTTCAACGGTAGTAGATATCGCAAGCGTCCAGTAGAGAAGGTTCTGGATGAGTTGCAGACTATTCCTCAGAAGATGGTTTTCTTCGTGGACGACAACATCGTTGGCTACGGTAAGGACGATGAAGAAAGGGCTATCGCCTTGTTCAAGGGAATGGTCGAACGTGGAATCAAGAAAGAGTGGTTCTGCCAAGCTTCTATGAACTTCGCCAACAACGAGGAGGTGCTGGAATACGCCGCGGAAAGCGGTTGTCGGATGGTTTTTCTTGGGTTGGAGGCTGAGAACACAGATGCGCTGGAAAGAGTGAACAAAAGAATAAACTTAAAGATTGGGGTGGATGCTTATGCGGAGACTTTTCGCCGTATCAACAGACACGGCATCGCTGTGCTGGGAGCTTTCATCTATGGCTTGGATGGAGATACACCTGAGAAACTGCGTCAACGCACAGACTACATCCTCAAGTCTAGCATTGATGTGATGCAGGTTACATTCTTGACGCCCCTGCCGGGAACCAGAAGCTTTGACAGATTAAGAGAAGAAGGGCGGTTGCTCTTCACTGACTTTCCTTCGGATTGGGTTCACTATGACATGAGCGAAGTCACTTACAATCCTTTGTCAATGAGTCGTGAAGAACTCACAAGAGTCATGCAGGAAAGCACCCGTCGGCTGTATGATCCTTGGACAATGCGACGTAAGTTTATGAAGACGTGGCTTGCTACCAGAAGCATGAGGACTGCAACGTGGGCTTACACTTCCAACAAGAACTACCGTAATGTAGCCTTCGGCGCGCGCTGACAAAACCAAAAGAGATACGACCAGGCCTGACGACGTCAATAAACGCTTCCTATACTATTGAGGAGATAGAGTCTATCCTTGCGGAAACTAGCTTGAAAGAGCATGAAGTGAAGAAACTCATGATGGGCTTTGTGGTGACAGGAGCTAAAAGCGCGCGCTAATCCAGAACGGTAAGTCCTGAGCTCGCGCTAATTAGTGAAGATGACTATTTAACTGATTTTGGTTAATGTACAAAGTAG
>CAZTKU010000252.1:0-3500 GCA_964614245.1 uncultured Ignavibacteriaceae bacterium
TGAGTTCGAGGGATGTAGGAATCTGGTGGGAGATGGGTCATTCAACGCCCCGGTCCTCCGCTCGAGCACGATCGAAAGCATCGAAAGGGAGTCTACTTCACTGCGATACGCTTTCCTTTTTGTGCAGATTGGTAGATTGCGTCAACGATCGTCATGCGATGGACGGCTTCCTCAGCGGTAGATACGACCGGATGCAAGCCCCGCAACGATCCGATCCAGTGTTTCAGCTCGGCGTCATACGACTTCCAGTATAAGGTCTGAGGTGTCTCATGGGAGGCGGGCGTCACGTTCACGAGGTTACCGTGCATCCGCTTCAGAATACGAAACGGGTTCAGCGAGCCGCTTCCGTCCGTTCCGAAGCAATCGCAATAGAAAAAGTCTGCATCCGACTCGAACGACCAGCTCGACTCAATCGTTAGCGCAGATCCGTTCTGCATTCTAATGAACACGACGGACGAGTCCTCCACACCCTTCGTGTTGTGCGAGTAGTTCGCCGCGTTGACCTCCTTTGCATCAGGGAAGCCCATCAGCCAGAACGCCAGATCGAACATCACAATGCCCAGGTCGAGAACCACTCCACCCCCCGATTTTTCCTTTCTCGTCAGCCAGGGACTTGCCGTTTTGAGTTTGCGCAACCAACCCGCTTTCGCGTAGTAGATTTTGCCGAGCTCACCGCCTTGAATCATGCTCTTCAAGATCATCGCGTCAGGTCGAAACCGATTATTCATGCCGACCATGATCTTGCGCTGGTTCTTCTTCCCCGCGGCAACGATCTCGAGCGCCTCCTTTTGCGTCCGGGCCAAGGGCTTTTCGACCAGTACGTGTTTCTTGGCCTCCAGTGCAGCGATCGCCACGTCACGATGCGTAAACGTCGAAGTGCAGATGTCGACACCCACAATCTCGTCCTCAGTCTTCAGCATCTCGTCGAGATCATTGTAGAAGCGTGGGATGTCATACTTCTTGGCGACAAATTCCGCTTTAGAAGCCTCAATGTCACACACGGCGACAATCTCGGCGTCCGGGAACTTGGAAAGTATCGGTAGATGGACGGTCTGTCCGACGGTTCCCATTCCGACAACGGCAATTCGAGCTTTCTGCATTTTCGGATAAACAGTAGTCATGAGGTGATCAATTCGAGCGCTGATCTGCTCTGGCGTGAAGTAAGGAACTCTTTGACAGTATCGGCTATTCCTCGGGGATCAAGCTTCAGCATCTTGTGGAGCTCATTCGGTGTGCCCTGCTCGACGAATTCGTCAGGAAGACCATGGAGTTTCACGGAGAGGTTCACAAGTCCCTGTCGGCTCAACGACTCAAGCACGGCTGAGCCAAAACCACCGTGCACCACGTTGTCTTCTACCGTGACGATGCAATCGATCCTTGAGGCAACGGACCTGATCACCGCATCGTCAATCGGCTTTGCAAAACGCATGTTGACGACTTCTGCGTCGATCCCCTCCTTGGCAAGGATCTCCGCTGCCTCGAGGGCATTCGTCGCCATATTGCCAATCGCGAGGATGGCAACGTCCTTTCCTGCCCGGAGAGTCTCCGCCTTGCCGATTTCAAGCCTGTGGAATTCTTTACGCAGTGGGACTCCAAGGGCATTTCCCCGCGGGTAACGAAGGGCGATGGGGCCCTTCTTGTACTCGACCGCAGTGTAGAGCATGTCCCGCAACTCCTGCTCATCCTTCGGGGCCATCACCACCATTCCCTGGATGCACCGCAAGTAGGAGAGATCGAGTGCCCCGTGATGTGTCGCGCCGTCGGCTCCGACGAGTCCCCCCCGATCCAGGACGAACACCACATGCAAATTCTGAATTGCACAATCATGAATGACCTGGTCAAACGCACGCTGGAGAAAGGTCGAGTAGATTGCCGCAACGGGGATGTAGCCTTCCGTCGCCATTCCTGCTGCAAAAGTAACAGCGTGCTGCTCCGCAATGCCGACATCAAAGAATCGTTCGGGCATTTCTTTTTGCAGAATCATCAGCCCTGTCCCATCGGGCATCGCCGCGGTGATGCCGACCACCTTGGGATTCTGCTTGCAGATTTCAACCATCGCGTGACCGAAGATGGTGGTAAACGCGAGCGTCTCATCTGACTTCTTCGGCGAAATCCCGGTGATCTTGTCAAATGGCGTCACGCCATGAAGGCCCGTTGCCTCCTTTTCAGCCGGTGGATAGCCCTTCCCTTTGACCGTCCTGACGTGAATGAGAATTGGCCCCTTCAGATCCCGCACATGCTGGAAGATTTCGACCAGCTTGACCACATTGTGACCGTTGAACGGGCCGAAGTAACGAAATCCCAAGGCCTCGAACAACATTCCAGGGGTGACAACCGCCTTCACGCCTCTCTCGAATTTCTGCGCCACGGTGCGCAGGCGGTCACCGAACGTGTCCAACTTCCCAGTGAGTTCCCACACGTTCGCCTTGAATTTATTGTAAGTGGGATGTGTCAACACTTCGTTGAAGTAGTTGTGGAAGGACCAAAGCGAGGGCCTCACCGAAGAGAGCGAAACCATCTCGTTGTCATTCAACACGACGATGAGATCCTTCTTTAGTAAGCCGGCGTTGTTCATCGCCTCGTAGGCCATTCCACCCGTCAAGGAGCCATCGCCGACGATCGCCACAACTTTGTACTGTTCCCCCGCGAAATCCCGGGCCGTTGCGATTCCCAGTGCGGCAGAAAGTGCAGTGCTCGCGTGCCCCGCCCCGAAGGCATCAAATTCGCTCTCGGTCCGCTTGAGAAATCCGCTCAGGCCGTGAAGCTGTCGCATGGTACACATCCGATCCTTGCGACCGGTAAGAATCTTGTGCGGATAGGCCTGATGCCCGACGTCCCAGACAAGCTTGTCCTTTGGCGTGTTGAACGCGTAATGTAGTGCCACAGCCAACTCAACGGCTCCAAGTCCCGCGCCGAAGTGGCCGCCGGTCTTTGACACACAGTCGATGAGAAACTCCCGCACCTCAGCGCAGACTGTCCGGAGATCTTGCACGTCGAGTTTGCGAAGATCCTCGGGATAGTCGATCTTGTCGAGAAATCTGAAGTTCAAGTGAGTCTCACTCATTCTCCATCCGTTTCACGTATCTCAAGCTGGCCGCTGACGCTCTTGGTAAGCTTCTTGATCTTAAGCTCGGTTGCCTTCAGCTTCTCCGCACATTCCTTTGATAGCTGGATTCCCTCCTCATACAAGTCGACTGCCTCGTCCAAAGAGACTTTGCCCTGCTCGAGGGATTCCACAATAGCCTCGAGGCGTCTCAGCGCCTCTTCGAATGTGCGTTTCTGGGCTTTCTTTGGGGTCATCATTGCACCTTTGTTGCCACGTCACCGTCGTGGAAGCGGACTGTCGCATCATCGCCTGTATGCAGTGCGCGAGCGCTCGAGACGAGCTTTGTTCCTTTCCGAACCATCGCGTATCCTCGCCGGAGAACACCGCGAGGGCTCAGCGCATCCAACCTGTGCCAGAGCGTCAGATGGCGTTGAGACAGAAGTTGCAGATTGTG
>CAZTKU010000253.1:0-3500 GCA_964614245.1 uncultured Ignavibacteriaceae bacterium
TTTGGCTTAGGAGGAGCCGTGACGAGCTTGATGTCGTCGAAAATCGCGTAGGAACCTGGATGGAGCGTTTCTGCTTGGGGCTCGGCAAGGATCGTCAAACGCACGTGAACCGTCCTTGTGTCAGCGGGAGCGGTGATCTCCTTCTCGAATCGGGTGAGCTCCGTCTTGTTTTCGCGGAAGTACTCTTCGACGGTTCCGATCGTGCTGCCTGTGGCATTTTGAAAGCAAATGATCACAACCGCAGCATCCTTTCCGACTGAACGCGTAGCGTAGTAGCCGGAGAGCAGCAGATCTTTGCCCGTCAGCTCGATGTTTTTCTGACAAACGAATCCAGCGATCTTCGATCCATAAAAATCCTTGACCTCGCATTTCACAGCCCGCGACCCTCCGCGGCCCATGGGTTGTGGCGAAACCACAGTGAGCATCCCGGGGACGTTGGAGGTCTCCCACCCAACTGGATTGTCTCCTGTGAACTTCTCGAAGTCACCGTTCTTGACCAAGTTTGCTGACTGTGTCTGAGCAGTGACAGTCAACGGGGCCATGCAGAAGATGAGGGCGATCAACGCAGTGCATCGTTTCATAATTCGTCCCTCCAAGATTGAGAATCGATCACATCCCTCAAAAACAGGAAGACCCCAAGCTCTCAGAAATCCTGAAAGGTTGGGGTCACAGGAAGGTGTGTGCGGCGAATCGGCTTTAAGGCACACACTCGGTTATGATAGCTGCGGAGCCGAAAAGTGGGACGACCTCGAACTCTCAGATCCCTTCGTGGGGGAGTTGAACATGCATGTGAGATCAAAAGCCACATCGTCGGCCTCCGATCAGAAGATACAACATCTGTGCCCGTGCTGCAATACGCCAAGCCTCAACAATACGACGGGTCCCGCCGATAGTCCCAGTCACTGATGCCAGAAACAATCACCAAATCCGAGAAACGACGGCTCGTACTGACGAAAAAGTTCGTGGACCAACTCTAGTTGGAGAAAATCAGTTCGGGAATGACTCCCGTCACGAAGCTGAAGGTGTAGAGAGCGAATCCCGGGTTCGTTGCCACCAACTCCAGCTCATGTTGGCCGAATTCCCGGTTGCTCACGATATTGAATGTCCTCGGACCATTGACGACGATGAAGCTCTCCCCTTTCGGATTGAACGATACATCGAGCCCAGCGTTCTCCTTTCCGAGAGGTTTGCCATCCTGATATGCTAGGACTCTGCACGGAGATTTGCCGACCGTATCCAGGATGGAATTGACCTCCAGCGCTTCATACCCGAGAGAGACATGCCCCTTCTCGTTGCGAGACCCGTCGAAGCGCATGAACTCTCTCTCGTTGTACCACTTCCCTTTCAAGTAGACACGTCCGAGCAGGTGCAGTCCTTGATCCGCGTATTCAATCGTTGATTCGGGCCCGTGTCCTTCCGGATTGCCGATGGTGCCTCGCAGATAGCCGAGTCGGATCTCAGGGGTCGGTCGAAAGCAAATGGCTCCAGCGTAGTCGGTTGCGCGCAGCGGCTCCATCAGTTCGGGAAGCAGGCCGTGATATCCGGTGTCCACGAGAAGCATCTGGATTGCCCGCTCAAACTGCTCATAGCTCCCCTCACCTGTGTGAGAAAAGCGCAGGAAGCCGTCTTTATCGACAAGATACTTCGTTGGCCACAATCGGCAGCCATACGATGCCCAGATCAAGCCGTCATTATCCATAACGACAGGAAAGTCAAGAGCACCACGCCGGATCGCTTTCTGCACGTGTTCGGGGTTTCTTCCGAACTTGAATTCAGGCGTGTGAACGCCGAGCACCAGCAGTTCGAAATCCCTGTAGCGCCTCTGCCACTCCTTCAGGTACGGCTGAGTGTGCATACAAGCGACGGAACCATAGTCCCAGAAGTCGATCAAGAGCACACTCCCCCTCATCGCCCGAACCGATATCGGCTCGGAGTTAAACCAGAAATCCCCAAACAATTCAGGGGCTCGGATGCGCCCTGCCTCGTAGCTGATCATCTTGATCGAATATATTCAAAGTGGTTGGGAATAGCAATGCTTGATACGGGTCATCCCACGCTGGCCATTTTGCAGCTCTGATGAAGAGCAGCGGATGGAAACGTGGGTCCCGTAAGTCGATGACCGGTCGTCAAGAAATCGATTTTTTGGTTTTGACAGAAACGGCGGAGGGAATTGCCACAACTGCGATGCAGGCGGCTCGTTGGACCGCCAGAATGCACCAGCCCGAACGATTTGTCGTTCAGTCGGGCGGAATAGCGGGCTGGCCTTCAGTTGCTTACCGCAGGGCCAATTGATAGGTATCGTAATGTGCTCGAATGGCCTCGACATACGATTGAGTCTGCCGCCAGTCGCTGAAATAGCCCGCCCGAGGTCTCCCACTTTCCCAGATCCTCTGATGAAGGGTCTGGTACCTCTTCGAGAGGAGCCGTAACGCAGCTCTCACGGATTCCCAATTGTTGGGATCGTCACCAAGATAAGCTGCGACGTTTTGGGCGTCCAGAATTCGGTTCAGTCCAGCGTTGTAGGCGGCCAATGTGAGATAGATGCGACTCTCCTCATCAGCCTTATCGAATGCCGCAAAGAGCGATTTCAAGTGGTAGGTTCCGGCCTTGATGTTGTTGTAAGGCGATCCAGTTTCCTTCACTCCAAGCTTTTCAGCCAATTCCAATTGAGTCGTGGGCATGATCTGCATGAGGCCAAAGGCGCCACGGTGGCTTGTTGCCGTCGGCGAGAAACGGGATTCGTGCCTCATAACAGCCAGTACCAGGAGCCAGTCGAGGTCATACTTGTCCGAGTATTTCTGGATGATCGAGCCGTACCGCCCCAGAGACCGTTCAGTGGGTAGGTCGACCTGGGACACAGCCAAAGGCATTCGGCCAACTTCCCTGGCTTGGGGCTCATTCTCCTTGTTGACAAAGGAGAGAGCAGCGGCTGGCCGAAAACAGCCGGCATTGAATATCGGCATAAACGCCAGGAAGGACAAGAAAAGGCCTGCCGGAAGGAACGTCTTGAGATGATGGGTCAGGGGAGTAACTCCTTGATATTTAATAGCTTTCATGCCTCATCGATGATCTACTTTCAAACCCAAGGCATAACGATGGTAATTCCTGAAACTTATCTTCACCTTACGAGCAAACCGATGACAAGTTACCTCTATGCAACCAGAAAATCAAGTCCTTCGTTCCGGAAAACAAAAAACCTCGAGATTCTGACGAATTTCGAGGTTTCTGAAATGCTAGAATGCGGCCTAGTCTCAGCGAATTACGTAGAACTCTGATTGCCGGTCTAGGATCCACTGCACTGACCCATCGGATCCAATAACGACGTCTTCCTCCTGCGCTGACCTCACGGCCTGGTTTCCCCATTCTGTCACGGGCGTCGTGGCTTGTAGCTCAATAGAGTACCAAGTGTCGGGCAGTAGCGGCACATCTCCACGTCCTGGGACTCCCATTTGACGATCCCAAAGGCCTATGATAGCGCCGGCGCCGTGGCCGTGCTCCCC
>CAZTKU010000254.1:0-3474 GCA_964614245.1 uncultured Ignavibacteriaceae bacterium
GGGGCTTTCAACAAGAAAAGGCCGGACATTCTGCCCGGCCTTTCTGGCGGATCCCCTACGGACTGTGAATCGGCGTTCGTCGCGTCACTTCTTTGACACGGATCCTATGAGGGCATCAAACTCTGTGTCAGCCGCTGCGACAGTGTTCGCCGGACCCGTGAACTTGAAGAATACCGTCCCTTCGGGCGCTTCAACGATTGCTCCGAGCAAACGATAGCTCTCTTTCTTCCCCTGCGATTCCATCATCGGCCCAGCGGGAGCGAGATACGTGCCCGAGATTTGCACCCGTGTCACATTCATGCCGCTTACCTGCATTGTCGTCTTGACCGCTTTGGCAGCGCTCTCAAACTGAGAGCCCCAGCGCTCGATGTTCGAATTCACATCTCCACCCTGCCCGGTGCCGAAGTAGAACACGGCGCACTCTCCCCCTTCGGCATCTCCTTCCGCGGCAGGAACGGAATACGTCGCAACACGCATTTGACGCGCTGCACCTCTGGTCCATCGGCTTGGGTACGACCACTCGATGCCTGCGACTGTGTGTTCAGCCGGCTCCTTCGTCAGAGCAACCCCTTTCGATTGTCCCGAGTCTTTCTTGCCGCAGCCAGGAACGATAGACAATGTAGCCGTGAATAAAAGCAGCGGCATGAAGTACCTTCTCATGAGTCGATGTCCTTTCAGTGATGGAAGCAAATGTTAAAACTGAGTTCAGAATGTGACAGACTCTTCCGCACGGTGCACAGTCTATCTGCCAAATGCCTTTCCGATCGCTGCAACCGCGTTGGAGCCCGTCTGGATCATGAAACCAACCTCGGAATTGAAGCTGACCATCCGCATCCCTTTCTTCGCCCAGAACGAGGCAAGTTCCAAGTCATTCATGTGAATTGCCGGGGACACACTGTGGCGCTTGCAGGCAGTCATCGTTGATTCGATAGCGTCGATGAGAATCGGGTCCGTCATCTTTCCCGGGACTCCGAGGGCGACCGAGAGGTCTGTCGGGCCGATGAGTGCAACATCAACTCCGGGAACCGAGAGGATGTCTTCAAGGTTTTCCGTCGCCTGCCGGGTCTCAATCTGCACCACAAGAAGAGATTCCTCGTTCGCGAGTCTCATCGCGTCGCTGATTGGCCCGGATTTCAGATCCGTGTGGCCTCGAGCAACAACGGAGCCGCGCTTGCCGACGGGTGGGTACTTCATCATCTGAATGACATCGCGAACCTGTTGAGCTTCGGTGATTCGTGGAATCATCAGTCCCTGCGCGCCGGCGTCAAGCGGCTGCGTGATGTGGGCATACGACCACTCCGCAATGCGCACGATCGGCGTCAAGCCGACCTTCTTCGCAAACCGGCTGAGGTCGGAGATCGTCTCGATGTTGAAACCGCCGTGCTCGTTGTCAATGATGACGAAATCGAATCCGGCGTTGGCAAGCATTTGCATCACCGAAGATTGGCGAACTTCGACAAGCATCGTGCCAATAACGGATCGACCTTCGCGCAGCGCACGCTTCAAGAGGTTGGGAGCAATGATAGGCTGAGACATAGAATCACCCTTGCAGTAGTCAATGAGAACAAAGAAGCCGGATTGTTCATCCGGCCTCTCCAGTGTTACCGAGATGAGGACTTACGTTTCAGGCTGGAACCGGTCAACCTCCTCCAGCACCGTGCGCACGATATCCTCCTCCTTCACCCGTCTGACCACTTCCCCTTTACGATAGAGGATGGCAACACCTTTCCCCGCCGCGATACCGATGTCCGCCTCACTCGCTTCGCCCGGTCCGTTCACAACGCAGCCGAGCACGGCGATTTTCACCGGCTTCTTCACCCCCGCGAGCTTTTCTTCGAGCTGGGCCATGATACCGAACAAATCCACCTCCAACCGGCCGCACGTGGGGCAAGCGATGAGCTCAATGTTTCTCGAGGCAAGGCTCAGCGAGCGGAGAATCTCCTTGCCAACCTCAACCTCTTTCACTGGATCATCAGTCAGAGACACACGAATCGTGTCTCCAATCCCTTCGGCAAGGAGCGTTCCGATGCCGACAGAAGACTTGATCGTTCCGACCCGCGTCGTCCCGGCTTCCGTCACGCCGAGGTGCAGAGGAATGTCGGTTCGCCGGGCAACGAGCCTGTAGGCTTCGATCATCAACTTCACATCGGTCGACTTCACGGAAATGACGACGTCCTTGAAGCCAAACTCGTCGCATATCTCAACGTGCCTCATCGCGCTTTCGAAAAGCGCGTCGGCCGTCGGGTAACCGTGTTTCTCGAGGATGTCTTCCTCGAGCGAGCCGGAATTCACTCCGATCCGGATCGGTATTCCCTTGTCTTTGCACGCCGTCAGGACCTGCCGAATCCGGTCTTTGGACCCGATGTTGCCGGGATTGATGCGAACCTTGGCAACTCCGGCCTCGACCGCCTTCAACGCGAAGACGTGGTTGAAGTGGATGTCTGCAACGATGGGGACAGGTGACTGTCGAACGATCTCCTTCATCGCCTCTGCCGCCTCTTTGTCATTCACCGTCACGCGCACGATATCCACTCCTGCCTCTGCGGACGCCCTGATCTGTGCGACCGTCCCGGCAATGTCGTCGGTCTTTGTCTTCGTCATCGTCTGGACAGAGATCGGGGCATCGCCTCCAATCTTCACGCCGCCAACAATGACCTGTCGGGTTTTGCGACGACCGCCGACTTTGTACGTCTGGTGAGGAATCGGTTGAGTCACGGAGATTTCAGAAATCGTGTTCGCCATTCATCGCCACAACATTTTCAGTTCAGTTTCTTGCTCGCATCGAAAAGGATCTTCTTCTCTTCTTCTGTCAAGCTTTGATACCCACCGCGGCCGATCTTATCGAGAATCTCATCGATCTTCGCCTGCACTGCATCCTGTTCGCTCCTGCGTCCCTCCGAAATATCGTGCACATTTGCCTCAACGATATTTTCGTACTCATCTGTCTGTCGCTTTGTCGTTTTCGAATTAATCCACCAGCCGATCCGATCGATCGTGTGCTGGAAGGGGTATCGACGGCCCAGAAAAAGCAGGTAGACATAGCCGGCCATTGCACCACCCAGATGGGCGAGGTTCGCAACGGCGCTTTGACCGCCAATGGAGAGAACGCCGAGGACGATCAGGCCGAGAACGAAGTATTTCGCTTTGATCGGAAGCAGAAAATAGAGAAAGATGTATCGATCGGGGAACATCATTCCAAACGCTACAAGCACCCCGTACACCGCTCCTGATGCGCCAATGGTCGGCACCGGACCGCCGAAGCGATCGACAATCGACGACGGCTCCAGAACGGGCGCGAGGAAAAGCTGTGATAATCCCGCAACGATGCCGCACATGAGATAGAAGATCAAGAATTTTCGCGAACCCATCATATGCTCAACTTCCATGCCAAACATCCACAACCCGAAGAACATGTTGAACAAGATGTGCAGGATATCCGCATGCATGAACTGGTACGTGATCAGCTGCCAGGGA
>CAZTKU010000255.1:0-3472 GCA_964614245.1 uncultured Ignavibacteriaceae bacterium
AAAAAGAAAAGCCATCATCTCGGTTGAAGAGATGGTGGCTCTGCTTGATTCGCAAGCAAAGTAGAACAAAAACCACTGAGACGCAAGGGAAAAGTGGCGGACGTGCCACTCTCCACACGAGGATGAGAAATCCGGACGAAAAGTATCATGAGCCACTAGGACACAAAGGGCGCCAAGAAAAGCAAGTAGATTCTTCTGGCGATCCTGGCACTGAAATTCAGAACACCGACTTCTTGTCGAGTCTTCTAGGACTTGATCTTCGAGCGCTCAATAAGTATCAAATGACCGAGCTTATCGCGCTTCGCCTTGAGGTAGTGTTCGTTGAAGAAATTCGGATCCACCTCAAGCGGCACACGTTCCGCAATCTCCAGTCCATATCCCTGGAGCCCGACAACCTTCTTCGGATTGTTCGTCATCAGCCGCATTTTGCCCACGCCGAGATCGTGGAGAATCTGGGCGCCGATGCCGTAGTCTCGCAGATCCGGTCGGAATCCGAGTTTCTCATTGGCCTCGACGGTGTCCATTCCATCGTCCTGGAGCTTGTAAGCCTTCAGCTTGTTCGAAAGCCCGATGCCCCTTCCCTCCTGTCGCATGTACAACACGACGCCGCGACCTTCCTTCTCGACCATCTGCATGGCAGCCATAAGCTGCTCGTTGCAGTCACAGCGCAAGGAGCCAAACACGTCCCCGGTGAGACATTCGGAGTGAACGCGCACGAGCACCGGCAGATCCGGAGTGATCTCCCCTTTGACCAGGGCAACGTGCTCCTTGTGATCCGTCTCGCTTTTGTATAAGTGGATCACAAAATCGCCGAATTTGGAGGGGAGCTTGGTCGTGACAACGCGGTGGACAAGCTTCTCACGCCTCACCCTGTGCTCGATCAGGCTCCTGACAGAAATCAGCTTCATGCCGAACTTCCGGGCGATGTGCTCCAGCTGAGGAACCCGTGCCATCGTTCCATCTTCGTTCAAAATCTCACAGAGGACCGCGGCAGGATACAGCCCCGCCAACCGGCAAAGATCGAGAGCTGCCTCGGTGTGACCGGCCCGCCTGAGCACGCCCCCTTCGGCCGCCCGAATTGGGAAGATATGCCCGGGCCGCGCGAAGTCGTTTGGCCTCGTTTTCGGATCGGCAAGCGCGCGCACCGTCGCCGCCCGATCTGCGGCAGAAACTCCAGTCAGCGCCCCGTGGAGGTAATCGACGGAAACCATGAACGAGGTGTCGTGGAGCGACGTGTTCGTCTCCACCATCGCATCGATGCCAAGCTCGGCAGCACGCTCGCTGGTAATGGGAGCGCAGACCACGCCGCGCCCCTCCCGTGTGAAGAAGTTGATGACGTCGGCCGTTGTCTTCTCGGCGGCGACGATGAAATCCCCTTCGTTTTCCCGCTCCTCGTCGTCGACAACGATGACAATCTTTCCACCGCGGAAGTCCTCAACTGCTGCTTCGATCGTATCGAAACCGGTTTTGTGGACATCTTTCATGACGCAACCGTATCTTTATTAGAGTCGCTGAAACCCCATTACTGCTTCGGTTTCTCTTCCGCCTCTGCTTCCTTGATGACAGCCGTAATCGATCCCCGGTCCACCTTCACTTTCACATTGTCAGCTATTTGGACCAAGGCTGTCTTTTCCTCCATTCCGACAACAGTCCCGTGAATGCCGCCGCCGGTGATGACCTTGTCCCCTTTCTTGACGGCATCCAGCATCTTCTGACGCTCCTTCTGTCGCTTCTGTTGGGGACGGATGATCATGAAATAGAAGATGACAAAGATAAGACCGAACAAAATGATGGTCTGCAGCATGCCACCCCCTGCGTCAGGGGTTTGCTGCGCGAGAATGTAGTATCCGATCAAGGTATCCTCCGTGAGTTCTTATGATGAGATCAATGCAGCTACTGTACGCCAACCTGGCCAGTGCGAAGGCCCGATAGAATGCTGTGTTTCCATTCTGCAAAACGCCGCTGCTGAATCGCCTTATGCGCTTCCCGCATCAGCCAGAGATAAAACGAAAGATTATGAATCGTCGCCAGTTGGAGCGCCAGGATCTCCTTCACCTGGAAGAGGTGGCGAAGATACGCTCGACTGAAATTCTTGCACGTGTAACACGTGCACTCGGGATCCACAGGCGAAAGATCGGTCTTGTGGATCGCGTTCCGGAGATTCAGACTTCCAGTCCGTGTAAACAGGTTCGCGTTCCGTCCGTTACGCGTCGGCAGGACGCAGTCGAACATGTCCATGCCCCGCCCGATCGATTCCAGCAAGTTCTGCGGCGTGCCCACACCCATCAGGTACCGGGGTTTCTCCCGCGGGAGAAGAGCCTCACAGAATTCCGTGATCTCATACAACTGCTCGACCGGCTCGCCAACCGCCAACCCGCCAACCGCGTACCCGTCGAAATCCATTTTCACTAAAGCCCGAGCGCTCAGCTCCCGAATTTCCCGATAGATGCTCCCTTGCACGATTCCGAACAAGGCTTGAGCGTGACCGTATCGGGAGCCCTCCTGTTCGAACGCATTCCTGCACCGCTCAGCCCAGCGGACGGTCAGACCGTTCGAGCGCTGGGCGTATTCAATGTCGCAAGGGTATGGTGCGCACTCGTCGAGAACCATCATCACATCAGACCCGAGCTGCCGTTGAATCGTGATCACTGATTCCGGCGTGAACATGTGCGTCGAGCCATCCAAATGCGACCGAAACGTTACTCCTTCCTCTTCGATGTCCCTCAAGTCAGTCAGACTGAATACCTGATAACCCCCGCTATCCGTCAGAATGGGCTTGTCCCACCCGATGAACCCGTGCAATCCTCGTGCCGATTCAATGACATCGACGCCAGGCCGGAGATACAGGTGGTACGTGTTTCCCAGGATGATCTGGGCACCCAGTTCGACCAGCTCGCGTTGCTCAATGGCTTTGACACTCCCTTGTGTTCCAACCGGCATGAACATCGGCGTCTCGACCGGCCCATGAGAGGTTGCCAATATGCCGGCGCGCGCTTTTCCGTCGGTTGCGAGGAGTCGAAAGTCCAATCGAATGCAAACCCTGGGATCAATGATGGAGACCGCACAAGAACAAAAAACCGCCGTGTAGCAATTCGCTCGGCGGAGTCAGCGGTTTCAGTTCAAATATAGTCAGAAATCCGGCATCTGTCAACTCGCTTGTGACGACTCTTCGCCCCCCTTCGGACGACGTGTTAGCCAAGAGATTCCCACGTACAACAATGCACCTCCAGTATCTGCCAAAACATCGTAGAAATCAGACAGCCGACCAGGGACAAACGTCTGATGATATTCGTCGAGTATGCCATAGACCACGGCAAAGATGAATGCCCCTAGCAGCGCGTACGTCTTGAGCAATGGGAAGAAGTCTTGATAAAAAAACGCTCGTCGGACAAGCAAACAGAGCACCAAGAACATCACTGCGTGGGCAATCTTGTCCGCACCCAACACCGACTCGAACGTCAACTGGAGTTTA
>CAZTKU010000256.1:0-3454 GCA_964614245.1 uncultured Ignavibacteriaceae bacterium
GCTGAAGCGAAGCAACGCCCTGGATTTTGACGCCCTTCTTGTGAAACCCATTGAGCTTTTCCAGCGCCACCCCGACTTGCTGAAGAAGTACCATCACCGGTTCAAGTTCATTCTCGTCGATGAATTTCAGGATACGAACCGTGCTCAGTATACTGTCGTGAAGCTTCTCGGGCAAGACTTCCGCAACATCTGCGTTGTGGGTGATGACGCGCAGAGCATATACGCGTTCCGTGGCGCCGATATTCGGAATATCCTCGACTTTGCTAAGGACTATCCTGACTGCAAGACCTATCGACTCGAGCAAAACTATCGGTCGACGAAAAGCATCCTGGCATTGGCGGACCGTCTGATCAAGAACAATGTTGACCAGCTGCAGAAGAACCTCTGGACTGCAAATCCGCAGGGGGAGTCGGTAATTCTGTTGGACTGCTATGACGACAGGGATGAAGCGTATCAGATCCTACAGGCCATCCAGGGAGAGATCATTGAAAACCAGCTTGCCTTGAAAGATTTTGCCGTTCTCTACCGCACCAATGCACAATCGCGGGCGATTGAGGATGTGCTGAGAAGGAACGGCATTCCATACGTGATTGTCGGTGGAATTCGCTTCTACGAACGAAAAGAAATCAAGGACGTTCTGGCCTATTTGCGGCTGCTTGTGAACCCCGACGACAATGAAAGCTTCTACCGCGCCGTGAACTATCCAACCCGAGGGATCGGAGCGACCAGCCTCGAAAGACTCCAGGCGTTTGCCGACGGACGTCCAGTGACCCTCTTCAAGGCGTCGAAACTACTCGATCAGGTCGACGGCCTTCAGGATCGTGCGAAGAAGAGCATCAGCCAATTCCGTGCTTTTCTCGACAAGTATCATGCGCTCAAAAGTCAGATGTCGCTGAGTGAATTGACCCGCGCCATGGTTGATGAACTCGGTATTCTTAAGGGCTTCAAGGAGGAGGGGACAGCAGAATCCATGGGGCGCTGGGAGAATGTTCAGGAACTGTTGTCAGCGATCTCCGAGTTCAGCGAAGAACATCCCGACGGCACCCTCGAAGCCTTCCTCGAAGAAGTGACTCTCGTGTCGGACATTGACACCTGGGACGAGACGCGCAACGTTGTCACACTCATGACGCTTCATTCATCCAAGGGTCTCGAATTCCCCGTCATCTTCATTTCCGGCGTGGAGGAGGGGCTGCTTCCATTCTACACGGCAGCTCTGGAGCAGCATGAGCTTGAAGAAGAACGACGGCTCTTTTATGTGGGGATCACTCGTGCTCGAACAAAACTCTACCTCAGCAAGACTCACATGCGCTATCGGTTCGGCGAACCGGCATTTTCCAGCCCTTCGCGATTTCTCTCGGAGCTGGGCGAGGAGTTTCTCCAGGTTTTGGAGAGCAAGGGCAACCGCAGGACTTTCGCAACAGAATCTTTGGAGAGAGGCTGGAACGGGCGAAGACGATCGAGCAACACGAGGAAGACAGTACGGGAAGAGGAATCGTACGCTCAGGAAACGCCTGACTACGAGCAAGAGTCACAGGAAGCGCTTGAGCTGAAACAAGGTGCGATGGTCCGTCACGAGATGTTCGGGAAAGGCAAAGTCATCAGGATCAGCGGCAGGGGGGATTCGATGAAGGCTGTTGTTCAATTTGAAGAGCACGGAGTTAAGAACCTCATCGTGAAATTTGCCCGCCTCCGATCGGCATAGTCACTCCGATTGCGTCTGCGAACTCACCAAAACAATGCTCTGCCAGTAGTCCGGATGAATGTAGTGGGTAATGAGGGAATTAAACTCCGCCACTTTTGATGATGGAACGATAACGTAGAGTATGGCCTGCTGCCCTGTCTTCTTGTCGAATTGATCGAGGAAGACGTTGTATTGTGTCAAGGCGTGCTCTGTTTCGAAGTCATTGTCTCCGGTCTTGGCCTCGCCAATGATGTATCGTCCCCCTTTCTCATCGAATGCATAGATGTCAGGAGTCTTGTCCTCCTGATCACCGTACCCGTCATTGTGGAGCTCATGGACGAGAGGTGCACCGCTGAGGCCATCGACTCCGAGAATGCGGTACCCGAGTTTAATAAGGATAGACAGGAGCTCTTCAATCAGAAGCTCGTGTTTTTCTGCATCATTGCGAACGTGCATGGAAGCCTGCAAGGGAGGAAGCGCATTCCAAGAGGTTACGGAGCAGTGACCTCGGATCCGACAAGAATTTTCTCGTAGTACCTCTCATACATACTCACGATCTTCGTCGCTTCAAATTCGAGCGCACGCTGCCGTGCCGCCTTTGCGAAGAGCTGGTGCTTCGAGGGGTTTGACAAAAGGTCGACAGCGTATCGTGCCATCCGATCAATATCTCCTATTTCAGCGATGTAACCGGTCCGACCGTGTACCTGGAGTTCCGGCAATCCCCCAACACTCGAGGAAATGACAGGGACCTCGCAAGCCATCGCTTCAAGCGCAGAAAGGCCGAAACTTTCAGATTGGCTGGGCATCAAGAAAAGGTCGGCAGCGGAGAGAATATGAATGAGATCGATTTGCTTTCCGAGGAAACGGACGTCGTCGTGAATGCCAAGCTCGCGAGACAGCAGTTCGCACTGTGATCGTTCCGGACCGTCACCGACGAGGAGTAACTTGCTCGCGATCTTCTTTCGTAGCTCGGAGAAGATATGGATGACGTCATCGACGCGCTTCACTTTTCGGAAATTTGAGGTGTGAACAATGATCCTTTCGCCGTGCGGGGCAAAGCGATTCCGCACCTCATCGGATGCCGTCCGGCGGTACTTCTGAGTATCGACGAAGTTTGGGATGACCTCGATATCCTTCTCGATTCCGTAGTTCGTGAGCGTCTTCTCCTTCAGGAAACGCGATACTGCAGTGACGCCATCGCTCTGTTCAATGCTGAATTTCATGACGGGAAGGAAGCTCGGCTCCAAACCTACGAGGGTAATATCGGTTCCGTGGAGTGTGGTGATAACCTTGATGTTCGGGAGGGCCAACATCTGTTTGGCGAGATATGCGCTTGTCGCGTGCGGAATAGCATAGTGGCAATGGAACAGGTCAAGCTTCTCGTACTTTGCGACCTCAACCATTTTGCTCGCTAAGGCAAGCGTGTACAGGGGAAAATCAAACAGAGGGTAGTTCGAGATCTCGACCTCGTGGAACATCACGTTTCCCATGAATCCGCTCAACCTCATCGGAATTGCATAGCTGATGAAATGCACGGAGTGGCCACGCTCCGCAAGCGCTTTCCCGAGCTCGGTCGCCACGACCCCGCTCCCGCCATACGTCGGATAACAAGTTATTCCAATGTTCATTTCGAAATCCCTTTCCTCTCGCACAAAGTACTCAGAATTGCAGGAACAAACAAGGGCGGCGCGGACGGTCTGCCGCGAGCGAGAAACGTTCTAGTAGTCCTGCTTCGAAAAGTAGCGGGCGGCGAGCGCGTAGATCGCAGATGCG
>CAZTKU010000257.1:0-3448 GCA_964614245.1 uncultured Ignavibacteriaceae bacterium
GACCGCGGAGAAGCTCTATTGCTTCAGCGGACAGCGAGATTGCCGAAAAGTGGTTCTTGAAGGAAGAGAATGCGCTGGTGAATGTCCGATCCTGAAGAAGGAAAAAGCACGCGCGAAGACCGTTACACACGTCAGGCGCCTGACATCAGACATCATCGATGTCGACCTGCCCTTCAATGGTGCGGAGGTAGAACGTGTGACGGGCGCAGACTACATCAATTGCCTCAGCCGATCAGATATCCCGCTCGCAGCACTGTATGGCAGGGATGCATCTGCGAAGCACTCGGTGCTGGTCGTCGATGACGAGCCGATCGTGTGTCACAGCGTTCGCCGCATCCTTTCCAAGCAGAGCTGTGCGGTTGAGGAGGCATTTGATGTCGACGCAGCGTTGCAGAAGATGAAGCTGCACCAGTATGATCTGGTGCTCCTCGATCTCAAGATGCCGAAGCGCAGCGGAATGGAAGTCCTTCGATCAATCCGAACTCGATGGCCGGACCTCCCGGTCATCATGGTCACCGGCCACGGCACTATCGAGTCGGCCATCGAGGCAACGAGGCTCGGCGCCTTCAATTTCATACCAAAGCCCTTCACACCGCAAGAGCTGACGAAGGCGACCGCGGAGGCCCTCGCCGCTTAGAGCTGTAACGATCCCTGCAAGACACGACGGGGCGAGCCACCATCATGCGAGTGACTCGCCCCGTTCTTCTTCAGGGCCCCGAATGGGGATCTTTGCGCCTCACCTCTCAGGCTCTCGCACGGCTCGAAAGCCCAGGCTCCCCAGTCCCCACTCCTTCTTCATCCTGTTCACTCCGCCATGATAGATGACACGGTAGACGGTGCCACTGTCGATCTCAGTCGATGTCCACCAGTAGATGATGGGTGAGTGCGGATCCCACAGAGGCGATTCCTTCTCCGGAGTCGTCGTGTACGTGGCGGACCCGTTGACCGAATCCCACGCCCCGCCGCAGTTGGTCCCGCGCCGGGTCATCGACCGCACAACTTCATCGATCGTTGGAAGACGCCAGATATCCTGAGCCGTGTTGGAAAGAGATTCGCCATCGGTTTTTAGATATCTGCAAATCCTTTGTGCCTCCCCATAGTGGATCCCTCTTCGGGGCCATCCGGGACCTTCCGGTGCCCACTTGAGCCTGACACCATTGCCCTCAACGATCCTGGCCCCACGGTTTCCGTCATCGAACCGACCCGAGACCCGGATTGCCGGCTCAACACTGAACCCGACATAAATCAGCAAGGGAACCCCCACGGCGATACGATAGGCCCGTCTCAAAGGATAGGCGCGTCCGTACCAGTAAAGCAAGCCAAGTACAACGAGAGGCACTCCGACGAAGTACAAACCGGCGCCTCTGCCAAAAAGGAAAGCGGCCAAGTAGACCCCAGCTGCGGCATGCAGTGTGCCTCCAATTCTCGGCCAGCGCAGCGAAACGACGGTCAGGATCACGAACACCATCATCATCAGTGCATATTGCAGGATCATGACACCGATATTCTCGATGAGCGACTCGGAGTACCAGCCTTCGTGGAAATTCTCTATCGCGCCCCAAAAGGCCCAAAGGCTCGCCAGAGACGTCGATATGATGACGGCTGTCCAGCCGACAATCTCTCGCCTTTTTGACGGGGCTGGTGGCACAGGTTCAGGCGTCTGCTTTTCCATGACAGCGTCTCATGCTGACCGTTCGGCACGCAGCAGATCGATCGTTTCAACAGCGTGGCGCAAATGGGGGATCACGATGCTTCCGCCGACGATGAGCGCCACATTCAATGCATCGTGCAGTTCCTCGTCCTTCCAACCAGCGTCAACGCACCTGATAAGATGGTAGTCAATGCAGTCGTTACACCGCAGCACGGCTGATGCGACCAAGCCGAGGAGTTCTTTGGTCCTCGCATCGAGCGCGCCATCCCTGTAGGCCGCCGTGTCGAGATTGAAGAATCGTTTGATGCCGAGATGGTCGATCTGAACAATCCGTTCGTTCATCTTGGTGCGGTATGCTCGAAAATCATCGAGTCTTGTTGACATAGGCTCTCCTCTGGTTTTCATTGATCAATGTGGATCGAAATCTGATAACACCCTCTCCAGCCGATCGACGGTAGCGGAGGCAGGGGATCAATCTTCAGGATTTGCCGCCGACCAGGTATGCAAGTTCCAATTCGAATGATTAGAATTCGACTTCCACACCTCCGACCGGGAAGAAAGAGAACTGATAGACGGTTTCCTTCGTCCCATCACTTCTGTAGTTCTCGTAGAACACATTCTTGGTGTTCGTGACATTCATCAGCGCGATGTAGATATTGATGTTCCAATTGCTCAAGTAGAAGCGACTCAACCATTGTAGGTCGAGCCGGCTGTAGTCAGAATACCGGGAAGAGTTGTGACTCCTCGCCGCGCTCCACGAGCCACGCGACCATTTCACTCCTCCCTCCCGATCCTGCTTCCACGTCACATACTCATACGGGGTGTACGGTCTGCCTGTCTGGTACCGGTATTTGAAGCTGATTTCCATCTCGTTGGAGAGAGGCAAGACATACGACGGATATCGGATGAAGAACGGCGTCGTGTTGAGCCAGTCACGAACACCTTTGACAACCTTCCCCGCCAGGGCGGTGACAATGATCGGGTAGTCGTAATCCGATGGATAGTAATCGACAACACTCGGGATCCTTGGATCCCTCTCTTTCGATTTGGAGAGCGAGAGGCTGAGCGTTCCAAAGTAGTCTTCCACTTGCTTCTGTTCGACGAGCAACTCCGCGCCATACGCATACCGCTCTCCGATCGTGAGATTGCGATCCGACCAAAAGGTATCAATGGCAGAGTAGACAAAATCCTCGGAAACCGCCGCACCTCTGTAGCTTTTGTAATACGTCTCGAGACTGAATTTCAGCCCTCGATCAAGTACGTGTTCCACTCCCAGGACGTAGTGATCCGCTTGCATGTTAGCAAGAAAGTGATTATAGCCGAGGTTTCTTCGGTCGCTGTAGAGAGGGAGCGGATGCGTCTGATAATACCGACCAAGGGCGAGCGTCAAGGTCGTCACCGCGGGGATGATCTGATACGAGAGGCTTGCGCGCGGCGAGACCGTGCCCTGCGCGGAATAGGTGAAATGATCGTACCGGAGCCCGAGAGTAAGGAAGAACCGCGAGGACATTTTGATGCGGTCCCTCGCATAGACGAAGTACTTGCTTGCATCGCCGAATCCCATCTGCTGGTTGAACACCCAGTTCGGAACCACTACCGGTCCTGTCTCGTACGTTCCGTTCCTGTCCAGGTCAAATCGAGCCGTGTCCGAGGCCAGGAACACATCGTTCTTCCACGCACGCGCTGTCTGGATCTGTCCACCGATGGAGAGCTCGTGCTCTGGATGAATCTGATAGAAGAGTTCGTAGTTCAAGCCGACGAAGGACTCAACAGCGTGATTGTGAAATATCTTCCGGC
>CAZTKU010000258.1:0-3443 GCA_964614245.1 uncultured Ignavibacteriaceae bacterium
GGTCTCAAACCATCTGCAGTTCCCCCCCGGCTCACCCCACGACCCTTCGCAAATCTCGTACTGTTAACACACCCCTCTGCTGCTCGTAAGAGTCCGTCAGCTCTGTCGGAGTCTGACGACCCTCTCGCAACCCGCCTGCCCCCGCGCGCGAGAGCACGTATCACTCTCAGATCGTCGGTTTCCCTCGCGACTTCAGCTAGGCCAGCGCCCTCTGCAGCGCTTAGGTGTGTGATGGAAAGAGGAGATGAAGGTGTGGGTCGCTCACGCCCTTACTTTATCTGCACTTCAACCTTCTGCAGCTCTTCGAAGTACTTCCGTATCAGCTCCTGATAATCCTTTGAGTAGCCCTGCTCAAGGGCTTTCAGCAAGTCTTCTAGTATCCGATTTCTTCCCTCGAGTGTCCTGGGATCGAGCTCACCGGGGCTGCGACGTGCAATCTCGGTTCCCGTCTCGGCTCGCCGTCTCTTTTCGTAGTCTCGCTCGCGCATGGATTTTGAGGCGTCAAGCAATCGCGACAAAATGCGCTCTTGCTTCCGGATGGTCTCAGGATTAACATCACTCTGCTCGAGGTTGCGAACAACCTCTTTCATATCCTCGGCAATTTTGTCGAGGTCACCCAGGAGCTTCTTTTCTTCGCCGCTGGCCTGAGCCTCTTTGTTCAACTGCTCCAGCGATTTTCTCACGGCCTCTTGTCCCAACGCGAGCCGCGCCGCCTCGGCTGCCTGCTGCATTTGCAGCGTTTGCAGATTGATCGATTGCTGCTGACCCGCGAGCATCTGAAGCTGCTGGAGTAATCCGCCCATTCCGCCTCCCCCGCCTTGCATCAGCGATTGCATTGTCTTTTGAACCTGCATTGCCGACGCATTGAGCGATCCCATCGCCTGACCCTGCTCTTGAGAAGCTGCAAGCCCGCTTCTGGAATCGAGCGCATTCATCGCGCTCTGCATGTGCATCATGGCCTGGCCAATCGTCTTCCCCATTTCCGGTGTTACCGCGAACGAACGCTTGGAGAGCTCACTCAAACCTTGAATGACGTTCCCCATATCCTGCATGACACGCATCTGATCCTGTGCGTTCTGGCGAAGCTGCGGTGAATTCTGTGGCGCGCTCTGAGATTGCCCCTTCAAGTTCTCCTCGCGCTTGGAGAGCTCCAGGAGGTTGTTGATCGCTCGTCGGAATTCATTCAGCACGTGCTGCATCTGTTTCTGCAGCATCTCCTGCTGGATCGATTGGAGCTGGTTGGAAAGGCTCTGGAGTCCCTTCTGAATCTGTTGCTGAGTGCCCTGTGCCTGCTGCGACTGACCCGCCTGGAGTTGTCCGCCTGCCTGCTTCATCATTTCAGCCAATTGCTGTTGCTGCAGCTCGGCGTTCAGCTTCTGCATCTGTTCGATAGGCATCTCGGCGAAGAAGTCCTCCATGCGTTTCTGGAGATCGGCTGTTTCCTTCTCAAGTCTCTGTTGTTTCTCGGCGAGGTCGCTCTGCTTCTTTGAAAGATCGCCCAGCTCTTGCCGATCTGCCGTCGGTTTCGCCGTTTCTTCGTTGAGTTCCTTTTGCAGTCGCTCAAGTTCCCCGGCACGCTTTCTTGCTTCATCCATTTTCTGCTCGATCTGAATGCGCTTCAGCAACTCGAGAGTCCGTTCAATGCTCTGGCGGAACTGCTCCTCGGAAAACGTAAGCTTCTGCATCGCCTGCTGGAGCTGCTCTTTGGTGATGTTTTGCATCGCCATCTGCATTTGCTTGAGCGCTTGCTGTAGTTCGGCCGAGTTGAGCTGCTCAAATAGCTGCTGGAGTTCCATGTATTTCTCCAGTGTCTCCTGCGAGAGAACGTTCTGCTGATCCATTTTCTGGACCATCTCGTCGAGGCGCTTCTGGACGTCGTTCAGCTTCTTCTGCAGCTCCTGGTACTTCTTCGACATCTCCTCCAGCTTCTTCTGCTGCTGCCAGTCCATCTCCTTGTTCTTCTTCATGTCCTGATTGATGGACTCGATCTTCTCTTTCAACTGCTTGGCGTCTTCGAGGGTCTGTTTGAGATCGTCGATGGATGTTTCGTGACCCTTGTCGAGTTCCGAGAATACCTCCTCGATGGAGGGCAGTCGGATGAGGAACATCTGGCTGCGGACGCTCTTCGGACCGCGGATAGCATCGTTGTCGAACACCTCAGCGAAATACTCGACCACGTCTTCCGGTGCGAGCCTCATTGGCGAAAGATCCCAGGTGTAGGGGACCTCAATCTGGGCGGCTGGTGATGAGGGAAAAGGAATAGAGAGGAACTTGTGGATCTCTCCGGGCTTTTCGTAGCGCGAATGTATCAATCGATAGCCAAGTCGCAGGCTGGAGATCCCAAAGTCATCCTTTGCCTGGATGAGCAGCCGCAGGAATTGATCACCTGCGAGATCGATATTGCGACCGGGTTGGACTATGGCGACGGAGGGGGACTCATCAGGCAGAAGCTTGATTTGATACTTCACAGGATCGGTATTCGTGAGGCCTTCCGCATCGGTTACCTCGAGGTAGTACTCCGTCTCCGCGTCAGCAGCGAAGGAGGCGGAGAATTTCTCGTCACGAGTGGCAAGAGCCAAGGACTTGCCGTTGCCAAAGACGATGCGACCGCGTTGAAGCTCTTTGCTGGATGCCCCAGTGAGGGCAATCCTGCTCCCTGGCAACGCTGAAACATCTCCAACAAACTCCTCCTGCACTCTCGGCGGGAGCTTTGTGTACGATGGGTAGTCGAGCCGCACCTGGAATGATCGGATGATCGGCCGATCAATCACCGTGAGGCGGTAATGATCGCTCGAAATGCTCGAGAGTTGAGCAAAGTATTCGGTCGAACCTCGCACGCTCTGAAAGACAGTCCTGAAGAGGCCGGAAGAATCAGCGGGGAGATCGGCTTTGTCAAAGTTTGTTTGGCCCGCCAGCCGCCAAAAAAGCAGGAGCGCCCCTTGCTTCGCCGGAAGCAACGCTGGAGACACCGCACGGATTCTGATACGCACTTCAACCGATTGACCCTTTGTCACTTCTCTGTTTCCCGGCGAGACCTCAAACAGAAACTCAGGAGGAGGAACGAGCTCGCGTGTGAAGTGGACAAGGCGATAAAGCGAGTTGAAGAACGGGGACGGCATCGCAAGAACCAGGAGGAGCGATCCAATCGCGCTTAGGGCAAAGAGCCTGAGTGATCGTGAGATCGGCGTTTTGTCAACGCAACTGACAAAATCCAGCCCTTGAATGTTTTGAGCAAGGTCTTCGAATGATGCATCGACAAGCTCAGGAGAGTAGGGTGACTTTCCCGATTTGATCTCCTCGTTGAGCTGCAGAAGGTTCAGCAGGCGATCGTGAATCAGGGGGAAGAAGGCGCCTACGCGCTTCGCGAGCGTGAAGTCATCAGGCTGATGGAGAAAGCCAAAGGACCGCAGCAGCGGTTGAAGGACATGCCACGAGAGAAGAAA
>CAZTKU010000259.1:0-3406 GCA_964614245.1 uncultured Ignavibacteriaceae bacterium
ATGGGAAAGATAAACGAAAAAGCCAAGAAAGTTGGTGAGAAGAACAAAAAGGAGGGAGAAGCCTTCCTGGCGGAGAACAAGAAGAAACCCGGGGTGAAAACGCTTCCAAGCGGCCTCCAGTACAAGATCCTGAAAGAAGGCACCGGCAGGACGCCGAGAGCGACAGATACTGTCGTTACCCATTATCGCGGAACGCTGACCGATGGAAAAGAATTCGATAGTTCTTACCGTCGCGGTGAGCCGGTAACCTCTCTCGTCAAAGGCGTCATTCCCGGCTGGACCGAGGCATTACAGCTCATAAAAGTGGGATCGAAATGGCAGCTGTTTGTCCCATCCCAACTCGCCTACCGGGAGAACGGCGCCGGAGCCGACATAGGACCAAACGCTACACTGATCTTCGAGGTGGAGTTGATAGGGGTGAAGTAACAACAGAAATTGACCAGCCACTGTTTCACTTGAAGGGTGGCAAATCAATGGAAAAGGGTGGAAAGGCCTTTTGACGACCTCTCCACCCTTTCGCGTTTCAATCCCGGCGCCGAGTTTGTTGCAGCCGAATCATTCAGTTCGTCGGCATTTCCGGCTTGAGATGGATGCTGAAAGTTGAGCCCTTACCCAACTCACTGCGAACCACGAGGTTGTATCCCATCAGCTGACAGAGCGAGCGCGAAACGGTGAGACCAAGGCCGGTCCCCTCCTGTTCTCTCAACTCGTTCACGTGCGCCTGTTCAAACGGCTCGAAAACTGCCTTCAGCTTGCCCGGAGGAATACCAATTCCCGTATCGACCACATCGATACGGATGGGGCGTTGATCGCTATCCAAGGCAACTCCAACGGTCACGCTACCTCGCTCCGTGTACTTCAGGGCATTTCCCAGCAGGTTGATCAACACCTGCTTGAGTTTCGGCTCGTCGGCTTCGAACAGTTGCATGCCCCTCGGGATATCAGTCAACACCGCAACGGCATTCGAATGGACCAGACCCTGCATCTCGGCCATCGTTTCGCTGATCAGCTCCTCGAGAGAGAATGCCGAGAAGTTCAATTCAAGTCGTCCTGATTCGATCTTCGAGAGGTCGAGCATCTGGCTGATGACGCTGAGCACGTGCTTGGCATTCGCGAGTATCTTCTCAAGGTAGGAAAGATCCTGCGGATTGAAGCTCTTCTCCCTGTTCTTCAACAGGATATTCGCAAAACCGATTACCGAATTGAGGGGAGTGCGAAGCTCGTGGCTCACATGAGTCAGGAACTTGCTCTTGACGCTGCTGGCTTCCTCGGCTTTCTTGTTCGCCTCTTTGAGCTCGTCGATCAGCTCGCCGAGCTGCTTATTCACATGCTCCAGCCTGTCTTTTTGCTCGAAGACTTCCGCCGTGCGCTCCAGAACACGTTGTTCCAGCTGCGTCACCATCGCACGGATGTCTTCAAATGCACTATCCTGCGCCGTGATGTCTCGCGCAACTCTCAACAACCCGATTGGCCGCCCGTCGCGGTCCTTGATGAGAGAAATCGTCAAGTAGACCCGCAACTCTGAACCGTCTTTCCTCATGCTGTACACTTCACCTTGCCAACCTTCGCGGAGCGTCTCACGGAACATTTGCTGAGAAAGTTCCGGCGGATTCCTTGGGCTCCCAAAAACCGACAGCGGCTTATTGAGGAGTTCATCCGACTCATATCCAAACGCCTTGAGGAATGCCGTATTTGCGAATCGCAGACGATTGGTGAGATCTGTAATGCATACCAGGTCGGACGTGCTTTCGAAGGCATGCATCAGAAAGCGTCCTTCGGCCTCTGACGCACTGACCGCTTCGGGTTGAGCAGGACGCTGCAATTCTGGCACCGACTTCCTGTTTCGGACATCCGGATGCCCTTGCCCGGAAGGACGGGCCTTGCCTTTGCGAACGCCCTTTCTTGATGCTGCTCTGGTCTTTCGCGAGTGGTGTGTTTTTTTTGTCACGATATGCTCAGGTTCTCAGTGAATGATCACTCCAGCGTTGTTCTATGAGACACCATCCGAGGCGTCTTTTCGATGAATTTCTTCGTCCGTGATGACTCTTCAAAAATATTTCGACAGCTCCGGCAGACAGCGAGTCTCCCTGCGGCATTCAATCTTCGATCGCCGCAACGACATCAGACGGCTTGCGCCTCACCCTGGTTGATGGCCACGGGCAGGGCAACCGTTACTGCCGTTCCCTTGCCGTACTCACTCTGGATATCGAGCGTTCCACCATGTATTTCCGCCAGACGTTTTGCCACAGTGAGGCCAAGGCCAGAACCTTGTTGTTCGTAGATCTTACGTTCAAACTGCGTGTATGCCCCGATGCCGTGGAGCTGGTCGGGGGTCATCCCGCGCCCCTCATCACGCAGATGCAAGACATACCGGTTTTCTATGATCTCCGTCGCGACCTGAAGGGGAGATCCCTTCTTCGAATAGCGGACGGCATTGTCAAATAGCTCCTCGAAGATCTTCGTGAAGTAGTCGGCGGACATGGCGACGCACGCAGGGGCCAGCTGGAGCTGGAGATCCGTCGTGCGACCGGATTCATACGCCCGCTGTCGTGCCGTTGTGTCAATCAGTTTATCGGCATTCGGCGCCTGATTCTTCCTGAGCTGCTCGATCCTCTGATAGTCCATCTTGAGGATTTCCACCTGGGCGTAGATCAAGAAATTCTCGACCAACCGGTGGAGCCGTTTGCCGTTCTTGTAAATCCGCTCTGCCATTTGCGAGACCTCAATCGGCTCCAGCTCGCCGAATTGCTTCCGCAGAATGTCCGCATATCCCAGGATGCCGTTCAGGGGGGTCCGCAGCTCATGCGGCAACGCTGTGCTGAGTTGTGCACGCAAGATCTCGAGCTTTGTCTCCGCCTGCTGAACGAGTACATTGTGCTTTTGCAGTCGCGTCTTGACAGCCGCAACAATGTCGTTTGGAGAGAAAGGCTTCAGAAGATAGTCGTCCGCCCCAAGCTGCATGCCCTGTCGCATGCTCGACGTGCTCTGTTCAGCAGTGATGAGAATGAACGGTATCCATGCCGTCGTTGGATCATTCCGTATGGCCGTGAGGACCTGATAGCCGTCGACGAGTTGCATTCGCACGTCGCAGACGATAAGGTTCGGCAGCTGCTTCCGCGCAAGTTCGAGCCCCTCCGCACCGTTGGTCGCACTGAAGACTTCAAACCCATTCTTCCGAAGCGTCATCACGATCACTTCGCGAATTGACGCCTCATCGTCGATTACAAGGACTCTTGTCATGGAAGATCGATCCAGCCCCTTTTGAGACGCTTCGCCGTGGCCTACCCTATAAAATATGAAAAGGGATGAGAGAATCCAAGAGCCTGCCAAAAAACAAGCGAAAAAGCCTTGAGCCCCTGGAGAGCAGCCAAGGCGTCGGCCCCTACTGTGAGAGCCTTCCGCACTT
>CAZTKU010000260.1:0-3405 GCA_964614245.1 uncultured Ignavibacteriaceae bacterium
CACAACGAAGGGCGTTTCCTCATCACGCGGAAACAATCCTTCAGCCCGCCCGTCGACGGTCGGGCCTATCGCCACATCGGTGTCACTAATGTAGGGCATTCATGTCCTTCACAACAGAAAGCGCACATCAGCCCTCCGAGAACTGTTCAGTGTTGTACGCTTCGAGGAATTCCTTCACTTCCTCCGCAAAGGTCTTCTTTCGGTGATGCTCCTCCTGATTCTGAACGTAGGTGCGCACGCTTGGAACGTCTGATTCGCCCACCGAAAACGCACCAAAACCGCCCTGCCATGCAAAATGTGTCTTCGTGAGTTTTGTGGAATTGATCCAATGCGATGACTCTCCTTTGAGCTTGTTGACGACTTCACTGACGGAAAACTTCGGTTGAAGAGAAATGAGGCAGCGAACATGCTCGGCCGCGCCGTCGATTTCATCGAGGTGATATCCTTCCTTCTGCGCCTTCTCCTTGATGTGCTCAAACACCTGTCCACGTATCTCCTTGCGAAGAGAGGGCTCGCGATCTTTCGTGCTCCAGACAAGGTGAATCCAAATCTTGTAGAATGTCTGAGACATCGACTCTCCTCCTCATGTTGAACGCCCTAAAGGGCGTCGCGAATATTGGGTTTTGATCCTCTAGCCCGACCCTTAAGGATCGGGCTGGAGAACGGTATCATCAATAAAACCGAAGGGCATTCATGCCCTTCAAACCCTGAGATGTTTATGGCCGAGAATACAACAGCGGGTTCAATTCGCTCGCCGCAAGCTCACCGGGCTTCTGGCCCGGATGGAACACTTCCATGTCCACCTTCCTGTGCTCATTGTCGGGCTCCATGATGCGCGTCCCATCGGCATAATAAATGATGGCCATGACTTCCCGACGCTTCGCACTCCCGTTCCCGTGGGCTGAATGAAGCGTCCGCCCCGAGTGGAACGTTGCGTCGCCAGGGCGAAGTTCGTAGCTGTCGACCTTGCTGTCTTGCTCCCGAATGACACGTTCAAAATACTCTTGTGAGGTCTCAGAGATGGGTAGCTGCTTGAAGGCGCTGTTTCGGTGAGATCCCACCACAAAACTCATCGATCCCATCTCCCGTGATACATCGACCAACGGCATCCACATCGTGATCGTATGTTCAGTATCGAGAGGCCAATAGTAGTAGTCCTGGTGCCACGGCGTTGGCTTGCCCCCCGGCTCTTTGATGAGCGCCTGGTCGTGATACAGCCTAACGCCCTTGACTCCCATGAGATCCGCAGCGATCTTGGCAAATCGCTTGGCAAAGACGAAGCGTCGTACCTGCGCGTTCATTCTCCACACATTGGTCACCTGGGTGAACATCGCGCCGTAATCAGAGATGCGGCGCTGCGTGTCTCGTGCCCTCGCCACCTCATCAACGATGCCGGTCACGAGCGGGCGGCACGCTCGCACTTCCTCTGCAGAAGCGATGCCGCGGAGGAGAATATGTCCACCGCGTTGATAGGCCTCATAGTGATCCTTCGTAATCGGATATTCGCTTGAAAGGTCATGCATCTGCTCAGGGGGCATGGCTTCTCCGGTCGGTCGTGATGATGTGCGGGGAGATTGGACGCCTCAATATCAACAACACGGGAAAGAAAAGCAAGGCGGCGTTTTGATTGTAGGAATGAGTGTTGATCGTCCATGGTGTCCTCAGCACTGCTGCGTTCGGCTTCAATCACGACTCGTCGCTTCCTTGCATTTGCCTCAACAGTTCTTTACTTTTGTCGTGGTTTTTCGCAAGGACACAAGCCTATGAACCAGAAACACCTCGTCGTGCTCCTGATCCTCACCGCGCCACTTTTGTCCTTCACTTGCGGAAAGGAGATCTTCACGGGGAAACGCGAAGCGCGAGGTGTCTGGATGTCTCGATTCGAGTATACGAACGATAAGCTTCGAAACGACCCCGAAGCTGCCAAGGCTCATATTCGCGATGTCTTCGAGAAAGCGCGCAAGGCAAAACTCAATATGGTTTTTTTCCAGGTTCGCGGTAATGCAACGTCGCTCTATAACTCTGCCCTCGAGCCGTGGGCGCTCGAACTGAGCGGAGAGTTAGGCAAGTCTCCGGGCTGGGACCCGCTGCAGTTTGCCATCGATGAGGCTCATCGGCTGGGGCTTGAACTCCACGCCTGGGTCAATACATTCCCCATCTGGCGTGGCGGAAATCCCCCGAGCGAAACGACGCCTCGCCAGCCCTACCTTGCGCATCCTGAGTGGGTCGTCTGCGACAAAGATGGAAAGCCGATGAAAGTTGATCCGCCGAGCAATGAGTACACTTGGGCCAGCGCCGGCATTCCGGCGGTGCGGCAGCACGTGGTCGATGTGGTGATGGATATCGTTACGAAGTACGACATCGACGGGATACACTTCGACTACATCCGCTATCCGGAGGGTTC
Source organism: uncultured Ignavibacteriaceae bacterium (assembly GCA_964614245.1). GTDB lineage: Bacteria > Bacteroidota > Ignavibacteria > UBA10030 > UBA10030 > VGWB01. The sequence continues at coordinate 2,405 of CAZTKU010000260.1, forward strand.
CCCCGTGAAGGGGTACTCCCACGACTCCGTCAGCGTCGCTCGATTCAGCAGTATCGAAGGAAACCCATACATGCTTTCGTGGGAGCACTGGCAGCGGGAGCAAGTCAATGAATTCGTCTTTCAGACCTACAATGCCGTCACAGCAGCGAAGCCATGGGTAAAGCTCTCCGCGTCCGTGATCGGGAAGTATACAGGACAGGGATGGAGCTCGTATGACGTCGTCTATCAGGACCCCCGACGCTGGATGGAGGTCGGAAAGATTGATTTCATTGTGCCCATGGTGTATTGGGAGCGTTCTCATCCCACGCATCCGTTTATCCCTTTGATCACTCAGTGGCAAGACCGAGTCGCGTACGACCGCCAAGTTGTCCCGGGACTTTCAACAGGATTGATCACGAAGCTTGGATGGGAGGAAATCTCGGCAGAGATCGAAGAGGTACGAAAGAAGGGATTGCCGGGTATTGTGTTCTTCGCGGCCGGCGGGCTTGAGCGGTCGTGGGGCATTTTGGGGGTTCAGGAATTCCCCTACTGGTCGATCGTACCAAAGATGGAATGGAAAGACAGCGTTGCGCCTCCCCCGCCTTCGGACTTGAAGGCACTTGGCGTTACAGGAGGGGTGCAGCTTGAATGGATCACCCCGACATTGGACGAGCCACTTTCGTACGTCATTTATCGCTCTCATACACCGGTTCTATCGACCACAGACGTCTCGAGTATCGTTACTGTGACAGGGCGAAACGTGACGTCGTATTTCGACGCTCAGGTTCCCGAGGGGGACTGGTATTACATCGTGACCGCACTCGATCGGCTTGCAAATGAGAGCACTCCTTGTGTCGCGGCAAAGATGCAGCGAGCAGCCGTCGCAGCCCGAATCAACGTTGAATAAGGTTCTGACCGCTCACCACCATGCCGGAAGAACCAGCCGTGTTGCAGCACGCTTAAGCGACCCGTATGTCGGACCTCACTCCTCGTGATGATGTAAAAAAGAAAGTCAGCGAGAT
>CAZTKU010000261.1:0-3402 GCA_964614245.1 uncultured Ignavibacteriaceae bacterium
AACTCCTCATCGGTCATGGTACCCCGAACAACTCGCCACTGGCCTCGAATCAGCGCCGTCTCATTGATGTAGCGGAACACATCATTCAGAGAAACGTCCGTCACGACTCTGGAACCCCAAAAGGGAGGCGCTGGTGTCGGGACGTCGGTTCGGATCTTCGACCTGGACGGCCGGGTATCGACCCGTTCCGCCATCGCCAGCGCGATCTTTGCCTCTGCGCCGGTCAGAACTACCTCCCGTTCGTCCTTTCCCCTAGCCTTCGCCCCGAGCGCCGGCACAGCTCCGCTCTTGATCAACTCCATAAACCGAAGGCCATCGAACGCATCGTTTGCGTAATGAACATCCCCTTCGTACAGAGGCATGAGCTCGCCTTCGACGTATCTGCGCGTGAGGGCTGCCCCCCCGAGGATGACCGGAATCGTGATCGCGCGTTCATTCATAACGGCCAGATTCTCCTTCATCACCAGCGTAGATTTCACGAGCAGGCCGCTCATTCCGATCGCATCGGCGTGATGCTCCTCTGCAGCGTGCAGCATCGTCTCGATCGGGCATTTGATCCCCAGGTTGATGACTTTGTAGCCGTTATTCGTCAGGATGATGTCCACGAGGTTCTTCCCAATGTCATGCACATCACCCTTGACGGTCGCGAGAACGAGCGTCCCCTTCTGGGATCCCTCCTCCTTCTCCATGAACTGCTCGAGGTGCGAAACGGCCGTCTTCATGACTTCGGCCGACAGAAGCACAAACGGAAGCTGCATCTGGCCGGAGCCAAACAGCTCGCCGACAACCTTCATACCGTCCAGCAGAATCGTGTTGATGATGTCCAGTGCGCTGTACCGTTTCAGGGCTTCGTCAAGGTCTGCTTGCAGACTGACTTTGTTTCCGTCGATGATCCGATTCTTCAGGCGATCTTCAACCGACTTGCTTTCGACGATCGGTTTCTTGCTGGCTGCCGTCTTCGTACCGGCATAATACGTCATCAGCTCCGACAGAGGGTCATACACACACCTCCGGTCGATTCCCTCGCCTTCGAATGCTCTTTCATCAAATACTAATTTCCGGCAAAGCTCTCGCCCACGGTCGTCGATCTTGAAGAGCGGCATGATCTTCGACGCGTGCACGATCGCCATATCAAGACCCGCCTCGACGGCATAATGGAGGAACACGCTGTTCAACGCGTGCCGGATCTGTGGCGAGAGACCGAACGATACGTTGCTCACACCGAGACTCGTGTGGACCCCTTGGAGTTCCTTCTTGATCAAACGTATCGCCTCAATGGTCTCAATGGCTGATCTGCGGAACTCATCGTCTCCGGAGCCGAGCGTGAAGGTCAGCGTGTCGAAAACCAGATCGTACGGTTTCATACCATACTTCTTCACGACCAGATCATAGATGCGCCTTGCGACTGAAAGTTTGGCCTCACTGGTCTTGGCCATGCCCTTCTCGTCAATCGTCAACGCGATAACGGCTGCGCCGTACTTCTTGCATAGCGACACAACCCGGCTCAGGCGCTCTTCACCGTCTTCGAGGTTTATGGAGTTAACCACCGCCTTGCCGCCGATACGCTGGAGCGCCTCTTCCATCACATGCGGCTCGGTCGAGTCAATGACAAGCGGAATCGAGATCTGCGTATTAAAGCGGGAGATGAGCTCACGCATATCTGCCGCTTCATCCCGACCCGCGTAGGCAACGCAGACGTCCAACATGTGCGCCTGCTCGTTGACCTGCTCCCGCCCCATCGCGACCATCCCTTCCCAATCCTCTTTGATGAGCAGGTCTTTGAACAGCTTGCTGCCGTTCGCGTTCGTGCGTTCACCGATCAGGATCGGAGGAGGATCAATGTGGAACGGAGCAGTTTGATAGAGACTTGAAGCGCCCGGCACAAACTCGAACTTACGCTCGCGCGGCGAGAGGTTGCCGACCGCATCGACGAGTTGCCGAATATGCTCTTTTGTTGTCCCGCAGCATCCGCCGACAATCTGAACGCCGAGGTCTTTCACGAAGTGCGAGAGATAGCCGACGAGCTCCCCGGGAGAGAGATGATAGTGTGCCTTACCGCCGACATTCTCGGGCAATCCGGCGTTCGGCATCACGAAGATCGGCTTTGGACTGCTGGAGGAGAGGACGCGGACGTGGTCGGACATCTCCCTGGGACCCGTCGCACAGTTCATTCCAATGACATCCACGTCATACGGTTCGATCGATGTAAGGGCCGCGGAGATTTCAGTTCCCAGCAGCATCGTGCCCATGGTCTCAACAGTCACCGATACAATAATCGGGACTCGCTTCCCTGCATCGTGGAAGTAGTCAAAGATTCCGCACAAGGCCGCTTTGGCTTGCAGGATGTCCTGACACGTCTCGACGGATAACAGGTCCGCCCCACCCTCTACGAGGCCCTTTGCCTGGACGTAGTAGGCCCTTGACATGTCTTTGAACGATATGTGGCCGAGCGAAGGAAGTTTTGTCGTCGGACCCATGGAGCCAGCCACGAACCGTGGATGTCCCTTCTTCGAGTACTCCAGAGCCATCTTCTTGGCAATCCCTGCAGCCTTAAGGTTCAGGTCGTAGGATTGATCTTGAAGCCCGTACTCTGCGAGGACGATGGAAGCGCCGCCGAAGGAATTGGTCTCAATGACATCGCACCCGGCCTCGAGGTAGTCGCGGTGCACGTTCTCCACGGCGGACGGCTTCGAGACGACGAGGTACTCATTGCAGCCGTTCAGGTGCTCCCCTCCGAAGTCGTCGGACGTGAGGTTCTGGCCCTGGAGATGAGTGCCCATCGCGCCGTCGAAGACGATGATTTTTTCCTTGAGGATATGGAGAAAGGAGTTGGTCATTGAGTCATCGGGTCATCGAGCTATTGAATCATTGGATCATTGAACCTTGCAGAGAGGGTCACGGCAGCAGGACGACTTTCCCGAAGTGCTTGCCCTCTTCGACTATCCGATGGGCTTCGCGAACGTCGCTGAGGGGCAGGACTCGATCGATCACCGGCTTCAACTTCCTTCCTTCAATCAACTTCATGATCGTGATGAGATCGCCTTTCTTCCCCATCGTTGAGCCGAGAATCTGGAGCTGTTTGTAGAAGATGTAGCGAAGGTCGGTCGTCGCTTCATACCCCGACGTCGCCCCGCAGGTCACGAGCCGCCCACCCTTCGTGAGGCACTTGATGCTTTCCTCCCACACGCTCTTTCCGACATGGTCGAAGACGATTTCGACCCCCTTCTTCTCGGTGAGGCGCCGGACCTCTTCGAGCACGTTTTGCCTCTTGTAGTTGATGACTTCATCCGCTCCGATTTGCTTCGCTTTCAGAGCTTTGTCTTCCGAACTCGTCGTCGCGATAACCCGCGCGCCGTGAAGCTTGGCAATCTGAAGCGCCGCAGTACCAACACCGCTGCTGAC
>CAZTKU010000262.1:0-3398 GCA_964614245.1 uncultured Ignavibacteriaceae bacterium
CTGGCCCGTCATTGCGTTTGGATGGGTCATCAACCTGCTTCAGCAGGGCACCGCATCAATGGAGCGACTCTGCAAGATCCTTGACACGGAGCCGGAAATCAAAGACACTCCACACACTGATCATGCTATTGGTGAGATCGGCGGAGCGGTCGAGTTTCGGGGAATCAACTTCATCCACAGGGATGCAGCTCAGCAGACTCTGAAGAATATCAATCTCAAGGTCGACCAGGGGATGACAGTGGCGATTGTTGGCTACACGGGTTCAGGTAAAACGACGCTGGTGAACCTCATCCCGAGGCTTTATGATGCGACGGGGGGTGAGCTGTTGATCGACGGGATCGATGTGAGGAAAATACCTCTTGAGGTCCTTCGGTCTCACATCGGCTATGTTCCTCAAGAGACTTTTCTTTTCTCGGATACGCTCATCGAGAACATACGGTACGGCTCCGACGATGGCACCCCTGAACACGTTCGCGAGGCGGCCGAGATTTCCCAAATTACGAAGGATGTGCTGGAATTCCCGAAACAATTCGAGACAATGATCGGCGAACGCGGCATCACCCTCTCCGGCGGTCAAAAACAGCGCACCAGCATTGCGCGTGCTCTCATCCGGCAACCGAGGATCTTGATACTGGATGACTGCCTCTCGGCCGTTGATACATACACCGAGGAGGAAATCCTCAAGCGTTTGCGCTCGTTCATGAAAGGCCGAACCAGCATCATCATCAGTCATAGGATCTCAACCGTCAAAGATGCCGATTTGATCGTTGTTGTGGACAAAGGTGAAATCGTCGAGCGCGGAACACACGATGAGCTCGTGGCGAAGGGTGGCATCTATGCGGATCTGAACGAAAAGCAGCTGTTGGAGCGGGAGTTAGAAGAACTTTGACCTTTTTCCCATTTAATTTCTCATTTCTCCCTATTCATTTTTCCTTGATTCATGCACGAAGAAGAGGTACTCGGTAAAGCGTACGATGCCCGCCTCATGAGGCGGCTGCTGCAATATCTCCGCCCGTACCGTTGGTATGTGGCGCTCGGGATCATCCTGAGCATTCTCACCAGCGCGCTGGAAGCCGTGCGCCCGTACTTCACGAAGATTGCCGTCGATGTCAACATTGCCAACAAAGACAAAGAGGGTCTTCTCTTCACGGTGCTCATCTTTTTCGCGGTCCTTCTGGTTCGCGGGCTCATCCAATATGCGAATGCGTACTTGACCCAGTGGATCGGCCAGCGGACGATATACGACCTGCGCATGGAGATCTTCCGTCACCTGCAGAATCTGTCGCTGAAATTCTACGATAAGAACCCGATCGGCCGGCTCATCACACGAGTGACCAACGACGTCGAGGTGATGAACGAAATGTTCTCGTCCGGCATCGTCATGGTCTTCAGCGATGTCTTCACAATCATCGGCATTTTTTACTTCATGTTCTCCATGAGCTGGGAGCTCGCTCTCATCTCGCTAAGCGTTTTGCCGCTCCTGTTCTATGGGACCTTTCTGTTCAGGAAAAGAGCCCGTGAGACATATCGTGAAGTGCGCATTCAGATTGCCCGCATCAATTCGTTCATGCAGGAGCACATCACGGGGATGATGGTTGACCAGATTTTCAACCGGGCCAAGAAGTCGTATGAGAAGTTCTCGCGCATCAACGCCGCTCATCGGGATGCGAACATCAATTCGATTTTCTACTACGCAGTGTTCTACCCGGGAGTCGACTTGATCGGAGCGCTCTCCATCGGCTTGATCATCTGGTATGCCGGAGGAAATATCCTGGAGGGGACGGTGACGCTCGGGACCGTCATGGCGTTTGTGCAGTTCAACGAGATGTTCTGGCGCCCGATCCGCGACCTGTCGGAGAAGTACAACATTCTCCAGACGGCAATGGCCTCCTCAGAGCGAATTTTCCAGCTGCTCGATGACAAGAACGTGCCGGCTCTCCCTGCGTCGCCCACACCGCTGGAGCACGTGAGCGGAGAGATTGAATTCCGCAACGTCTGGTTTGCGTACAGCACGCCCTCGGACGGCGCTCATTCTCCCGAATGGGTGCTCAAGAACATCTCCTTCCACGTCAAGCCAGGGGAGACCGTGGCTTTCGTAGGACACACAGGGGCAGGAAAGACCTCCATCATCAGCCTGCTTACCTCCTTCTATGAGATCCAAAAGGGAGAGATTCTGGTCGACGGGGTGAACATCGAACATGCACGCCCCGAGGATCTGCGGCAACATATCGCCGTCGTGCTCCAGGATGTCTTCCTCTTCTCCGGCGATATCAAAGGGAACATCCATCTCGGCAACGATGCGATCTCCCTCGATCGTGTTAAAGCCGCTGCACGTGTCGTGGGAGCTCATCGCTTCATCGAGCAGCTGCCCGGGCAATATGACGCCGAGGTGAAGGAGCGTGGAGCAACGCTCTCCGTCGGACAAAAGCAACTGCTTTCGTTTGCCCGCGCGCTCGCGTTCAACCCGCGAATCCTCATTTTGGACGAAGCGACCTCCAGCGTCGATACGGAGACCGAGCTGCTCATTCAAGCCGCCATCAAAAAACTGTTGAAAGGACGCACCTCGATCGTCATCGCACACCGCCTCTCAACAATCCAGAATGCCGACAAGATCATCGTTTTGCATAAGGGTGAGATCCGCGAGATGGGAACGCATCAGGAACTCTTGAGCCGCGACGGCATCTACCGGAAACTCTATCGTTTACAGTACAAGGATCAAGAGGTGAGAACCTAGGATGGATTCCTGAAATCTTGACCTGCCGCCATGCCTTTTAGCGGGAGATTTCAGGAATCTCACAGAAAAAGCCATGTCTCAAAACAAAGTCATCACAATCGAACGCCACATCATCGAAGGTGAGCGCGCACACCCCGGAGCAACCGGCAACTTCTCTGGACTGTTGCGCGATTTGACCCTCGCGTTTAAGGTGATCTGGCGGGAAGTGAGCAAAGCCGGACTGGTCAACATTCTGGGCTCGGTTGGACGAGAGAACATCCATGGTGACCAGGTAAAGAAGCTCGACGTGTTTGCCGACGAAACCATCTACAAAGCGATGGACCACGGCGGTCACCTCTGCGTCATGGCGTCGGAGGAGAACGAAGACGTCTTGCACATCCCCGAACACTACCCGACGGGGAAATATGTACTCATCTATGACCCAGTCGACGGATCGTCGAACATCGATGCGAATGCGACCATCGGCACCATCATCTCCATCTATCGACGCGTCACACCGTCCGGGAAAGGCTCCATGGAGGACTGCCTCCAGCCAGGCTACAAGCAGGTTGCGGCCGGGTACGTTATTTACGGATCATCTACGATGCTTGTGTACACCACCGGGGACGGAGTGCACGGCTTCACGCTCGATCCAGCCATCGGGGAATTTCTCCTCTCGCATGAG
>CAZTKU010000263.1:0-3379 GCA_964614245.1 uncultured Ignavibacteriaceae bacterium
CAATGAAAGCCTCTACAACACCCTCAAGGAATCGATACTCCTTGACGCTCGATTTCTTAGTCCGCACTGCGTTGAGGCAATCCTCTAGCAGGGCGGCGGAGAGGACAGGGTTCCTGATGTCCTCTGTTAAAGAGCCGCTTTCCTGCATCAGCACGCGGGATCCAACGTTTGCTTTGAATTCACCATCGACGCGAAAGACGGTGGCGATCACGCCAAGCTTCTGGTTTCGCAGGCAATCTGCAATGAAGGTGAGATGCGAAGAGGCGACACTGATACGAACCGGTTCAAGAAGAATATGGATGATGCCGTTGCAGCCGAGGTTAAGCCCCCAGACGTCATTGTCCGACGAGGTCATATCGTAGACGACGGTGATGGGCTCGGCGGTTTCCAGAATCTTCTTCGACCGTTCCACGACATCGGCCTCGAGGCAGCCGCTGCTGATGGCTCCGACGGTCGTGCCATCTTCACGGATGAGCATCCGGGCGCCGGGACGGCGGTACGTCGATCCCTTCACCTTCACGATCGTCGCGAGGAGGGCCTGTTCCTTAGCCTGTTTGACCGATTCGTACGCGTTGAGGATGTCTTGAAGTTCTTTCATGCAGATCTCCACCTGAATCCCCTCTTCCGAGAGAAGAGGGGATTGGTAAGGGTGTAACGTTACCTCCATACCGCGAGAATGGCTCCAGCGATGATGAATGAGGCGAGATTGTAGCCAGAGTCAATCGCCCAAAGGCCCGGAGGTTTTCCAATGAAATTCACCTGGTTGTTGTAGCTTGTCGCTCCGGCGAATCCGAGCCAGCAGAGAAAGCCGATGAGTGCTCCATTGACCAGTGTCGTGGCACCTGCGGCATTTACGACACAAGAAATTGCGAAGCACGAAATCAGACCGGTGATGAATCCGATCACATACATCATCGGATTTGAGGCTTTCTGCAGTTCCTCCTGAGTCTTGCCGAGGAGCGCCACCCATTTTTTGGCGAAAAGGAGTGGTGAATACCAGAGCCCCCCGAGCACAAACGAGACGACACCGCACACAAGAACTGCAAAGTAATTCACCTGAAGGTCAACCATCGGAAATCTCCTGATATGTAGTGATGAGTGCGAACGGCAAGTTAGATGTCGGGCTTGCGGAATTCGATCGATCCTCGATTGGCACCGGCCTGCTCAATCTCTTCTTTCGCATGCCACGACAAAGTCCTTTGAGTCTGAACGCAATTCGTTTTCCTGATAGTCTCCGTAAACGTGCTTCAACTTAAGCTTTGATCGTTGGACGAGGTGTTCGAGCTCATAGCGGAAATAGAAGCGCATTGGTGTCTGCCAGGTCTCTGTCCTCACATGATCGCCCTCTTCCCAGGTGAACGTCATTGTCACAAGACTCACCTGCTTGACAAGATCCGGCTTGGCTGAAACGGCACGCCTCAGCTTCTTTCCCGGCTGGTATTCTCCTTCGAAATCCACCCGCTCCTTGATACCATGAAGAAGAATATTCAGATCGGGAACGTACAGATCGAAGATAAACCTGCCGTTCCTGTTGAGGTGGTCATAGACGTTGTTCAATACCCGAATCTGATCCTGCATATCGATCAGGTGAGAGAACACGCGGAACGGCGCGACGATGAGATCGTACTTCCGCGGGAGGTTCATAGCTCTTGCGTCTTGAAGAACAATCCGGTTGTGATACCGCTGATCCAGTTTCTCCTTCAGTTTCGCGAGCATGCTGGCGCTATTGTCGATCCCGTCGATATCTGCGCCTCTGTTCAAAGCTTCGAGAAAGAACCGACCGGTCCCTACCCCAATTTCCAGGACTGGTCCTCGCGTTTCAAGGATTTTCCCGAGGAAGTACTCCCGGTCGATCGTCCTCAACTGGGAATAGATGACGTCATAGAATCGAGCGATGTAGTCCGGATATTCGGACTTGTTTTCCATGCTGGAGTTTCTTTTCGGTTTAGCCGTCGCGCCCGTGACTCTCGTTTCCCAAAAGTGGATCAGAGTTTGAACCTCGCGCAATGGCTCGATCGACCTTAATTGATCTTCTCCGCATCAAACACAAGCTTGCCACCGATAGTCGTTTTCAGAACGCGAACAGCCAGCATTTCCTTTGGCGGAATTTTGGTGATGTCCTTCGAGATGACCACCAGATCTGCCAGCTTGCCGACTTGTATTGAACCCTTCATCTGCTCTTCAAACCCGGCGAAGGCTGCTTCAACGGTGTAGCCGCGAAGTGCTTCTTCGAGAGCCAGCCGTTGCTCTGGATACCAGCCCCCTTTGGGATTGCCCTTCGGATCTTGACGTGTAATGGCCGCGTAGATTCCGTAAAACGGATTGAGGGTCTCGCCTGGGAAATCAGAGTTGAGAGGCAGGTGAGCCCCGGTACCAAGGACTGATCGCCAGGCATACGCGCCTTCTATACGCTGTGACCCAACACGCTGCTCTGCCCACCCCATATCCGATGTACAGTGCACGGGTTGCATCGATGCAATCACTCCGAGTCTTGCAAAACGAGGAATATCGATCGGCGAGAGCACTTGGGCGTGTTCGACTCGGAGACGTGCATCTGTTGTGCGCGGCGTATCCTTCATTGCGCGTTCGTAAGCATTCAGCACGAGGTGATTCGCTGCGTCGCCAATGGCATGGATTGCGACTTGAAATCCTTTCTCTAAGCAACGGCGCGTAAGGTTGTAGATTTCATCTTCGGAGGTCGTGATCAATCCTCTGGTTCCCGGCGAATCGCTGTAAGGTTCAAAGAGTGCTGCACCTCTCGACCCCAGAGCGCCATCTGCAAAGACCTTGAAGGTGCGAATCGTCAATTGATGATGTACTGAATCTAACTCCGGCCCCTTCGCTAACCACTCGCTTACGAGATCCTTGTTCGCCCCGTCGAGCATTGCGTACACACGCAAGGGAATTTTCCTCTCTTTGATCAGCTCTCGGAAAGCTCGGATGGTGAGAGGCGTGACCCCTGCTTCGTGAACGGATGTAATCCCATTGCGGATGCACTCCGCTGCTGCGAGTTGTATCGCCTTCTTGAGCTGATCCAGCGTTAGGGGCGGAATGTATCGAGCCACCAGTTCTTGCGCTCGATTGGTGAGGACGCCCGTCGGCTCTCGGGATGGTTCATCGCGAATGATCTTTCCGTTCTCTGGATCCTTCGTCTCTCGGTCAACGCCTGCAATCTCCAACGCCTTTTTGTTTGCCCAAGCAGCAAATCCGTGTAGCCCTACGAGAAACACAGGATTGTTTGGCACAATCCGGCTCAGCGCTTCGTTCGTGGGATAGTGAGATGCCCATTCCCCTTCGTCCCATCCCCAGCCCAGAATCCATTCCCCCGGCAAGGCAGATGCAACGCGGCGTTTCACGCGGTCGATGATCGCTTCCTCTG
>CAZTKU010000264.1:0-3371 GCA_964614245.1 uncultured Ignavibacteriaceae bacterium
CTTCTGGACGAACTTCGAGATATAGATGCTGATCTCGTAGAGCACGATCATCGGAGATGCCAGGAGTATCTGTGTCACAATGTCGGGTGTGGGGGTCACGACAGCGGCAACGATCAGGATGACGACGTACGCGTGTCGCCGGTAGTGCCGCATGAAGGTTGGTGTGAGAATGCCCATCTTTGACAGGAAGTAGGAGACCATGGGCAGCTCGAAAACCAAACCAGAGCCAAGAATCATCGCCAGTACGAAGCTAACGTATCGGTCAATGGAGACATTGAGAGCGATATTGTCCGTGCCGAAGTGCGCGAAGAAGGTCAGCGCCGCCGGCAGGAGCACGAAGTATCCAAAGGCAACTCCTGCGAAGAAACAAAGAGAGGTGAAGGCAACGATTGCAGAGACGTAGTGGCGCTCATTCGGAAGAAGTCCAGGCGCAACGAACTTCCACAGCCAGTAAAGCGTGTTGGGCATGCTGAGGATAAGCCCGCAAATGAGCACCGCCTGCATGTAGAGCAGAACGATACCGTAGGGGGCAAGAACCTGCGCCTTGAGTCCGACACCGAGCAGGGGCGCCAGCAAGATCTTCTGGATGATGAATTCAACAAAGATCCCGCAGATCACCATCGCGACGAGAAGACCAATCGCCGACCGGATGAGATGCCACCGCAGCTCTTCGAGGTGATCGAGGAAAGACATCTCTTTCTGATCGTCCGGGCCGGGCGACGCCTGATTGCGTTTGAGGAAATTGAACAATAGCTGGCGAAACACGAGGTTCCCTGCCCTCCTAGTTTTCGGCGAGCTCTCGGTAGAGCGGGAATGACAAGCTCAGCTCGTGGATGTCACCACGCACGCGTTTGTATTCTGTTTCATTCCCGATATCGGTAACAACCCGGTCGATAAGTCCCGCCACGATCTCCATCTCGCGCTCCTTCATCCCGCGCGTCGTCAAGGCGGGGGTCCCGATGCGAATGCCGCTCGTGATCAACGGCGACTTGTCATCGAACGGCACCGCGTTCTTGTTGACGGTGATGCCTGCTAGGTCGAGCGCTTCCTGAGCATCTTTGCCCGTGACGTTCTTGTTGCGCAGATCGATGAGCATGAGATGATTGTCCGTGCCGCGGGAAATGATGTTGTAGCCGCGCTTCACGAGCGCCGCTGCAAGCGCCTGGGCGTTTCTGATCACTTGCTCGGAGTACTTCACGAATTCCGGTTGGAGATTTTCGTGGAATGCGACAGCCTTCGCCGCGATGACATGCATCAGCGGTCCGCCCTGGATGCCCGGGATGACCATCGAGTCGATCAGTTCTGACATCATCTTCGTTCGTCCCGACTTTGGAGCGACCTGGCCGAACGGGTTCTCAAAGTCCTTGCCCATGAGAATCAAACCACCGCGGGGTCCGCGCAGGGTCTTGTGTGTTGTGGATGTCACAACGTGACAGTGGGGGAGAGGATCGTTCAGGAGTTTGGTGGCGATGAGGCCGGCCGGATGGGCGATGTCCGCAAACAGAAATGCCCCCACCTGATCGGCGATAGCTCGGAATGCCTTGTAATCAATATTGCGGGAATAGGCGCTCGCCCCCACGGTAATCATTTTCGGGCGTTCCTGCTTGGCTACGGCCTCGACATCGTTATAGTCAATGTAGCCTGTTTCCTTCGAGACGCCGTAGGCGCTGAACTTGTAGAGCTGTCCTGAGAAATTCACCGGCGATCCGTGAGTCAAGTGCCCGCCGTGCGAAAGATTCATACCGAGGACTTTGTCGCCCGGTTTCAGGAACGTGAAATAGACAGCCATATTCGCTTGTGAACCGGAGTGTGGCTGAACGTTTGCATATTCCGCACCGAAGAGCTTCTTCACCCGATCCCGGGCAAGGTTCTCCGCCACGTCTACAAACTCGCAGCCGCCGTAGTACCGCTTCCCGGGATATCCTTCGGCGTACTTGTTCGTGAGAACCGAGCCGAGAGCCTGAAGAACGGCGATACTGACGAAATTCTCAGAGGCGATCAATTCGAGCTTTGAGTTCTGGCGGTTGATCTCGTTCTGGATGGCAGAGAAAACCTCGGGGTCAACAGATTTGAGGGATTGCATGGTCACGACTCATTCATTTGGAGGATTGATGGATGCCGAGCGAGGTGTGCATAGACTCCGGCGGCGGTCATCGAGCGAACGTAAACTCGCGCGTCCCAGAGAATTTTTCGGTGGGGCGCACTGCAGCATGCTACAAACCGGTGAGCGAGTGGATCTTGTCAACCCTTCGTCCGTGGCGTCCGCCTTCGAACGAAGTTGTCAGAAACGTTTTTGCAACGTCCACCACGCACTCCCATCCCATTACCCGTTCGCCGACCGTCAGGACGTTGGCGTCGTTGTGTTGTCGGGCGAGGCGGGCGGCTGTCGCGGAGCTGCAGAGGGCAGCGCGAACACCTTTGTGCTTGTTCGCGACGATAGACATGCCGATCCCCGTGCCGCAAACAAGGATCCCTCGGTCGCATTCACCGGTCGAAACTGCCTGTGCCGCTTTGTGGCCCCAGTCGGGGTAATCGGTGGAATCCTTGGACTGAGCGCCAAAATCGCGGTAGGGAAGTTTCATTTCGTCGAGTAGCTTCTTGAGATTCTCTTTGTACTCGTAGCCGGCGTGGTCACTGGCAAGGGCAATCATAGGTCAAAGGGGATTTGGGAGTTGAGACTACTCATCTTCGAGTTTCATGAACCAGGCTTCGCTCGCACTCAGTGACAGCGTCAGGCGGATGATTGTATCCCTCTGAAGATTGTCCGCTGTCGTGCCACGAAAGCCTACGTGGAGTCCGATGTCGATTCTTGCATCCGGCCCGATGGGAACACCAACGCCCCCCGTCACGAACCACTCGTCAACCGGCTTGTTGTTGATCCTGTAGTAGGTTGAATTATAGTAGAATCCAGCCCGATACGCAACCCTGCGCCAGAAGGCCTCCGTTTCACGCTGGGGCAAAGATTCAAATCCCACACCAACGCGCGCGCTGTTTCGTATTTCAGGTGGATGGCCCCCGAAGAACTTCGCGCTCTCCCAATTCTGGAGATACACGTCTGCAGTCAGATAGTACCGACTATCAAAGAGGTACGACACGCCGAATCCGAGCGCCAGCGGAATTTCGACCTTCCCTGAGCTCGTGGCCGTCGTATCAAACGACTCTGCAGTCGTGAGAATGCTCTCCCGGTTGACGGAGAGATTCGTGGGCGTGGAAACGACGAAGCCGAGAGCGAGCGGGCTCAGTGATGGAGCATTCAACAGATCGCCCGTGCCTTCGTAGATAGCCCCGGCGGTGAGATTGAAGCCCGAGTGAAAATCGGAGCGAGAGATGTCGCTGTCGAGAAACGTCGGATCGACAAAATCAAAGCGTCC
>CAZTKU010000265.1:0-3350 GCA_964614245.1 uncultured Ignavibacteriaceae bacterium
AACAGCGTGATGTCATTACTCTGCGACCTTTGTTCTTTCCACACCTTTTTCTATATTCCTCCCACAATCTTCCTCTCACTCGTCACCGTTCTATGAGGCTTCACCGAGCGCTGCAGAATTGTCTCGCAGCATTTTTCGTTTCCCTTCTTGCCCTCTCCTGCGCAGGCCAGGGAGCGCCGGAAGGCGGTCCTCTTGACACCGCTCCCCCCATCATTATTTCGACGTACCCGCACAACTTCACAACGCGCTTCCACGGGCAAAGTATTTCTCTCGAGTTTGACGAGTATGTGGATCATCGCAGCCTGGAAGAATCAATTTTCATTTCCCCTTCAGTGGGCGCATTGGAGTTTGATTGGAGCGGAACGGTGGTCGAGATTCGGTTTTCGGAGACGCTCCGGCAGAACACGACGTACGTCATCAACGTGGGGACCGATCTCATGGATCTCCACAATCGCAACAAGATGGCGCAGGCGTTTTCTCTGGCCTTCTCCACGGGTGATGCTATCGATCGTGGGGTTATCGAAGGAAAGGTCTATCCGATCAAACCGCCCGATTCTCCCTCCGGCGTTCTGCTGTTTGCTTATAACCTTACCGGGCTCAATCCGGACACTCTCAATCCACAGACCACGCGACCCGACTACGTGACGCAGACCGGTAAAGGCGGCGAGTTTTCGTTGCGACATCTGTCCTTCGGTGACTATCGACTGATCGCGGTTCGCGATGCATACAAGAACCTCTTGTATGATCCTGAAACGGACGAGTATGGGGTGACGTCAGTAGGTATCACCCTTACCGATCCCGACACCATTCAGTCGAGCATCGTGATTCAGCTTACCAGAGCCGATACAACTGCGCCGAGACTTATCAAAGTCACGGCCCCGGATCAACGGCACATTCTGGCGGAATTCTCTGAGCCCGTTGACACGACAGTATCGATGCACAGGAATTTCCACGCTGCGGATACCGTGGGCGAGCATTCATTGGAGATTCAATCGGCTTCCGTCCTGTTCCCGAAGTTCACAACTGTCTTGTTTGTGACGCAGCGTCAAACGCCTGATCTGCGATATCGCTTGAAGGTCGAAGGAATCAAAGACCTGAATGGCGTGCCGATAAGTCCCCTCGCCAATTCGCTGACGTTTTCCGGCTCATCAGCCGAAGATTCTCTCGGTCCGGCAATCGTTTCAACATCGCTGGCCGATAGCACGACGGGCGTTGAGCTCCAGCCGCAAGTGCTCGTTCATTTCTCGGATGCATTGAAGCGGGAGAGTGCTGACGGAGCAATCGCGCTGCTGGACAGTGCGCGGAAGGAAATCCCAATTGAATTGCACTGGCTCACTGATCTCTCCATTGCACTTGAACCCCGGACGAAACTCCTGAGTAAGATGTGGTACAAAATGGTGGTGAACCTGGGTAGGTTGAGCGAGCTCACGGGCAGACGTGGCCCCGATACTACGCAGGTGATCCGCTTTCAAACCTTTGATCAGGGGCTGTTCAGCGGTATCGAGGGAGTGGTCGCGGACAAAAGAGGCTCAGATCAAGTCGGCGCAATCATTCTCATTGCAGAGAACATCTCACGAAAGAACGCGAAGCCTTACACGGTTGTCCTTCGGCAGGATGGAGCGTTCGCGGTGAAGGATGTTGTCGAAGGACAGTATGTGCTTCACGCGTTCCGCGACCGAAACCAAAATAAGAAATACGATTCAGGCTCCTTGATTCCCTTCACGAGCTCGGAACGATTCGTGTATTACCCGGACACTCTCAAGGTTCGCGCGCGTTGGCCGCTTGAAGGAGTGCAGATGATACTTCGATAGGAAGAAGTTCTCATCGTCAGGTACTGTCTCTCTTTGAAATCCGATAGGAAACGGAAAAGCCTCAACTAGGTCTGAGGAGACCATGTCGAGGCTTTGAGATTATCCGATGCGGACTAACTTGTGCTCAACCTTTTGATTTCAATCCGAGCTGTCTTTTTATGAGGTTGCAAAGAGTATTGGCAATTTCAGAATGTCGAGGAATCGGGGAGTCCTTCTTGGTTTCAGGATTGTGATAGATATCGTGTCGTTTTCCATGCCTTTTGAGATAGCAACCCTGGCTCTGAATTTCCCTGATGAGGTCTGACCGTTTCAGATCGCGATTCCCAGTTCTCTCGTTTTGTACTGTTTAACCGGCACAATCGAGTTATGTTCTTGCCTCATCATGCGATAGGCATCAATGATGTTGGCGGTCAGTTCCTCCATTGTCTTTCCCTGACTAAAGACACCGGGTATTTCACGAATGCGACCGACCAACCATTCCCCATCCCTCCAATAGTCGAGCGTGAACTGTCTCTTCTTTTTTCCCATTCGTTTCCTCAAGTCGTTCTCTCTATAGTTTTCACATTCGGACACGCACCAGAAGTTTCGCCCCCGAGCTAGCGCCCTCTTAGTATATCCAATGTTGCTCTGCAAGTCAAGCACCTGAAGCAAACTTGATTGACTTTCAACCGTTTTTTACTTAAAATCTCAGGCAATTTTGAAGGCCGTCAACCAAGTTCTTGGGCATCCGATGCAACGTTTCCCCGCCTGCGGGTGTTAACATGTTAGAAGCCTACATTCCGATAATCGTGATGATCACCGGCGGGATTGTCTTCGGAGTCGTCATGATGAAGCTCAACGAGTGGTTCGGGCCGCGGCGACCGAGCGATGAGAAGCTGTCCACCTATGAGAGCGGGATGGAGCCCGTGCGAACGGCACGAGAGCGATTCTCCGTCAAGTTCTACATGGTAGCGGTTCTCTTCATCCTGTTCGATATCGAGGTCGTGTTTCTCTATCCGTGGGCCGTTTCGTTCAGGCAACTCGGAGTAGGCGGGTATGTCACGATGCTGGTCTTTATCGTGATACTGTTGATCGGATTCTATTATGTGTGGAGAAAAGGAGCACTTGAATGGGACTAGAGCATGCGCTGGGTGATAGCTTCCTGACGACCAAGCTGGATGATGCAATCAATTGGTGCCGCAAGAACTCCCTCTGGCCGATGCCCATGGGAATTTCCTGCTGCGCTATCGAGATGATGGCCTTCGCGGGCCCCCGGTTCGACGTTTCTCGCTTCGGATCGGAAGTCTTTCGTTTTTCCCCCCGCCAATCCGATGTGATGATCGTTGCCGGAACGACAACCTACAAGATGGCGAAGGTGGTGCGGAAGATCTATGATCAAATGCCCGACCCCAAATGGGTGATTGCGATGGGGGCGTGCACGTCTTCCGGGGGGATGTACCGGACCTATTCCGTTGTCCAGGGCATCGATCGGTTCTTGCCGGTGGATATCTACGTTGCCGGCTGCCCGCCCCGCCCGGACAACCTGATCCACGCATTGAT
>CAZTKU010000266.1:0-3323 GCA_964614245.1 uncultured Ignavibacteriaceae bacterium
CGGCGCCGTAGATGTACTTGCCCGCCTTGCTGCGCAACTTCTCTTCGACATTGCATATGCCTGATTCTGCTTCAGAGATACTCTTTGCCAGCGCGGTGATGCGAAGTCGCGTCCCGGTGGGACTAGGCAGAAAAGCCAGTGTCAACCTGGAGTTGGGCGGGACGATATCCTTCACGTCGCCGATCTGCTCGGCCAGGAATGACTCCCCAATCCCCGTTGTTTTGAGAGTGCGATGCTGTATGACCACGCCTGATGCCCTCTGCGTGAAGAATGGAACCACGAAACTCTTTGTCATAGCCTTCATCTCAAACGGGACTCCCGGCATCACGATGAAGTACTTGCCCCGTTGTTCAAACAGATAGCCCGGTGCCGTGCCGTTGAAGTTCTGGATCACGGTGCAGCTACGGGGCACCAATGCCTGGTCTTCATTAATCTTCCGCGGCGCCAAACCACGCCTCCGGAAGAATTCGCGAACTCGTTCGAGCGCTTCCTCGTTGACGACCAGGTCCGTCTGAAAGAACTTGCACACAGCGCTCCTGGTGATGTCGTCATGCGTCGGACCCAAGCCTCCCGTGACGACGACGACGTCGGAGCGGGCAAAGGCCTCCTCAAATGACTTGATGATCATCGTCTGATCGTCGCCAACGGTCATCATCCTCGCCACGGAGACGCCGACCGAATTGAGCTGTTCAGCGATATACGCCTGATTGGTGTTGATGACCTGGCCAATAAGGAGTTCGTCACCAATCGAAAGGACTTCCGCCATCATAAGAAGAGTAACGTAGAGAGGTAACAGTTATGAGAGAATTCGGAAGGCAACGAGGATCTGCAGAACGATATTGGTATAGATCCCGGAAATCACATCATCAAGCATTATCCCCACTCCGCCTTTCCTATTGTCAAAACGCCTTGCTGGGAATGGCTTTACGATGTCGAGGAGACGGAAAAGGAAAAAGGCGAAACCGGCTATCGGTATGCTCTTCGGAAGGAAAAGAAGAGAAACCCACATGCCAAGGACCTCATCAATGGTCACCTCGGCAGGGTCATGGCCGTACACCCGCTCCATGGCCGCTGAAGCCCTGATTCCCAGCAAAAGCACCAGGAGACTGGCTGGGACGAGTACGTAGATGTTCTCAAAACCGGGGATGAAGTAGAACGCCAGGCCCACCAAACTGCCGACCGTTCCGGAAGCTGCCGGAGAATAGCCTGAGAAGAGTCCGGACGCAAACGCTTTTGTCAGGAAGGG
The DNA here is from genome assembly GCA_964614245.1 of uncultured Ignavibacteriaceae bacterium. Lineage (GTDB taxonomy): Bacteria > Bacteroidota > Ignavibacteria > UBA10030 > UBA10030 > VGWB01. The sequence goes on from CAZTKU010000266.1 coordinate 1,247, forward strand.
AACATTGGCAAGCTGTTCGTCCGCCGGAGGAGCTATGTCACTCGGACTCTGTGATTCGGCTGGAGAAGTCATAGAGCTCGCGAACGGTTTTCCAGTTTTCGATGATATAGAGTGCGCCTGTCAGGAGCGTGATAGCCGCGATCACGACCATGCTCGCGTAAAGGAAGGAATAGTCGAGTAGCGAGTTGATCAATTCACCGTACCTCGAGCGGACGAACTCGATATCTTTTCCGACATACAGGAGAAGAACATAATAGATAACGACGAATTGCAGGAACGTTTTCGTCTTGGCGAGGCGTGTCGTGTCGAAAGGCTTCCCTTTGTATTCGGCGTAGGAGCGAAGAAGAGTGATGGCGATGTCGCGGACGACGATGACCCATACCGTCCAGGACGGAACGAGGTCAAGATACATGAACGCGATGAGCGCTGCCGACGTGACAACCTTGTCTGCAAGTGGATCGAGGAACTTTCCCCATCGTGTAATATAGCCCCACCGGCGCGCAACCCAGCCGTCGTACCAATCCGTGAGCAAGGCGATGATGAACACTAACAGCGAGAGCTGACGGAGAACAGGGTCCGATGAGAATAAGAGTGTGAGGAACACCGGCGCCAGAAGGATCCGCAGGAAGGTAAGCTGGTTTGGCGGTGTAAAGGAGAATTTCATGGGCTCAATGTGCCGGTATCCGCTCGTCCCTAAACAAAAAATCCCGCCAAGATTGCGGGATACTGTGAGAGTTGCACACTATATAATTATAGAGCGCGCGCCCGCGTCAGGCAGCCTTCTGGACTCGACCGGTTTTGATGCAATTCGTGCAGACGTTAATGCGCCGAACCGATCCGTCGACTTGAGCACGGACCTTTTGCAGGTTAGGGAGAAAACGCCTCGGAACACGGTTGTGCGCGTGGCTCACGTGGTTTCCCGCCATAGGTTTCTTGCCACAGACTTCACAGATTCTTGCCATCTCCAGACTCCAGGTGAAATAATCCTTGACGTCCCGAATTAATGTACTCACAAAACAAGAGAGAGGCAAGATGTATTTCAAATCGTCAAGAGAACACTTCAACACACTTCAATGGTTGCGCAAGCCTGTTTTTTTGGTTATCATAACGAAAAGTTGATGTCAAAACGGGGATCGAGACTCGTGAACGGTAACCGTGAACCGTCAATGGTAAGCCGAAGGGCCGGGACTCACCATTCACCAATTAACCAGTTAATCGGCAAATGATCGTTCTTGGAATTGAAACATCTTGTGACGAAACATCCGCTGCAGTGGTGAAGGACGGGGCGCTCCTTTCGAACGTAACCGCCACACAGCTCTTTCATTCGGAATACGGGGGAGTAGTGCCAGAACTTGCCTCCCGGGCTCACCAGCGCAGGATCGTCCCTGTCGTCGACGAGGCGCTGCGGCAGGCCGGGATCGCGAAGCACCAGCTCGATGCAATCTCGGCAGTGTACGGGCCGGGACTGGTCGGAGCGATTCTGGTGGGGCTGAGCTTTGGCAAGTCGATGGCCCTCGGTCTGGGAATCCCGTTCGTGGGGGTCAATCATATGGAAGCTCATATCTTTTCCAATCTAATTGAGGATCCAAAGCCCGGTTATCCGTTCGTTAACCTCACGGTGTCAGGAGGGCATACCCAGCTGGTTCTGGCCAGGAACGCATTCGATTATCAGATACTGGGAGAGACCAGGGATGACGCGGCGGGAGAGGCGTTTGACAAGGTCGCGAAAATGCTCGGCATCGGCTACCCGGGGGGCCCGATGATCGATCAATACGCCTCGAAGGGAGATCCGGCTTTCGTGAACTTCCCGCGCCCGTATCTGGAAGAAGGGTCGCTCGAGTTCAGTTTTAGCGGATTGAAGACCTCGGTGCTCTACTATCTGCGGAAAATCGGATATCAGACCACCGCCTGGAGGGTAAAGTCGGCCAATCGCGATGGATATGAAGAGTTCTTATGCGACATCTGCGCCAGTTTTCAAGCGGCTGTTGTTGATGTCCTGGTGCAGAAGACGATGCGTGCGGCAAAGGAACATAAGGTTAAAGACATTGCCCTTGCAGGCGGGGTGGCAGCCAACTCG
>CAZTKU010000267.1:0-311 GCA_964614245.1 uncultured Ignavibacteriaceae bacterium
AGAACGTGACCTTTCGGAGGTTTTGGACAGGCCTCCAGAAGCTGCTGTTGAACTCCATTCTCTTCCTTCCTCAACCTCATTGAGCAACTCACGCGAATGGAGTAACCGTCTATAATTCCGTTGACTTAGAAGCTTTTTTTGGCTACCTTTTTGACCCAACGGTTTTGTGCGTTGGGCTTTGTTTTTTTGTGTCTAACGCTTGGATGCTGCTCGTTGGGGTGTAGCCAAGTGGTAAGGCAGCGGCCTTTGGAGCCGCCATTCCCAGGTTCGAATCCTGGCACCCCAGCATCATCAAGAGTCTTCCGCGGCAA
>CAZTKU010000267.1:411-3287 GCA_964614245.1 uncultured Ignavibacteriaceae bacterium
GTTGACAAGTGGTAAGGCATCCCGTCAGCGGAGCTGACGGGACATTCCCAGGTTCGAATCCTGGCACCCCAGCATCATCAAGAGTCTTCCGCGGCAAAATGTTCTGGGTGTACGTCTTACTGAGCCAGAGAGACAACAAGTTCTACATCGGGCAGACGAACAATCTGAAAGACAGAGTTTGGCGGCACAACGAAGGCAGGGTGCCCGCAACCAAAGGCAGAAGGCCGCTCGCCTTGATCCATTCTGAGCCTTTTGCGACGCGGTCTGAAGCTGTAAGACGTGAACGTTATCTCAAGAGTCTGAGAAACAATCGTAGGTTTACAGAGATCATTGGGATGTTGACAAGTGGTAAGGCATCCCGTCAGCGGAGCTGACGGGACATTCCCAGGTTCTGCGCCGGAGGCCTGCCCGACTGCGTCGTTCCGGCGGGCACATCCCCGCCAGACCATCTAGAGCTGGTAAGGCGGGCTGGCGCCTTTGGCGATGAATCCTGGCACCCCAGCGAATATCCCTGATTGAGCTCCTTTCTCCTCAACTCAACCTCGAGGAAGTCATGAGCGACTTAAAGATCTTTTCGGGAAGAGCAAACCGTCCGCTGGCAGAGAAAATTGCCAGGGCTGCCGGAGCACCACTCGGCAAGCTGGATATCAGAAACTTCAGCGACGGAGAAATCTGGGTCAAGTACAGCGACAATATTCGGGGGGATGATGTCTTCGTCGTGCAATCGACTCAGCCTCCTTCTGACAACTTGATGGAGCTCTTGATCCTGATCGATGCGGCGAAGCGGGCGTCGGCGAGACGAGTGACAGCGGTGATCCCCTACTTTGGCTACGCACGTCAGGATCGCAAGGATCAACCACGGGTATCGGTGACGGCAAAGCTCGTCGCTAATCTGATTACAGAGGCAGGAACCGATCGTGTCATCGCGATGGACCTGCACGCTGCGCAGATTCAGGGATTCTTCGATATTCCGCTCGATCACTTGTATGCCTCGGCGGTGTTTTCCGATTACTTCCGGAAGAAGAAAATCCACAACCTCGCTGTGGTTTCGCCCGATGTCGGCGGGCTGAGAATGGCGCGATCGTACGCAAAACGCCTGGAAGCTGACCTGATTCTTATCGACAAGCGCAGGCCGAAGGCGAACGAAGCAGAAGTGTTGAACATCATCGGCAACGCGAGGGGCAAGAATGTGCTGATCGTCGATGATCTCATCGACACCGGGGGCACGTTTGTGAACGCGGTGTCCGCCCTGAAGGAGAATGGGGCACGAGAGGTCTACGGCGCCTGCACTCACCCCATACTCTCCGGAAAAGCGATGGAGCGGATAAATGGATCAGCGGTGACCACACTTGTCGTTACGGACTCGATTCCCCTGAAGGAGGAATCTCCGAAGATCGAGCTCCGTTCTGTCGCAAGGCTCTTTGCAGAAGCTATCTTACGAACGCACAACAACCAATCCATTAGCTCCCTGTTCGACGTTGACAAGGACAAGATTTAACTGAGGAGAAGGTACAATGTCTGAGATAACGATCACCGCTGAAGTCAGAAAGGATCTTGGGAAGAAAGCCAAGAAACTGTTGAGAACGGGAATGATCCCCGGCATCTACTACGGGCACGGGCAGAAGAATATCCCGGTCGCCATGGGCGAATTGACACTTCAGCCCTTGTACCGATCCTCAGCGACGAACATCATTAACCTGAAGCTGGACGACGGTTCAATGCACGCCTGCATCTTGCGTGACGTGCAATTCGATCCCGTCACCGACAAACCGATCCACTTCGATTTGTTCGGCCTGAGCGAGAACGAGGAACTCACAATCGAAGTGCCAATCTCTGTAGTTGGAACAGCAAAAGGCGTCAAGGACGGAGGCATCCTGCAGCATATCATCCACCGGCTGCGGGTTTCATGTCTCCCGAAGAACATCCCGGATCGCATCGAGGTCAACGTCGAGAGCCTGGAGGTCAACAAGTCGATTCACGTGCGCGAGCTCAACATCCCGAACGTGAAGGTCCTTGAGAACGAAAATAGCACAGTCGTTGCAGTTGTGCCGCCGACGGTATTGAAGGAAGCCGAAGTCGCTCCCGGTGTCGTTCCGACCGAAGCTGCCCCAGCAGAACCCGAAGTCATCGCCAAGGGGAAGAAGGTGGAAGAAGGTGCTGAGGAGGCAGTCAAGGAGAGTGCAGGAACCAAGGGAGCCGCGCCTGCAGAGAAAAAGTCGTCTGCCTGATGCGCTCGTGGCATGATGCTCTTCGTCATCGGTCTTGGCAATCCCGAAAGCCGCTATGAAGGCACCAGGCATAACGTCGGGTTCGACGTTGTGGATCGTCTCGCGAAGGAACTGACGATCGGCTTTCGGCCAGGGCGCGGCGAATACATGATCGCACTAGGCTCGCACCAAGGCCAGACAGTGGGGCTGGTCAAACCGTTGAGTTACATGAACCAGAGCGGTATGCCTGTCCTCGACATTCAAGAGCGGTTTGCCGTCTCTCTCGATCGGCTGCTGGTTGTCTGCGATGATTTCCAGCTTCCGCTCGGTCGCTTGCGGTTGCGGGCGAGAGGAAGCGACGGCGGGCACAATGGCTTGTATTCCATTATTTACCATCTTCAGTCTGAGGACTTCCCTCGGCTGCGATGTGGAATCGCATCGGAATTCGCTCCGAAGGAAAAGGTGTTGATGGCGGAGTATGTGCTTGACCCATTTACTCAAGGTGAGCGATCCCCAGCGGCAGCGATGGTCGAGCGAGCCAAAGATGCTTGTCTCTGTGTGCTTGCTGACGGTCTTCAGAAAGCCATGAACATTTACAACGCGAGTCTTGATGTTTGAAATTGTTCAGACCCGAGGAATCACAATATTCGATCGAAAAATCTACAGTCG
>CAZTKU010000268.1:0-3224 GCA_964614245.1 uncultured Ignavibacteriaceae bacterium
CCATCTCGCACGACCCGCTCCCCCCGTCAACCCACCAGAAATTGATTCCTCGATCGACCAAGGGATGATGCAGAACATCCATGAACACTTGCGCGTGCTGCTTCTTCGCGAGGTTGAATCGGATTCCCGGTGCCGGGGGTTTGTCCGTGATCGCTGCCGGGGTGAAGGTCATCCCGCCGCCTCCGCCCCAGTCGTTGACCCGAAGCGCGATCAGGTTCTGTTCGCCCCGTCTCAGCGATGCAGTGACGTCAGTATAGGTCACGGAATTAAAAACGCTGCTGTTCGGTGTGCCGTGATGCGCGACCTTCGCCCCGTTCACATACAGGTCGTATTCATCATCAACACCGCCAAAGACCAAGTAGAGGGAACCGCGCTGAAGGTTCACCGGAATTGAAACCCACTTTCGATACCAGGCTGCGCCGTCGTAGCCGGGATATCCTTGATCCTCCCATGGCTTTCCCCCTTGAACAGTGGCCCACCCGTCATCCTTCCAATCTTTTGAAAACCACTGGTTTTGCACTCCGCTGTCGGCAGGGTCGGTTCGGAATTTCCATTCCGATGCGATGTCCAGAACATAAGAAGGTTTCTCCGGCGGAGGTATCCCCAATTCAGTCCGCACAATTTGTGCGTGGCTGTCCTCATCAGAAAGGACGCTTTCTCTACTGTAGCCGGGATGGTCATTGAGCGACAACTTCACACCCGATTGATGCGCCCAATCCAGGAACTCCCTCGGACTCGGGAAAATGTCGCTCCAGTCGTACCCTCCCTTCCATCCATAGCGATGCCACGCGAAATCCAGAACAAGGATATCGAGCGGAATGCCTTCGCTTCTGAACCGAGTAACAAGGCTCTTGACATCTTTGTCCGTGTATCTGTACTTGTCGACGAACTCTGTTCCCGGGAGATATTCATAGTTGAGGTCGGTAATCCACGCGCCCAACGTATAGCGAGGGATCATCGGGATCTTGCCGCACAAATCCGCATAGTCACGGAGAACCTGGCCATAATCTCGCCCATAGAGAAACCAGTACCAGTCTTGGTTGTCACTTTCCTTGCGGGGGACGATCCAGGAGGATTGTCCATCCCACACCGGTGTACGACTATCGTCGAGAACAAACCAGCCGCTCCGGCTCAGGGTACCGGGAGCGACCTTCGGCAGCCGATCCTTCCGAAGACCATCGAGAGAGTACAGAATACCCCCCAGGTTGTTTCGGTCGGAATCGCCCGGTGCCCATGCAAACTCACGTCCGCCTTCTTTCCACGAGATCCGCAGATTGTTCTTGTTGAACTTTCCGGAATTGACGCGATAGCGAAGGATCAGCCGAGCTGTTTTCGCGACGATCCAATCCTTGTCACCCCAGGCCTCGACCTTCGCCTGCTTCCAATCGCGTTTGAGCACGATCGCGGTCGGGGCATCAACAAATCTGCCGGTCGGCGAAAACTCCATCCTCACCAACGATGGCGTGAGGAATTGAAATCGGGCATCGCCGCAAACGACGGTGTTCCCTTCCTGCCGACACTGTGCTTTGAAGGTTTGTGCGAGGAGAGGGCTCGCAGAGAAAAGGAGAAGTGCTGCAATGAGATGAATGTCGCGTCGCATGGTTCACCTGATAAGTTAAACAGAAAGGATCTAAACACCCTTCTTCGTATTGGTCACTGACTGTTTCTTGCTGTTCGGCGTCGACGACTTTGCATTAGAGAAGAGTTCTCAGACGGCCTCGCGGTCCTGATCTGCTGCGTCCATTCTCGCTTACTCTCTGACTTGCCAGTCGAGCGTGAAGTCGTCGAACAGGCCGTAATCCAGTACGCTGTATTCCGAGCCGGGGGGATATCCGCCCTTGGCTCCCTGCTGGAATTGTCCCGGCCAGGCTCTGCCGAGGGGCGGCGCATTGTGATGCGGGCCAAGCGTATTCTTGAGAGAACCATAGACGACAACGCTTATCGTGTTTCTCCCGGCGGTGAATTGCTTTGACACATCGAGCTCGAAAGGCTCAAAGCCGATGAATCCTGCGCTCCTTCCGTTTACCCGGACCTCGGCAACGACACCTCTCCACCGTCCCAACCTGACCGAAAGCTGTCCCTTCTTGACCTGATCCGAAGCAATGATGTATTCTCTCGTGTAGCTGACTCCCTCCCCGTAGAACGGCAGGCCTTGACCAGCCCATGAGCCCAACTTGAGGCCCGAAGAGGGATAGATCTTAAAGCCTTTCTGTTCGCTTGCAAGCGCGAAATCTCCCAAGACGTAAACCGGTTCAAGCTCGGTGTGTATCGTGAATGGAGACGCTTTCAGGACAATCGTATTTGCGCCGATCTGGACGAAGCGACCGATGTCAAATACGCCGAACGCCTTGTCCAGCCACCATTGATCCTTGACCGGCTCAACTTTTTGACCGTTGACAAATACTTGAAAGAGCTCCGGACGTTCAACCACAGCACGCAAAGGAGTTGTGTTTACACCCTCGGCGATTGTGAATGTGAAGGCAGCCTCAAAGCCGGAGTTCGACAAGAACCTGTCCTTGTCCAGAATGTCTGTTTTGTACTGGACGCTGTGATCCCAGGGATTGTGATCCAGCCCATGGAATTGAAACGTCTTGAGCTGTGCATCATAGAAATAGAGGTCCTGTTCAGTCTTGCCTCCAAGCGTGAGATCGCAGTAGTCGAGTGTGAGAACGTTCTGCCCCCTGCGCTCGATGACGATCTCCTTCGAAGCCGTGAGCTCAGTCCATTGGACCGATGGAACGCTGCCTGGCTTGCCATCCACGGGACGCAGGCAAAGCAGGAGGCTTCCCCCTGGCGGAAGAGCAAATTCGATTCTCATCCTCTCCCCCTCTACTCCAAACGGATACGGCGTGAGGCTTCCCGTGAAGAGATCCCACTGCTCGCAGGAACGGCCGCGGGCCGAGATGACGCCGGAGGCGATGTCCTTGTTGCTCGTGTTGGCGAGAAACAGGAGCTCACAGTCCTTCAGTGACCGGCGGTGGTGGAAAAGCAAGTTTGCAGAATCGGTTGAAGCGGCCTTCATCCAGAATTCCACCGGCGGCGGACTAAGCCGGTTGATCATCTTGAAATCGTCGTCGTCTTCCACAATCAGCCAATCACGAGGGTATTTGGCGGCAAGTTTTTCAATTTCGTCGACCCGCTTCCCATCGACGTAGCCCGGAGGTTTGCCGTAACAGAGGATCCGGCCCCCTCGTGCCACATAGTCAAGCAGAACCAAGATGGTC
>CAZTKU010000269.1:0-3214 GCA_964614245.1 uncultured Ignavibacteriaceae bacterium
ATGGTTTGATTCGATTCAAGCGGATACGGTCATCCTAACGTCTTCCGTTTTACCTCTTACGTCTAACGATCATAAATAAGCCATGACAGAATCAAATCCTCCATTCGTTGCTTCATCCCAGCCGTCGCTGCTTTTCCGGTGGATGGTGCTGCTCTTCATCAGTCTGTCAATGTTCGGCAATTATTATATCTATGACAGCATCAGTCCGCTCGCCGATGTTTTGAAGGCGCAACTGGGTTTTTCGGATTCGGAGATCGGCCTCCTCAACGGGATCTACAGTTTTCCAAACATCATCATGGTGCTGATTGGTGGCATCATCATCGATAGGATCGGCACACGGAAGTCGGTGTTCATCTTCACGGTGCTGATCATGCTAGGTGCACTCGTCACGGCCGTACAAGGCAGTATCTACACCATGGCAGCGGGGAGGCTGATCTTTGGTCTCGGTGCCGAATCCATGATTGTGGCGATTACAACAATCATCGCTCGATGGTTCAAAGGCAAGCAGTTGTCTTTTGCTTTTGGAATCAATCTCACTGTAGCCCGCCTGGGATCGTTCATGGCCTTGAATGCTCCCACGTGGGGCAAGAGCCTGTACAATTTCTGGCAGACGCCGTTGTGGGTGACCGTTGCTGCAGGTGTCTTCGCGGTGGTCTGCATTCTTGTGTACTACTTCTTGGATGTCGTTGCCGGCCGCAGGTTCGATATGCCGAAGGAAGGGGGACAAGAGAAGATAGAGCTCAAACAGCTCTTCAGTTTTGGTGTTTCATTCTGGTACGTCACCGCACTCTGTGTGACGTTCTACTCTGCAATGTTTCCATTTCAGACGTTTGCCATAAAGTTCTTCCAGGAAGCGCACGGCACAACAAGGGAAGTGGGTGGAAATCTATCAAGCATGTTGACCCTGGCCGCGATGGTTTTCACACCTCTTTTTGGATTGCTCGCGGATAGAATTGGCAAGCGGTCACTCCTGATGATGTTTGGTGCACTTCTCATCATTCCGGTCTATCTCATCATGGCCTACAAGGTTGATCTTGCCACACCATTAGGCATTTCTGGTTCATTGAATCTGAATCTGGATTTCTTTGACATACATTCGGTGATTCCTGCATACCTCGTGATACCAATGTCGATCATGGGAATTGCATTCTCGCTCATCCCTGCAGTCATGTGGCCCTCTGTTGCCTACATCGTCGATCAATCGAAATTAGGAACCGCGTATGGTTTGATGACGATGATACAGAACATGGGGTTGTTTGGGTTTAATGTCCTTGTCGGATGGGCCAACGACTTTTCTGCAGCAAGTGCGTCGAATCCTGGCGGCTACGTCCTCGGAATGTGGATCTTCTCGTCCCTGGGTCTCTTTGGTTTGCTTTTCGCGTTCCTGCTCCGTCGAAATGAAACCGGACCGAATGCGCATGGGCTGGAGACGATAAGGGCCGGGGGTGAAGCGTAGGTGGTGAGACGGAAGACGGGACACGTGAGACGTAAGACGGGAGAAGATTGTGGAAAAGGCGCATAAGAAGTTGAGAGTATGGCAAGAGGCAATGGCGCTTGTGAAGATGATATACGAAGCAACATCCGCTTTGCCAAGTGAAGAGAAATTTGGACTTGTCTCACAAATGAGACGGGCTGCAGTTTCGGTGCCAAGCAACATCGCCGAGGGTGCGGCCAGGCAAAGCAAGAAAGAAACTATACAGTTCTACTTGATAGCCAGAGGCTCGCCCAGTGAACTCGACACGCAATGAGAGCTCTGCGAAAACCTCAAGCTTCTTCAGTCATCTCAAGTATCAGTTGTTTCGGCTCAGCCGGACAAAGTCGATGGGCTCTTAAACGGACTTATTCGCTTCAAGAGAACGGCTTAGAAATAGGAAATTGTCTCGTCCGGCCGGAAGTTGACAGCGTTGGTTAAGTGTTCAGGCCGCATAGCGCATCTGGGGTGTCAACATTCCAAGACTCAAATGCGGCCGTTCGAAGTTGTAGATTGTCACTGCTTCCAGGACAGCTTCTCTTGCTTGGTCGATCGAAGCGAAGGTTCTGTCCAAGAAGAACTCTGATTTGAGAATGCCATTGATGCGTTCAGCAATAGCGTTTTCATACGGGCAGCCAGCAGCTGACATGCTGCTCTGACCGCCACGAGATTCTAAGAACGATCGATACTCGTTGCTACAATACTGTACTCCACGATCGGAATGATGGATGAACCAATCGCTGTGTGTGATGCTCTTGACAGCCATGGCGAGCGCTCGCAGAGGTCCAGCCGTCTCCAGTGTCGGACTGACGTCCACGCCGAGGATCTTGCGGCTGTAAAGGTCACTCACAAGCGACAGATAGCAGAAGCCACGTGCCAAGCGCAGATACGTTTGATCAGCTGCGATAACCCGACCGGGGCCTTCTGGCTTGATCAACTTCAGCAAGTTCGGGTAAACCGGCAGCGTATGACGACTGTTGGTTGTTGGTACAAACCGCTTTCGAGGCCGGATCAACAACCGATGGCTTCTCAGTATCTCGAACAAGCTATCACGGCCAATACCGAGCGGCTCCAGCATCGGCTGCAGGCGCTCGTACAGCTTCCGGGTCCCGATGCGGGGCATCTGCCGCCGAATCAAGCGTACCTGATGGATGACCCTCTGCTCATCCACCCGTTGCTTGTGCTGCCGTGAAGCATATTGATACACAGCTTGCCGAGAGATACGAAGCATCCTGCAAGCCTGGCTCACGTTGGCTGCTCGTTTTCGGAGCCGTTCGATAACGGCGTGTCGGTCTTTTTTTTAACGCGTTGGCCTGTGCGCTCTTCCAACAGCTCAAGCGTCGCCTCCAACGTCATGATCTTCAGTTGGGCTTGAGCCAGCGCCTTCTCCAACGCCTGCTTCTCTTGTTCAAGCTTGAGGATGCGGCTACGTTCATCGGGCATCTCAATCCTCACGATTCGTGTTTGTGCGTTTGGCCCTCCATACCGCTTCAACCATCGATAAATATCTTGGTATGGAACATCATGTACACGCGCAGCTTCTCGAACAGTATACTGCCCTGACGTCACATCCGCAACTACAGCTTGTCTGAATGCTGAACTGTATTGACGAACCACCTTTTCCATTGTCCTGGCTCCTGTTGATCAGTAAATCATTACCTGTCAACTTTTTCCAGGACGACACATACCGTCTCCCTTCTTACGTCTTCCGTCTCACGTTTCTCGTCTGACCTCTCACTTTTT
>CAZTKU010000270.1:0-3144 GCA_964614245.1 uncultured Ignavibacteriaceae bacterium
TACATGGCTGAGGTTGGAAATCACGGATTTGCAGTACAACAAGATATCATTCTGAATACAGATGTTTGCGTGCCAAAAGGCCACACGACCACCCCTTTGTGGACAAGAAATTCGTGATATTGCAGTCAGCAGAAGCAATTCGTCCTTTGGCGAACGTTATGCGCCGTTTCTCAGATCGAAAGGAATTCAAATGAAGACGTTTCCCATCCTTGCTGTCATCTTCACTCAATTAGTTTTGCTGCAGGCTATTCCTTCCTCCTTTGCACAGACCTCGAGTGAATTACGGATTGACCCATTGATGATGGTATCCCTCAAGGAATGTCGGAACATCACAAAAAACCTGGGTGATGAGCTATTTCACGGATGGGATTTTCAGAAAACTCCTGTGCTTTTCTATCGCCCAAACGTCCAGGAATTGCTCATCAATTATCCCCACAAGCCCAAAGGATTTTCATTCTATTCGGGCTTTAATCCTCTTGATGAGGATACGATCTATGTTCGAAATGATACGACCACACTTTCTTATGACGACCAAAATACTTCCATAGACATCGAGAACACACGGGTGCTCGTCGTGGCAGATCCGTTTTCCACGATGCGGAATCAGTTACAGGATGTGCTTGGGAGGCCCAAGGATTTCACAAGCATGTGGTTAAAGGATTGGCGATTCATACCTGATCCTTACTACCGACTGGAGGTCATTCTCCACGAAGCATTCCATGTCTATCAGGACAAGATGGCGCCCGATAAGGATGCCAATGAAATGGTCGTTTCGCACTATCCGCTTCTTGATGCTGAAAACAATGCGCTCTATGTCTTGGAAGGAAATATCATAAAGGACGCGCTCTTGTCACGTGAATCAAAATCCAGACTCGAGTTGATCAAGAAGCTTGTCGCGGTGCGCACCTTCAGACAGTCCCGCCTCGACAGCAGTTGGATAGAGTATGAAAACCTGAATGAGTATAAGGAGGGGCTTGCGAAATATGTCGAATATAAGTTCATGACGCTCGGTCAAATGATCGTGCCCATCAAGGAAATGTATTACCATCAAGGATTCATCGGCTATCGAGGGGTCCTCTCAAAGAGATTTCAGATGGCAATCGACAACATGGTCAACATCGTCGCTGTCAATGACGATCGTTTTGCAAACAAGTTCGGTTCCGGTCCGCTCCGTTTCAAATTGTATTATCTGGGTGCTTGTCTGGCCCTGCTGTTGGATGATGTGATGCCTCACTGGAAAGATGAGATATTCAAACCCAACGTTTACCTGAGCGACTTGCTCAAACGAGCTTTGCGGCTCACGGAGGACGAGCTCAAGCGGTACCTCGATCAGGCGAAAGCAGAATACAGATATGATGAAGCCTATCGCAGTAAATTGGAATTTGAAAAGGAAGGGAAGCGAAAGATTGACGAGAAAGTCGCCTCGATACTCAAGACGGACAAGACTCTCGTGAGAATGTCGTATGGAAATGTAACCCCTATCGTCCGAGTAGGACGTTTCACCCCGTTTGGAGTCACGCAAGTCAGCAAAGGATCGGCGATCTATGAATTGGTCCCGGTGCTGCTTCTGTTCAAAAAAGGAGTGATGCTGGATTTCAAACAAGCGATCCCGGTTCTGGTTGATGAGGAAAAGCAACAGATCATCTTTTCTGTTTCCACACTGCCTTCGAAGTTTATCACCGGTGAGGACAATAGACTTGAAGTCCCCGAATTTTCCATTACCGCACCAATGGATATTCGGCGGGATGGAAACTCGGTTGAGATTCAGCTCAAATGAAAAACGGCACTAGCCGGCACAAACCGTGACGTACAGTCGCTTGGTAAGGCAAGGCACAGATAATATGTCGGTCCTGACGGGACTCGAAGCCGGAGATAAGAACGGCTTGTTTTTACAGCCCCGTGAGATCCCAACATTTGAGGATTATCCGTGTCTCGGGTGATTGACCCCCAGGGACGGTGTGACACTGCGGTCAGTTTCTAAGCCCCCTTCAGGCCGTAACGCACGAGGAATATCCCGACCTTCCCCACTCCAACTCGATCGAGTTGCCTTTCATTCTAAACTGCAGTAGCTTCGTGGTGCAGAATCAGCCGATCGATCCCATCGAAACACCGCATGTGTATATCTCTCAGTCCCGACTCTCACCGAATTCTTCCAGAGAATTGACTATCTCCGAGGAGGGCCACAAATGAAGATGATCTTGAACAGGACTCTGCGAATTGTGGCGTGGACGATGTTGTGCGTATTCGCGGCGAACGCTCAAGGACCCGTCTTTTCGATGGCAATGGATTTAGGTCCATCGTTCATCAAACCGGAGAAAGCAAAAGTGGAAGGGGTTGGAGATGTCGCTTGGCTGCTTCGCGTTGGAGGATCTGCGACATTCGCCGATCTGTTTAGGATGACGGGCGGTCTCGGAGTCTGGTTCTTGCGCGACGACGCTGAATTCAGTCAGTCGACGACCGGCGGTCAGAAGTCCTCTGCGACAGGAGGTTTGAACCTCTATATCCAGGGAGGGTTCGTACCCTCATTCGACCTTGGAGGAGATCCGAATGATAGGACGTTTGAGAAAATAACCTTCGGTCTTGGCGCTGGATTGAACTCCATCAATGCGAGTCGGCATATTCCGGACTGTATCGACTGTCGTGAAGATGATTTGAATCTCAGCAGTGGACTCTATGTTCAACCGAGCATCTTCCTGGTCCTGAGCGGTGGAACCGGGATCGGCTTGTCGTACGACAAATATCTTAGCGGTTCTGATTTCAAGGATGAGATCCTCTTGTCAATTGTCGTGACCTTCACGGAGGAATAGCGTGGCTGTCGGCGGGCGTGGCATACGTCTTGTCTGTAAACCCCGTGACCTCTAGCTCGACTGCCTGTTAGCCTTTATCTGAACCGGAGACGATTCTGTGGTCGAGGTTGAGGCGCGAACATACAGCAAGAGGCGGTTCAAGAAAGTGGTGGAACCGGTGAAGTAGGGGTGGGAACATTTCTAGGTTTGACACCCTCACCCTGTCCCACAAAACGGGACATCCCTCTCCCGTCCCGCAGAAAGCACGGGACGCACAAAACGCGCCTGCGGGAGAGGGAGCGGGCCTGCCCGCCTGCTCGCCCGACTCCGTCGTTCGAGCGGGCGGCGTTCAGGCGGG
>CAZTKU010000271.1:0-3121 GCA_964614245.1 uncultured Ignavibacteriaceae bacterium
AACGTTGGTGAGATTGAATTACTCGAGAACGCTTCATTTTGAGCACGAGAAGGATGAAAAAAATCCACTGCCGGGCGTAGCGGAATCTGTTGGCTATGTTCGTGGAGTTTTGGTGACACTGTGAAATCTAGACTTGGAGGAGAAACCATGAAGTCGCGACGAGAATTCCTGAAGGGCATTGCTCTTGGCACGGCAGGAGTCGCTGTCGGTCTGAATGCCAGGAGTTATGCTCGCATCATGGGGGCCAACGATAGGGTCAACTTTGCCATCATCGGTCTGCATGGGCGCGCGTATGCGCATCTGGACTGCATCAGACAAAACAAGGATACCATGGTTACTCACGTGTGCGACGTTGATGGGAGGGAGCTGGATAAGTTCGCAGTTGCAGCAGAGGAGAAGTTCGATCAGATCCCCATCAAAGAGAAAGACTTCAGAAAGATCCTTGAATCCCGAGATGTCGATGCCATCGCGATAGCAACTCCAGAGCATTGGCATGCGCATATGGCGATTATGGGATTGCAGGCGGGCAAGCACGTCTACGTGGAAAAACCGTCCAGTCATAATCCGTATGAAGGCGAGTTGCTGGTGGAAGCTCAAAAGAAATACGGGAAGCTTGTGCAACTCGGGAACCAACAGCGTTCGTCAGATCATACCATCGAGATCATCAAGAAGATCCATGAAGGGCTTATCGGCAAACCGTATTTTGGCAAATGCTGGTATAGCAACACGCGGAAGTCGATTGGGATCGGAAAGGTCGTACCGGTTCCAGACTACATCGACTGGGAGTTGTGGCAAGGTCCGGCGCCACGAAGAGCGTACAAAGACAATATCCATCCCTATAACTGGCATTGGTTTTGGCATTGGGGAACCGGTGAGACGTTGAACAACGGTTCACACGAAGTGGATATTTGCCGATGGGCTCTCGGTGTTGATTACCCGAAGAGAATAACGGCCTCCGGTGGCAGATATCATTTTCAGGATGACTGGGAGTTCTACGATACGTTGGTAACCAGTTTTGAATACGATGAGAAGATGATAACCTGGGAATGCATGAGCTGCCAGGGCAAAGAGTACTATGGCAGGAGCCGGGGATCGACGATTCATGGAACTGAAGGCACGGTGCTGATTGATCGGAGCGGGTACCAGGTATTCACTCTGAATGATAAGTTGATTGATGAATACAAGACGAAGGAAAAAACCACGACTCAGGACCTCCAAAGCATCGATTCGATGACGACAAAGCATTTTCAGAACCTCATCAATGGGATTCGGGTTGGTGAGAAGCTCCATTCACCGATAGAAGAAGGAAATATCAGCGTCACGATGCTGCAGCTTTCGAACATTGCGTGGAAAGTCAACCGCACTCTTCAATTGAATAAGGAGAATGGGCATATCCTTGATGATCACAAAGCTATGGAGTTGTGGAGACGGGAATATGAAAAAGGTTGGGAATTGAAAGTTTAAGAAAACGTACCTTCAACCGCACAGAAAGAACACACCCTATGCATAAGACGCCTTCTGTCATTCTTCTCGCACTCACCTGCTGTGCGAGTCTCGTGTTCGCCCAGCTTCCTGATGAAACGAGCGGACGCGTCCCGGAACTGGATGCCTTCCACAAGCCCATCTACGAGCTCTGGCACAACGCCTGGCCTGAGAAAGACATCGCGAAGTTGAAATCGCTCTTGCCCGACGTTGAAAGCGCGTATGCAAAGCTTGCTGCAGCGAACCTCCCGGGCATCCTGCGTGATAAGAGCGGGAAGTGGAGCGAGAAGCTGCAGCTTCTTGCTGAAGCTGTGAAAGAATATCGGAAATCTGTGGAGGCAGACGACGCTGCAGGCATTCTGAAGGCGACGGAAAACGTCCATATGTATTATGAGCAAATGGTGCGCGTCGTACGCCCGATGCTGAAAGAGCTTGATGCCTTCCATCAGGTGCTGTATCTCCTGCACCACTATTATATGCCGGAGTTTGCAGCGGAGAAGGTTAAGATGTCGGTGGATTCGTTGGTCCTGAAGATGGAAGGGCTCAATGCCGCGACGCTCCCGAAGCGTCTGGAGAACAAGACCGAGCAATTCAACAAGGCGCGCAAGAATCTGGACCAAGCCGTAAAAGCGTTTGCGGAGGCGGTGAAGGCGAAAAGAGGGAAAGACGAGCTCGCCAGACTCGAAGACGCTTTGCACGCGCGCTACCAGGTGATGGAGAAGGTGTTTGAATAAGTACGCAGGCTACCGTTGACGCAATCTAGAGGGAAAATCCTGATCGTCGCATTCTTCAGCGCAGGCTAAAGCCTGCGGCTACCGCTGATGCGATCTAGGGGAAATCCCGGTAGGCGCAATCTTCAGATTGCGGCGGTGATATCTACTGAGGTACGCAGGCTACCGTTGATGCGATCTAGGGGAAATCCCGGTAGGCGCAATCTTCAGATTGCGGTGCCAGAATCGTATCTGTCGATCATCATGAAAAGAATCCGTGAAAAGAGGCACAGATTGCCACCTGAGGAATATCAAGGGTTTGTGGCAGTCGCCTTCACGGCCTGTGTCAATGACAGAGTCGAGCTCTTCAAAGATCATCTCGTAGTAAGGAAGTTCGAGGAGATCCTGCTGACCGAGGCCGCGGCGTTCCATTGCTGGGTGGTGGTATACCTATTCATGCCAGATCATCTTCACACCATCCTGCAAGGAAAGGGCGAAGGCGCTCGTCCGCTCGATGCGATGCGCCGGTTCAAGCAAAGGTCGGGATACTGGCTGTCAAGAAACCACCCACGTGTTCGCTGGCAAAAGGACTTCTACGATCATATCATCAGAACAGAAACGGACATCTCCAAGCATCTCCGCTATATTCTGGACAATCCGACGAGGAAACGGCTCGTCGATGACTGGAGGGAATATCAATTCAAAGGGTCAACGCTGTACCATCTGAACGAGATGTTTCTGTGAAATGCACAATGCGCAGGCTAAAGCCTGCGGCTACCGTTGACGCAATCTGGAGGGAAAATCTTGGTAGGCGCAATCTTCAGATTGCGGAAATGACATCTGCTTCTGAGTGCGCAGGCTAAAGCCTGCGGCTACCGTTGACGCAATCTGGAGGGAAAATCTTGGTAGGCGCAATCTTCAGATTGCGG
>CAZTKU010000272.1:0-3119 GCA_964614245.1 uncultured Ignavibacteriaceae bacterium
TAGTAAATCATGTCTTGATAGTCGATCGGCTCGTAGCGCACGTTGGGCCATCTGGGCTCCTCCATCGTCAACCAGTGACGATATGCTTTCAGCCTCCACTCCAGAAGCCATTCGGGTTCGTGTTTCTTTGCTGAGATGAACCGGATGATATTCTCGTTCAGACCTCTTGGAGCCGTGTCGGCCTGTATATCAGTAACGAAGCCCCACTTGTACTCCTGGTTTGCAAGTTGTTCTATGGCATTGGTCTCTGTGCTCATCATCGATCCGAAAGAGTATTCTGGTTAACCGTTTGACTGACCTGGATTCGGATTGCTCGGCGAAGCCTGTCCTGGCGTACTCAGCGCTGCGCCACCGACTTGTTGCTTAGCTGCACTTCCGGTCGATGCTCGAGGCGCCGAGGCAACCACTGGCTTGGCCGGAGCTTCAGGTTTGGCGGCTGGCTTTTTGAAATCCGGATAGTTCAGCATCCATGAGCCATTCTTTATCGGCTTGAGGATATCCGATCCCTCAAGGACCTCAACATACCTCTTGGTTATTTCTTCCGCCTCTCCATAGCCGAGCTTCACGCCTTTTGATTCGAAATACGACGTGAGGCCATATTGGAGGTCTCGGAAAAAGACGTTTGAAAGATGAATGAAGTGATACTTTGACCTCAGATAAAGGAGGAGACCTTTTGTGTTGTCTGCAAGAATCTTGAGTTTTCCGTCCATCTGAGTCCGAGAATGATTCAGTGTCGTATCGCCTAGATGATCTCTGAGACGGTCATTTCGTCAAAGAGGACATTCAGATTTCGCTGCAGCTTACCCAGGGGCCGCCTGATGGTGCAGACGCCGAACAAATAGCAGCTCTCAGGTCCCTCAGTGTAGCATTCTGCCACCATCGGCTTGCTCTCCTCGATAACGCGAATGACCGTCGAGACTGTGACCTCTTCGGGACGCCGAGCAAGGGAGTATCCGCCCCGCACGCCCTGCAGTGATCTGATGATGCCTGCGCGGGCAAGCTTCTGTAGCACCTTCGCGAGGAGCTCATAAGGAAGTTCAGACCCCTTTGCGAGCTCTTTGGCCGTGAAAACAGTACCGACCGGCTTCATCGCCATTTGACGAAGCGCGATCAGACCGTATTCGACTTTCTTCGATAGCTGAAGCATGTAAATCCGACCTAAACGGTCCTACATTAGCCCAAAAAAAATCAAGGACATTCTTTTTCATCCTTGACCCACTCTACTACCTCAATATACTCAGGAAACCCCATTCGAGTCAAGGAAAAAAACTCCCGCTCAATCCTTCCTTCACTCTTGACAAGATGTCGCATTTTTGGATACTTTGGAAGCCACCTATGTCAATTGTTCAAACACAACGGCTCTCAAAAACGTTCCGTTCAGGTCTCATCAAGAAGGCTCGAGTAGAGGCTCTGAAGGACGTTTCTCTCTCGGTCGAAGCTGGCGAAATCTTCGGACTTCTGGGTCCCAACGGCGCTGGGAAGACAACGTTTGTGAAGATCCTGCTTTCGATCGCGCATACAACGACGGGCGAGGCACAGGTATTTGACCACGCTCTCGGAGCCTTATCCATCAGGCAGAAGAGCGGATACCTTCCGGAAAATCACCGATACCCCCAATTTCTTACCGGCCTGCAAACCCTTCTGCTTTTCGGAAACCTCCACGGCCTCAAAGGTCGCGTCCTGAAGCAAAAAGCCCAATCGCTTCTCGAGCGTGTTGGCTTGAAAGATTGGATGAATGTCAAGATCAAGCGCTACTCCAAAGGGATGCTGCAGAGACTCGGAATGGCACAGGCTCTTCTTAACGATCCTGAGCTCCTTTTCCTCGACGAACCGACCGACGGCGTTGATCCCATAGGCCGAAAAGAGATACGCGATGTTCTCAAGGATTTGAAGGCCCAAGGCGCAACAATCTTTCTCAATTCGCACCTGCTGTCGGAGGTCGAGCTTATCTGTGATCGCGTGGCCATCCTCAACAAAGGTCAAGTGCTGAAAGTGGGTACGATCAGCGAGATCACTGCCCCACAACTGGAATATGAGATTCAACTGGAAGGCACCGTGACAGAACGCCTCCTTGCGATTATCAAGTCCTCTGTGGCTGAGACGCACGCAGATGCAAGAGTGCTGCGCGTGACCGTCCCTGACAAACTTGTCTTGAATCAGATCCTGGACTCGATACGAAAGGAGGGAATACTGATCGAATCAGTGATGCCGAGACGAGCAACCCTCGAGGACTATTTCATCAAAGTGCTTCAGTCTGGAGAGGGCTCGTGAAAAGCTTAGCGATGATGGCCGTGACCATTCGTGAAGCGATCCTGCGCGGGACGCTGATTTTCTACTTTGCAGTCGGTAACATCATTGTTGCCTTCGTGGCCTTCGCCATCAAGGCTTCACCGGATGGAACGGCCGTTCTTGTTTTCGGCAATTCCATCCCTGCGAAAAGCCTGATGGGGATGAGTGCAGCCGATTTCCTTCTCATTCAGCTTCAGCGAAGCTCTACGGCGGCGATAATGTTTCTTGGCATTTTTGCCGTTGCCGGCCTCATCCCCTCAATGCTTGAAAAAGGGACTGCAGAGCTGTATCTGAGTAAGCCGCTCTCTCGTACGTCGCTACTCCTGTCACGCTCATTTGGGGCCACGATTGCCATCGCTCTCAACATCTTGTACTTCGCGTTGGTAATCTGGGCTCTCTTTGGCATCAAGCTCGGTGTCTGGCACTCGGGATTCCTGCTCTCGTGCTTGATGGTCGCAGTCGCGTTTGTCTGCTATTTCTCAGTCGTCGCTTTCACAAGTCTGCTCACGCGGAGCCAGGGATTTGCCATCATGATGGGATTTCTCTTCTGGTTTCTTTCGAGCGCTCTCGAGACGCGGGTCCTCGGCCTCTACAAACTCTGGGATAATGTTATCTATCATCGCACCCTCGATACCTTGTACTACGTTACACCTCAGATCAGCGGCATGCTTGAGAATGCCACGCGCTTGATCGGCAAGAATCCTTTCGATCGGATGCTAGGTCCGCAAGCGACAGCAGATTTCACGATCATGCCGTTCATCTATTCATTCCTTTCCGCATCTGCGATCTACGCGCTCGCCGCCCGCTACTTTTCGAAGCAGGACTACTAG
>CAZTKU010000273.1:0-3110 GCA_964614245.1 uncultured Ignavibacteriaceae bacterium
CCTTGGCGCTCTTCGTGTCTTGCCTGACCCGAAGTCATTCATTCGGGGGCGGTTTCCTTTTTCAACGGCCCGCTAGTCCGATTTCCCGGAATGGTATTGACCGAGCGGAATCCCTCGCTTGTTTGCCTCCCATTCACGAATGAGAAGGATGAGCAAGGCCGTGACGGGGACAGCGATGAGAAGGCCGACGAAGCCAAGGAAGTAGAAAAACACAAGGATGGAGAAGATGACGATCAGCGGATGCAAGCCGACCTTGCTGCCGACAATCTTCGGTGAGAGATACATCGTCTCGAATATTCTGAGGGATTCGATGAAACCGAGTGCGAACAAGACTTTTGGAAGTATCGGCGGACCGCTGAACGCCGCAACAACAGCCGCCACCACCATCGTAACGATCAAACCGAAATATGGAACGAGATCGAGAACCGCGGCGATGACACCGAGCATCAGGGCGTACTTGATGCCCACGATCGAGAAGACTACGGCCACGAGGATCCCCTGGAGACATGCGACCATGATTGCTCCACGAAGGTAGAGCCCAATCACTTGATCAGCGGACTGAAGGAACTGTTCGATCCTATCACGATAGAATTGAGGGAACAGTAAGAGGAACCGCTGATGGATCTTCGGCAGGTCGGCGAGAATATAGAAGGTCAGGAATGGAACCAAGACGATATAGAAGATCTGGGTCACCAGGTTACTGATGCTGCTCGCAAGCACGAGCAACCCCTTGAGCAGGTTCTTCAAGATATCCTCGAGCTTGGGTGCAAACTGGCTGGTGAGGGTCGACCTGACCTCGTCCGCCGAGACGCCATACCGCTCCAGGGCTTTCACAATTTTGCTGTTCCAGATCCATGAGTTGAAGTCGACAACAAGCTTTGAAAGAGTATCCAGAATGCCCTCGAGCTGCGAAAGCACAACCGGCAGCAGGAAAAAGAAGAGGAGCGTTACCAAACCCAGGAGGATGAGAATCAGAATGAGTGATGTCACCCAGCGTGCGACACCCCAACCCTCGAATCGTTCCACAATCGGGTTCATCACGTACGCCAGGACGAGCGACACCACGAATGGAGCCAGCACTGACGAAATCGAACCGGCAAACCAGACCCCGAAGATAATGACACTCAGCCACATGATTTTCTTGGCCAGTGCATACCCTCGGAGAGGATACAAAAGGAAGATGATGGCGCCGAGAAGCAGGAAGGGCGAGATAACCGATTGAACGGTGTAGATCAGAACGAGGAGCAGCAAGATCGATCCAACGAGCAAGACCACTTCGATCCGCCCGAGGGACTGAAAGAGAGAATTCCAGCCTGCACCGCGGACGTTAACGCGCGCACGGGTGCCGCGTTGTTTTCCTCCCCGTGAATATCGTCTCGCTGTCATCGGTTGCTCCCCTTGAACGATGAAACGCCGCTGTGTCCGAATCCCCCTTCACCCCGTCCGGTCTCTGCAAGCCGGTCGACCTCTTCCCAGGCAACCCGCACGTATCGGTGGACCACCAATTGTGCGATGCGATCACCGCGTCTGATCGTAAAAGGCTCTTTCCCGAAATTCGTGAGGATCACTTTGATCTCGCCGCGGTAGTCGGAATCGATCGTCCCCGGCGAGTTGAGAATGCCGATCTGATGCTTGATCGCAAGTCCGCTCCTCGGGCGTACCTCGGCCTCGATTCCTTCCGGGAGCTCGATGCTGTATCCCGTGGGAACAAGGAGGGTTTCAGATGGCTGAATCGTAACCTCACCGGTTACTGCTGCGTAGAGGTCCATCCCCGCCGAACCCGCCGTAGCGTAGCTTGGCAGCAGCAGATCGCGTGATCCAGAGCCTATACGCGTGATTTTGACGCTCAGTTGCTCGGACAATCGGAGACCTGGGTATGTGAACAGGTAGTCGGGAAAAAATATAGCGAAGAGTGGAGGGAAATGCAACCGATCGCGCAGCGTGCGAGGTTATTTATCTTCCGGCACTCGTTGACTCCATTGCGTACTTATTCGTTCGGTGAGGACAATTGCGCAGAACGTGTGCAGGCAGGTCCAGTTCATGCGATCTTGAATTGTGGGTTTTCAATAATGCCGAACACATTACCGAACGGATCTATCACGGTGGCAAGTCGAATGTTGCCGCCAACGTCTTGAATATCGGAATTCTTCTTGGCACCAAGCTTCAGAAGACGTGCAAAGGTTTTTTCGATATTCTCCACACCCCAGTAGGCCACTTGGTTCTTCCCCTTGGATACTCCCGAAGAGTCGGGGTCGAGGCCCAATTCAAATCCACCGACATTGAAACCGACGTAGAAGGGCTGATCGAAATAGGGCTGAATTCCGAGAGCATCCGCGTACCACTTCTTGGCCCTGTCGATGTTGTCCACATGATAGATGACTGTTCGCAACCCGAGGAACATTTTCCATCCTTTCTTATTCATGGTTTCTTAGACGGATGAGACTTCCTTTTGCTGCAAAAACTGCATTAACGAGAAGGATGAGCACACTGAAAGCAAAGGCGGCAGTGAGCGAGCAGTTTTCATTCAGCCAATCTTAGCGTTTCGCTCGCCTGCACAGGGAGCGAGCGCTTGCCTCGACCGTTCTGCCGGGGCCTGCCGTTTTGTTAGGCGCTGCGGCAGTTGACAATGAGTAATACATTTGTTATAATGGCATTGGATCGAAGAGGAGCCATCATGCTTAGAACATCTGTGCGTCGTGTTGGCAATAGCCTTGGCATCACTCTGCCCAAGACAATCGTTGACAACTATCATCTCAGCGAAGGCGACGAGCTGCACCTCGTCGAGACGGATGAAGGCGTGGTCTTGACGCCCTTCAATCCAAAGTTTGCTGAATGGGCGAAGGCGTTTGAGCGAACCAACAAGAAGTTCCGAAACACGCTGAAAGCTCTTGCCAAATAATGGCTGTTCAGTTCATACCCGAGGAGCTCGTTCTTACGATCCACGCCGATTTGCTCCAGCGATATGGCGGCCAGCCTGGACTCAGAGATCGCGGCCTGCTAGAGTCTGCTCTTGCCCAACCGAGAATGACGGCAGGAGGGAAAGACGTCCACAAGACGGTGTTCGAGAAAGCGGCCGCGTACGGTTATCACGTCTGCAACAATCATCCCTT
>CAZTKU010000274.1:0-3108 GCA_964614245.1 uncultured Ignavibacteriaceae bacterium
CTCCAGGCATAAGATATCACCTTTTCTTGGTGTCCGAAATGCCGGGGCAACATCAGGGGGATGGAAAAAGTGAGAAGTAGGAGGTAAGAGTCAGCATCTACTTCGGATCCTCTGATTCCAGACTCTGAACTCAGAATTGAGAACTTCCAGTCGTGAAGGAAGCACACCCTTGGTTTAAGCGCAAGAGGCGTCGATGAGACGCCTTTTGTGTTTATCGGAGTACCTCAAGGCGAGGCGTTCTTACCGCAGGCTCGCATCTGGGACGCTTTACAACCGACACATCTGAAAGCGCACTTGACCTTTGAAGCTGCCCGCTTCTCCCAGTATTTGTCTTCATCAGATATGGGAATTGTCGGTATAGCGATCTTTGTTGACAATCAGATTTCATGATGATACTTTGAGTGCGCTTTCGCCAAAGCAGATCGAAGGAGACCACGATGCCAACGCCATCAACGTCGGAAGATCGGTCCACGAGGATGCTCATCGGAGGAGAGTGGGTGAGCCGGACGGAGAGAATCGCCGTACGCAACTCATTTGACAACACGCTCGTCGGAGAAGTGCCATGTGCCAACGTGAAGGACGTGAGAGCAGCGATTCATGAAGCGTCCCTCGCTCTTCAACGAGAATTTGCACTCCATGCTCGTTATGATGTGCTCGTGAAGGCCGCATCCTTCGTTGACAGTCGAGCGGAGGAATATGCCCAAACGATTGCGCGTGAAGGCAGCAAGACCATCCGTGAGGCGCGACGCGAACCTCCGCGCGCGGCCAACATTCTGCGCCTTGCGGCAGAGGAGGGTCGCAGGCTGACGGGTGAAACGCTTCCATTCGAAAGCCGCGTCGGGTCGGAGAATCGCGTGGGATACTATTTTCGTTTTCCCGTAGGCATCGTTTCAGCGATCCTTCCGTTCAACGATCCGCTCGCTCTTGCCGCTCATAACCTCGGCCCCGCCATAGCGGCTGGCAATTCAATTATCCTCAAGCCAAGTGCCCTCACCCCACTCTCTGTGCTGATGCTCGCGCAGGATCTGGTCAAAGCAGGACTTCCGAAAGGGCGCCTGAGTGTCATCACGGGGCGAGGAAGTGAGATCGGCGAGGCGATGGTGAGCGACCCGCGCGTGCGCTTGGTGACCTTCACAGGCGGCGTCGAGACGGGATTGCAGATCAGCCGCTGGACAGGTATCAAGAAGGTGCTGATGGAGCTCGGCTCCAATTCCCCCGTCATCGTCATGGATGATGCGAATCTCGAGCGGGCAGTGCCGGCGATTGCAGCAGGGGCATATGCCCAGGCTGGCGAGAACTGCATCGGCGTGCAGCGGATTCTGGTCCACAAGAATGTCTACGCCGCGTTCAGAGAGCGTTTTGTTGCTCACGTTTCTCGGCTCAAGGCTGGCCACTCGATGGATGAGGACGTCGATGTCTGCGCAATGATCACTGAGGAGGAGGCTCGAAGGGTGGAGTCGTGGGTCAAAGATGCTGCTGAGAAGGGGGCTCGCGTGCTCGTGGGTGGGCAACGTGACGGCTCGGTTGTCTGGCCCACTGTCCTGGAGCAGGTAGCCGAGGGGATGCGCATCGACCAAGAGGAGGTCTACGGACCGGTCGTGTCCCTTTACCGCGTCGCGTCGTTAGATGAAGCCATCAAGCGCGCGAACCAGCCGGACTATGGGCTACATGCAGCGATATTTACCGAGCACCTCGGCAATGCCTTTAAGGCTGTTCACGGACTGCAGTACGGGGCGGTCATTGTCAACGATTCAACGGACTATCGCCTCGATGTCATGCCGTTCGGAGGGACGAAGCTGAGCGGCGTCGGCCGCCAGGGCATCTGGAGCATGCTTCAGGAAATGACGGAAACGCGCGTGGTGTGTTTTAACCTGTAGAGACCTCACCCCTCCCCTCAGGGCAAGCGTTGCCCAAACGAAGCCCGTCCCTCTTCGCTTAAGACGAAACATTCCTTCCCCTCACGAGGGAAGTACAGGATGGGATCAGGAAAGCCTCATCCTGGCCCACTCCCAGGAGGAGAGGGGACGTGTTGCACCCCCTCAAAACTTTTCTTACCATTTCGCAGCATCTCTTTCCGAGGAGGTCACGGACAATGCCCCGACCCATTCAACCGCTTTCGATGAGGACCACGCTTCTTGTTTTCATCTTCATCGTCGCGGTGCCGGCTCTGATGCATGCACAAGCCGGGAAGCCCTCATTCACATCGAAGCCTGAACACGCGGTTCTTTTTGTTATCGACGGGCTCTCGTACAAGGTTTGGGACAAGCTCTCGATCCCGACGCTGAGAAGGTTGGCCCGTGATGGTGTTGTTGTAGAAAAGGATTACCTTCCACCTCCCGCACATCCGCAGACAGGGGCATACGCGGAGCTGCATACATCCTCGATCCCGAATCCGATCATGATGTCCGGCACGGTGTTCATCACGAGGGAAACCGGCTATCTCCAGCGGTCTTTTCGTCCTCCGCAGGTAACGGCATTTGTCGTGAACACCGCTTCATACACGACCCTTAATGTCGGCTACACATACTCCTACCAGCGGGAGGGATCTGATGATGAATCGGTCCGGATGGCGCTTGAATTCATGAAAACGGGCAAACCGCGGTTCTTGCGCGTGCACCTGCAAAATACCGGATCCGCCGGTTCTGAGTCAATGATGACAGAGAAGAATGTCGACTGGCGCTGGAACATCTGGGCAAAAGATTCACCGTACCGGACAGGGATAGAAAGAGCGGACAGCTTGCTCGGCGTGTTTCTTGTCGGGTTGAAGAGCCTCGGCGTCCTCGAAAAGACGGCCATCCTTGTCGTCGGTGACCATGGGCAGGACGACGGAGGGTGGCATCCGCTTCAATCGCCCGACGCCGCAATCACGACGATGGTCCTCTGGGGTTCCGGTGTGAGGAGTGGGGGAAGAATTCTCTACGCAGAGCACATTGACATCGTTCCGACCATATGCGCATTGATGGGAGCTGACCCCCCGAAGACCTCACAGGGCAGAGTGATAGCGGAAGCGCTCGAGGACTTCCGTGGGGATGCCCCGCCGAGAGCGTATCGAATGAAAGAGCTCGATGAACAGCTTTTGGCGTATCAGAAGCTCGTTGTTGATGTTGC
>CAZTKU010000275.1:0-3099 GCA_964614245.1 uncultured Ignavibacteriaceae bacterium
GATGGAAAGCATTCATTGACGGGAAGGAGACGCCGATCTATCGCGCCAACTACCTTTTCCGCGCCGTGGTGGTTCCGCCGGGAATTCACAAGCTCGAGATGAAATTCGAGCCCACAGGCTTCTACCTTGGAAAGAACCTGAGCCTTGTGGCAAATTTGCTCGCCATCGGCGGATTGGCATACTTCGGCTTCGATCGATGGATGAGGAGGAAGAGAGAACGAGGGAAGAGTAGTGAAGTGGTGGAGTAACGAAGTAGTGGAGTGATCGAGTAGTGAAGCGGGTGAGTAGCGAGGTTGAAGGTTGCGCGTTGTGTGCGTGCCGCCTCTGTTTGGCGGGATAGATTGTAGGAGGTAGCTGACAATAGTGAGAATTCTTCTGTGTACTCCATACTGCCTATTCCTTGCTGCATTCAAAATTCTTTCTTCTGACTCCTGTATTCTGACTTCTGATTTCTGTCTTTCATTTCTTCCTTTTGCATTTTTAATTTTGCATTGATTTATGTGTGGCATTTGCGGCGTGTTTAACTACGGGAATTCCGCTCAGACCTTCGATGAGGAACTTCTCATCAGGATGAGCGACACCATCACGCACCGCGGGCCGGATGACTCGGGGACGTTCATCTCGCCCCACAAGCGCGCGGGGTTTGGTTTTCGGCGCCTTTCTATCGTCGACCTCTCCCCTGCCGGCCACCAGCCGATGTTCTCACAGGATAGATCCGTTACCATTGTCTTCAACGGTGAGATTTACAATCACGAGGTCCTTCGCAAGGAGTTTGAGCGCAAGGGCTGCCGCTACCGGTCACGCTCGGACACCGAAAGCATCATCAACGCATATCAAGAATACGGCCTCGATTTCGTTCACAAGCTCCTTGGGATGTTCGCAATCGCGATCTGGGACGAGAAGAACCAGCGCCTGGTTCTTGCCCGCGACAGAATTGGCATTAAACCGCTTTACTACACGTTTGCCGACGGCAATTGCATTTTCGGCTCCGAGATCAAAGCCATCCTCCAGCATCCCGCTGTCCACGGGGAGTTCAACGAAGAAGCGCTCGATGCGTATCTGACGTTCCTCATCTCCCCCGCCCCGATGACGATGTTCAAGAACATTTACAAGCTGGAGCCGGGGCATCTTATGGTGATTGGGAAGGATGGAGACACGCGAAAGGAACAGTACTGGGATCCCGTGCCCATCGGACGACAGCCCTCCATCGATCTGGATGGAACACCGATTGCACATTCAAAGCTTCTTGAGGGAGGTCCCCCGAAGGACGAACAATCTTGCATCGATAGCATCCAGAGATTGCTGAAGCAATCGGTTAAAGACCGGATGATGAGCGATGTGCCGTTCGGGGTGTTCTTGAGCGGTGGAATTGACTCGAGCACGAACGTCGCTTTGATGGCAGAGCTGATGGATCGGCCTGTTGATACCTTCTCGGTGGGTTTTCGAGACTTAGAGAAATATAACGAGCTCGGCTACGCCCGTCAGATCGCGAAGGAGTTCAGAACGAACCATCACGAAGTGATTATCGATCAGCGGATGGCGTTCGATTTTCTTCCGAAGCTGATCTACCATCAGGACGAGCCGCTGGCAGACCCGGTGTGCATTCCCCTCTACTTTGTATCGAAGCTTGCCCGGGACAACGGCACGATCGTTATACAGGTCGGTGAGGGAAGTGACGAGCAGTTTGCGGGATATCCAGCGTACCTGCGAGAGCTTCGTTTCTATCAGTGGCTGTGGCGTCCTTATCAGCTCATGCCGAGATTTGCGAGATCTGCGATCTTTGGCATTGCGTCAGCCCTCCTGCAGCGCCAGCACAAGCTTCTGCAGCTTGACTACATTCGGAAAGCGACTGAAGGCGATGAGTTGTTCTGGGGAGGAGTGAACATCTTCACGGAAACGCACAAGAGCTTGCTGTTCAACGGTCACCGGGAGGTTCAGGCCGCGCGAGCCCGTGATCTCGCCGCGCGATGGCATGAGGCAATATTGGAGCGCGATCATCACGCGGACTATTTGAAGCGGATGATCTATCTCGAATTCAAGAACCGGCTTCCGGAACTCCTCCTGATGCGCGTAGACAAGGTTTCCATGGCAACGTCAGTTGAAGCGCGCGTGCCTTTCCTCGACCATCGTCTTGTTGAGTACTCGATGACGATTCCGAAGAAGTTCAAAGTGAAGGGAGGGGAACCGAAGTATATCCTCAAAAAGGCGGTCGAAGGATTAATTCCCCACAATATCATCTACAGAAAGAAGCAAGGCTTCGCCGCTCCGGTGAACGAATGGCTTCGTTCCGAATGGTTCGATTTTATGGAAATGAAGATACTGAACAGTGGGTTGATGAAGCGTGATCTTCTTCGGGGGGATTTTGTCAAAACGATGATCCGCAATCATCGAAACCGAACCCGTGATGAGGGTATGCCCCTTTGGGCTCTCTTGAATCTTGCACTCTGGTATGATTACTGGATCGAAGGGAAATCGGCCTAGGCTCCTTCGCAGCGTTCAGTCGTATCTCTCACCCCTTGATCTCGATGCGCATTTCTGAACTGACACAACAGGTCAATCCTTCCGGCGTCCGGCGCGTTCTTCTTCTCCCGTTCGAAGATCAAGAGCTTCAGCACCTCGCTGAACAGTCATTCCCGGAAGCTTCCCTGACCATTCTGCGAAAGCACGATCTCGCCGGTCTTTCCCTCCTCAATCTCGTTCGCCGCGTCCGTTCTAACCAGTGGGACCTCGCCATTGCATCGATGCACTCATCCGCCGTGCGTCGAAGCCAGACCTCGATTGAGTTGCTTGTGAGTTTCAGCAAAGCCCGTGAGCGCTTCGTGCGAGCAGACATGGATTCGCTCGTGCACGTCGACACCAGTCGCATTGTATTCCTCCTGATCCCGCAACTCTTGCTCGGCACACTTATAGGCGTCGCTGCAGTCATGTGGACGTACGGCTACCTACTTCTTGTAAGTCGTAAACTCCCGCAACCGTTTGGCGAGAAACAAGTTCCCCTTTTGAGCCACGATCGAAAAACGGTCTTGTTCTTGCGCACCGACCTCTCGGGCTCGGTTCGCGCTGGCGGTTCGGTGAGCCACGTAAAGGGTATGATCAAGG
>CAZTKU010000276.1:0-3097 GCA_964614245.1 uncultured Ignavibacteriaceae bacterium
CCCACGACCTGCGGATTATGATTCCGACGCTCTAACCAACTGAGCTACCCCGCCAGCGCTGTTTCGGAATGCGGATTTCTGAGCGCGGAATCCGCAATTCCCCTTAAATGCGTGCGAGAGCCTCCAAAAGCAAAAAAATTGACCGCAACCAGGTCAATCGCTCGCATCCACGATTCAATCTGACATAAAGATACGCGACAGAGCCTTGAAAATCAAGGAGAAATTCCGGCGCGAGCGTAACGTGCAATTGATGTGCGGGTGTCCGGCGGGCCCACGAAGGATCGAACGATTGACGTTCACATTAATCGGGGGACGGACGCAAATGGGTCGAAACTGTACAGGTGGTTGTAGTTGCGAAATGTCCTTAGCTTCTGGAGAGGAGTTCTTCCTGACAGGGATGGAAGAGAGCGGTGGTTGTTGTGAAAGAAAAGGAAGTTCACCAGATCGCGTACGAGCTGACGCTCTGACTGAAGATTCGCTGGGTTTGCAGGGTTCCCAGCGAATGTCAGTTTGGAGAGGACGGTATAGAGAGCCTCGCGGGAGGGATTCGAGATAATCGTGTGTTGTATCCCTCGAGCTTCGGCCATGTGGGTGAACTGATGACGTCGCTCACCGACCGGGAGACCGAAGAATGGGAATTCTCCCAGAGTCCGAACGTGGCACATCTGAAATGGAAAGTTGTCGCGCACAAAGTCCAGGAAATCGACGGCGGAAGCAAAGGTCAATGTCAAGTATAGTTGGGCAATTTGCAAGTGGGTGTTGACATCGAGTGCTGAAAAGACAACGGGCGTCAACTGACTTTGATGACTTGTGAGTCGTCTTCCGGTAATATAGGTCAACGATCCGGGTAAGGGAGCGATTTCGTCGATCGCAAGTGCCATGCGTCTCATGTGCTTCAAACCGGCCTGGCTCAAGTCCGACCAGAGGTCTCTCGTGGTATCAGTTAGTGTTGCTGCGTCGACTGCTTCCAATCCGGATTCGGCCGATTTCCTCAGTGCTGCCATGCTTCTTGTCCCCTGGATTAATGGAGAGTGCATAAATCATGAACCACGTCCTCCACCTGCGTGCCAGAAACTCAGGGGTGCCGTATGCGGAGGAGCCATAAATGGAGCCGTCAAGACCTGCCGCATTTCGCCTATTATGAGAAGACCCAAATCGCGTGACCCAGTCGCGTCGTTCTCTCCGCGGCACAACGATGTAATTTCTACAATAGTCATGCCCCGTGCGTCATACTTTCCGCGCGTCCTTCATCTTGATTTTCCTGGAGGGTCTGGATATATTGGCTAGAACAATGTGACCTCAGGTCGAATGCTCACCTTCTACGAAGCGAGGAAGACGATCCTTCAAGCTGTCCCCACAATGCCGATTGAGATTGTCCGTCTTAACCAGGCATTGCAGCGGATCCTCGCAACCGATGTTGTCGCTGAGATGGATCTTCCGCCGTTCGACAACTCCTCTATGGACGGTTATGCGATCCGCTCATCGGACACTGCACACGCGACTGACCGAAACCGGATCAGGCTGGATATTGTGGGTGAAGTGAGCGCTGGCCAGTTCTCAGAACAGAAGCTCCAGCCAGGGACAGCTGTTCAGATCATGACAGGTGCGCCGATGCCCTATGGGGCAGATGCGGTCATCGAACAGGAGCTCGTTGAGTCACGCGACGGTGTCATCGAACTCCATACTCAAGTTGCTCAAGCACGCAACGTCCGCAAAAAGGGGGAGGAGACCCGCAAGGGGGAGATCGTGCTGAGAAAGGGGACGCGCCTGACCCCCGCGGGCGTGGGAGTCTTGGCTTCGCTCGGAATCGCGCGCACGGAAGTCTACGCTAGACCGACTGTCGCACTGTTGACGACCGGCAGTGAAATCGTCGAGGTCGAGGACCCCCTCGCTCCGGGAAAGATCAGAAACAGCAATGCCTACACGTTGTGGGGACTCGTTGTGGAGAGCGGAGCGAACCCGGTTGATTTGGGAAAGGCGGGTGATGATGAAGAGGAGATCCGTTCAAAGATCCAACGGGGGTTACGCCACGACGTCCTTGTGACCTCAGGTGGGGTCTCGGTGGGGAAGCATGATCTCGTTCTCCGCGTCCTGGAAGAGCTCGGCGTCAAGAGACAATTCTGGAAAGTCAACATCAAACCAGGCATGCCGACCGCATTCGGAGTCTATAGAAATGCGCAGTCCAGGGACGTGCCCGTTTTCGCGCTCCCAGGGAATCCAGTCTCCACGATGGTGACGTTCCTCCAGTTCGTGCGTCCGGCGCTTATGTCGATGATGGGAGAGAGAGATATTCGGCCCCCGATGAGGCTCTTCGCGAAGCTGGAGCACGAAATCTCCAAGGCCGATGGGAAGAGGCATTTCAGCCGAGGAATTGTACGGAATGATCGGGGCGAATTATTTGTTCATACAACAGGTTCCCAAAGCTCCGGGATGCTTTCTTCGCTCGTCGCCGCAAACTGTCTGATCGTGATCCCCGAAGAGCGCAAGGATCTCAGGGCAGGTGATGAGGTGGAGATCGAGCTCTTGTAAGAGGGTTGATGGAGATTTCAGATGAAAGTGCATGTGCGCTTGTTTGCCATCGCGAAGGACATGGCTGGATTCGGAGAGCGACAAATCGACCTCCCGCAGGAATCAACGGCTCGGGACGTTCTGAAATACCTGTCGAGTTTGGATTCACGCTTCACGGATTGGGGCGCCGTGATGCGTCTGGCCGTTAACCAAGAATATGTGGCGAACGATCATCCGCTGCATGCCGGCGATGAGGTTGGCGTGATTCCGCCGGTGAGTGGAGGGTAATAGGGAGAGTTCAGAGTTTTCAGTTCACAGTTAGGAGTTTCAGTGTGGTTCAAATAACGACGTCACCGATTAATATCCAGCTTGTCGTTGACTCTGTCAGAACGCCCGAGTCGGGTGGGATCGACACCTTCATTGGGACGACGCGGAACTACTCAGAAGGGCGTGCGGTCTCCGCACTTGAGTATGAGGCGTACGAGCCAATGGCGTTGAAGGTGATGGAGCGGATCGTTGAAGAGGCTCGGAGTCGATGGCCCGTCCAGGGTGTAGCGGTCGTTCATCGCGTGGGAAGAGTCGATGTCGG
>CAZTKU010000277.1:0-3080 GCA_964614245.1 uncultured Ignavibacteriaceae bacterium
CTGAGAGCGCATTGGCTCACGTCGCCAGCGGGCACTACGAGGGGGAACACTGGCTGGCCTCGTTTGCCGTCTATGCGGCTTCGCACGTCGAGTTGCTCGGTGTTCGCTAGAGCAGCTTTCATAAGCCCAATCGTAATGAGAAAACCACCCGGGTACACTCACCAAAAGAAGGAGGATTCTATGAAGCCTACATCGATTCTCTCGATCGCGCTAACGGTCGTTCTGGCGATCATGACATCGTGCGCGCCTCAACGTCCTGATCCCGATCAAGTTCGCAAAGCAATCGAGGAAGCTGATGCCCGCTTCCTGAAGGGTGTTGAGCAAAAGGATGATTCCCTTTCAGCCTCGGTCTACGCGGAGGATGCCGCCATATTTCTCGCAAACGCTCCTATGATCAAGGGGCGAGACCAGATACGCGAATTTCATAGGTCGGTACTACCCATCATTCGCGAATTCAAAATGAAGGTACTGAAAGTCGAGGTCGCCGACAGCCTCGCGTACGAAGTCGGTGAATATACGATGACCCTGCAGGCGTCCGGGAGCCCTGCCACTCAAGACACCGGCAAGTTTGTTGAGGTCTTCAAGCTGCAGCCGAATGGAAATTGGCTGATGGTGGCGGATATCTCAAACTCCAACTTACCGTTGGCGGAATCGCCGCCAGAGGCAAAGAAGAAAAAGTAATCCTCCACCCGTGCCTTTCCCTGCGACAAAAAACACTCTATCAACAGACAGCTCCAAGTATTCAATATGAAAAAACCTCTTCTCGTCAGTCTTTTGGTTCTGTGCGTTTTCCTCTCCGTAACCGCTCAGGAGCGTGAGGATACATACGTCCAGGAGATCGATCCTCTGGTCCTCAACAAGCTGGCGACGTGGCAAGACGACAAGTTCGGTCTGATGATGACCTGGGGGATTTACAGTCAATGGGGGATCGTCGAGTCGTGGTCACTCTGCGCAGAAGATGAAGGATGGTGTCAGCGCACAGGTCCGTACGCGGCAGACTATGAAGCATACAAGAAAGCCTACGGCGACCTGAAGAAGACGTTCAATCCGGTGAAGTTTGACCCCATTCGGTGGGCTGAAGCCGCACGGGAGGCCGGTATGAAATATGTCGTCTTCACTGCTAAACATCACGATGGATTTTGCATGTTCGCTACGAAGACGACCGACTACAACATCACCTCACCGGAGTGCGCTTTTCGCTCCAACCCCAAAGCGAATGTCACGAAGGAGATCTTCGACGCATTCCGCAAAAATGGATTGATGATCGGTACGTACTTCTCAAAGCCAGACTGGAACTCCCCGGACTATTGGTGGCCGTACTTTCCAACTCCTGATCGTCACGTCAATTACAAACCTGCCAAATATCCTGAGCGGTGGCAGAGGTTCAAAGATTTCACCTACACACAGATCGAGGAGCTGATGACCGGCTACGGTGCTGTCGACATCCTCTGGCTCGATGGTGCCTGGGTACGGCCGTTTGAAAATATGCCGAAGGAATTTGAGTGGTGGGCAAAGAAAAACGACTACCACCAGGATATCGACATGGCCCGCATCGCCCGAATGGCTCGCGGATATCAGCCGGGGCTGATCGTCGTTGACCGGTGGGTGAACGGTCCGTATGAGAACTATCTCACACCTGAACAGAAGGTCCCGGAGAAGGCGCTGGGCGTTCCCTGGGAGTCGTGCATCACGATGGCGACGAGCTGGTCGTACGTCAAGGCCGATCGCTACAAATCGGTGCGGCAACTGATCCACTTGCTCGCAGACATTGTTGCCAAAGGAGGCAACCTCCTTCTGAACATTGGCCCTTCGCCGGAAGGGGAGTGGGCTCCCGATGCGTATGATCGGCTGAAGGGAATCGGTGAGTGGATGAAGGTGAACAGGGAAGCCATCTATGGAACCCGGCCGATTTCCCCCTACAAGGACGGCAGAGTCTGTTTGACGCAGAAGAAAGAAGGCGGCGCGGTCTATGCGATCTATCTCGCCGATGAAAACGAAACTCAGCCTCCGAAGCTGATTCAACTGAGCAACTTCCATCCGTCGGACAATGCAAGGCTCGTGGTTCTTGGAGCGGGAGGGGAGTTGAAATGGAAGAAGGATGGGGACGGAATATCGATTGAGATTCCAGAGAAGATACGACAACAGCCGCCGTGTAAGCACGCGTGGACAATTCGTGTCTCGAAGGTTCAGTGAGAGCCCTGGTTGATATCGGAAACGGGTTAGATTCACGCCTGAGGAAAGTGATAACCTCTCTCATTTGTGAGAAGACATAATCAGTGGAGTTTGAACCCCTCTCTTGCCCTGCGTAAAACGCCTGTTTTTGGAACGAAGTCCAACCCTATTTACAGTGACAGTCCGGCACGTTTTTGGATAATGAAATCCGTGCCATCTCTCTGACAACTGGAGCAGACAATGGATAGACGGGCGTTTTTCAAAAAGAGTTTCGGCGCATCATTGCTGGCAGGCTCGTATCTCGCACTCAACAGAGAAGGGCTTTTCGCTTCGACAGCACGGCCGCGCACCTCGCTGCCGTTTGATCTCGTCGCAGTACGAGGAGGGGAGCCGGAAGTGATGTTCAAGAAGGGCATGGAGGCGCTGGGTGGAATCGGTGCCTTTGTCAAGAAGGGACAAAGGGTTGTCGTCAAACCGAACATGGGTTGGGATGTTCCCCCTGAGCGAGGTGGCAATACCAATCCAAAGCTCATGGCCGAGATCGTCAGGCAATGTCTTGGAGCCGGGGCAAAAGAAGTCTACGTCTTTGACCACACGTGCGACAGCTGGCAGCGCTGCTACAAGAATAGCGGGATTGAAGCCGCGGTGAAAGATGCCGGCGGGAAGATCGCGCCTGCGCATACCGAGGGCTACTACCATGACGTCGCGATCCCCGGCGGAAAAGTCCTGACAAAAGCGAAGGAGCACGAGCTCGTTCTCGAATCCGATGTGTTCATCAACGTCCCGATCCTCAAGAACCATGGTGGTGCCCGACTCACGGCTGCGTTGAAGAACCTGATGGGGAATGTGTGGGATCGTCGATTCTGGCATGCGAACGACCTCCATCAGTGCATAGCGGACTTCGCGAC
>CAZTKU010000278.1:0-3073 GCA_964614245.1 uncultured Ignavibacteriaceae bacterium
GATAGGGGATGTTTCGGGTGCGCCCTGGTTGGCGCACGCTGCGTCACATCAAGGTATCGTTGCGGCTGAGCATATGACGGGAAAGACAATACACGGATTTGACCGGACCAACATACCGAGCTGCACGTACTGCCAACCTCAAGTTGCCAGTGTCGGGATGACGGAAGAGGCTGCCGTCGCTGCCGGGTACAAGGTGAAAGTTGGACGATTTCCGTTCCGTCCGCTCGGAAAAGCGATGGCAACAGGGGAGACGGAAGGCAGCGTCAAACTCGTCTTTGACGAACGATACGGCGAGCTTCTCGGCGCGCACATCATCGGATCTGAAGCCACTGAGCTCATCGCCGAGCTTGGATTAGCTCGTGCACTCGAATCGACCAACGTGGAAATTCATCGGACAATGCATGCCCATCCGACCCTCTCGGAGGCCATCATGGAAGCTGCCGGGGATGCGTTTGGTGAAGCGATCCAAATCTGATCAGTAGCCTTCTTCAATTATCGGGTATTGACTGCATGGAGCTTTTCGTATCGAAGCTCGGTCGCACGCGCTATGCTGATGCATGGGACTTGCAGCGCCGGTTGTTCGATCTCCGCCATCATGGTTTGATCGACGACGTGTTGCTCTTCACGGAGCACGAACACGTGTACACGATCGGCAAAGGGGGCGACGCGAACCATTTGTTGGCTTCTGAGGATGAGTTGCTCGTGGATGGGACGGAGGTCTTTCACATCGATCGCGGCGGAGACATCACCTACCACGGTCCCGGACAAGTCGTTGGTTATCCAATCATCGATCTCGACCGATACGGCCCTGACATACACAAGTATCTCCGTTCTCTCGAGGAGGCCATCATCCTCACGCTTGGACAGTTCGGTATCGAAGCTGGTCGCGAGGAGGGCATGACTGGCGTTTGGGTGGGAGGGGAGAAGATCGCGGCCATAGGCGTGAAGGTCAGCAAATGGATCACGATGCACGGATTTGCCTTAAACGTCAATACGGACCTCGGGAAGTTCGAACGCATCATCCCATGCGGGATTTTCCACAAGGGCGTCACCTCGATGCAGAAGATCCTTGGGCGGGAAATCCCCATCGATGATGTTCAGGATTCGCTGACGGAATCATTCTGCGCAGTGCTCGGTTGTACTGGTGTGTCCGTACAGCCGGAGCTGCTGCATCAGCGTATCAAAGCCCTTCATGTTGAGCCAACTTAAAGCTAAGACCCGACAGCAAAACCATCTCATTGCGAGGGGATGACTCAAGAATGCCAACAACACAGACAGGTGTTGCTGCCAAGCGATCAAGCAAAGTAAATCTCACGCGGGATGAGCTTCTTCACGCGTATCGGACGATGCTCACCGCGAGGCGTGTAGATGAGAAAACTCTCATCCTGCTCAAACAGGGGAAGTGTTTTTTCCATATCGGCGGTTCCGGTCACGAGGCAGCACAAGCAGCTGCTGCGGCAGCGCTTCGTCCGGGCCAGGATTGGTGTTTTCCCTATTACCGTGACCTGGCATTTGCGCTCCAATTGGGGATGACACCCGAGGAAATCTTCCTCATCTCTCTCCACCGCGCGGAGGATCCTGCGACCGGAGGGCGCCAACCTCAGGGTCACTACGGGCGCATCGATCTCCGCATCCCCACGCAGTCGAGTCCCACCGGCACTCAGTATCTTCAGGCAGTCGGAGTGGCGATGGGTGCGAAGAAGGAAGTCACGGGCGAAGTCGTGTACGTGTCCTCCGGCGAGGGGGCGACGAGCGAGGGTGAGTTTTTCGAAGCGGTCAACTGGGCGGCTCGGGAAGCCTATCCTGTTATCTTCTTCGTACAGGACAATAGATATGCCATTTCCGTTCCGGTTCAGAATCAGACCGCCGGCGCTTCAATTTTTGAGGCGGTGAGCGGCTTCAAGGGCCTTGAGCGTTACGACGTCGACGGTTCGAATTTCGTTGAAGTATTCACTGTCATGCAGAGAGTTGTTGAACGTGCACGAAAAGGTGGTGGTCCGAGTCTCATCCGCGCCAACGTTGTTCGTCTTCTCCCTCATTCATCGTCTGATGACCAGTTGAAGTATCGTTCGAAGGAGGAGGTCGAGCGAGACAAGGCGCAGGACCCCATTCCGAAGATGGCGCACTTCCTGATCGAAGAGGGGTTCATTACCGACAAAGAGGCCACAACAATTCAGGCTGAGGTAAAAGAGGCTGTGGACGCCGCAGCAGAATGGGCAGAATCTCGTCCGTTGCCCGATCCTGCTACCGTCAGCATGCACGTTTATGGTTCAGCTCACGCGAGCCCTCCCAAGGATTTTATCGAACCTGAGCACAGAGGTCCCAAGGTCGTCATGGTTGACGCGATCAACCATGCGCTCAAAGAAGAGATGGAGCGCAATCCGAAGATCATCATCTTCGGGCAGGATATCGCGGATGGAAAGGGGGGAGTCTTTACTGCCACAAAAGGGATTTCCACGAGATTTGGCACGGAGCGCGCATTCAACTCGCCCCTTGCGGAGGCGAGCATCATCGGTGTGGCGATCGGCCTCGCGTTAGGAGGCTGGAAGCCCGTCCCGGAGATCCAGTTCTCGGACTACATCTGGCCGGCGTTCATGCAGATCCGCGATGAGTTGGCAATGTACCGGTATCGTTCCAATGGCACGTGGCCCTGTCCGGTTGTCATTCGAACTCCTGTCGGTGGCTATATTCACGGTGGACATTACCACAGCCAGTGCATCGAAGGCATCATGGCACACGTTCCCGGTATTCGACTTGCCTTCCCCTCGAACGCAGCAGATGCTAAGGGGTTGCTGAAGGCTGCCATCCGCGGAGATGATCCGGTGATTTTTATGGAGCATAAGGGGCTCTACCGGCAGGGGTATGCGGCCTCGTCCGAACCGGATGCGGACTATGTTCTTCCGTTTGGGATTGCCGCGGTCAAGAGGCAGGGGACCGATATCAGCGTCATAACGTACGGAGCGTTGGTCCAGAGGACTCTTGAAGCGGCGAAAAAGATGGAAGAGAGAGGTGTGAGCGTTGAGGTCATCGATCTACGAACGCTCGATCCTCTGGACGAACATGCGATCTTCAC
>CAZTKU010000279.1:0-3046 GCA_964614245.1 uncultured Ignavibacteriaceae bacterium
GCTGGGCTCACTGTCGGGGGCTTTGGTGGCTACAGGTTAGGCGATTCAATCCCCAGTCTGCTGCAGATCTTGAACGGTGAGAAGCCGGCAAATAACTCACCCATTCGCGTGGATACGATCCCGGGCTCAATTTCCAGGTACTCTGGTGGGGGATTCCTGGTTATGCAGCAACTGTTGATTGACGTGACAGGTGAGTCTTTCCCCGTCTTAATGAAGCGGCTCGTGCTTGAGCCCGCGGGCATGAAGTTGAGCACGTACGAACAACCGCTAACGGAGGCCCGCCGCAAGGAAGCAGCAAGTGGGCACGATGGCGAAGGAGCGGTGATAAGAGGTAAGTGGCCTATTCATCCCGAGATGGCGGCCGCCGGTTTATGGACCACGCCAACCGAGCTGGCCAAATGGGCGATTGAAATTGCCAACGCAAGGAGCGGTCGCCCCGGCAAGCTGTTGTCGAAGAAGATGGCGGAACAAATGCTGACGGTGCAGAAGCCGCCATTCGGCTTGGGGCTGGTTCTGGATGGAAAAGACCAAGCATTCAGCTTCGGTCACTCGGGCGCGGGACCGGGATTCCGAGCGGAGATTGTCGTGTACCCCGCGAGCGGGACAGGCGCGGAGGTGATGACAAACGGCGATCTCGGCGGCTATCTTATCGACGAAGTCTTTCAGAGCATCGCCGCCGAATATCATTGGCCGACACGTGGCCAGTCCGAACGTGAAGCCGTGACTCTCTCTTACAAGCAACTTGACGGGTTAGTTGGCACATACAGTGCGCCCGGTCCCTTCGGCGCGCCGGTTCTTTACGAAGTCTCGCGCGAAGGCGACCAGTTGTTCGCCGAACTGAAGAGTTTCTCGCCGAGGCATGAGATATACGCGGCGAGCGCTGACACGCTCTTCGCGATTTACGGCTACACCATCATTTTCACTCGCGACAGCTCGGGTCAGGCGGTGAAGGTCAAGCTAGGGGGCCAGATCGAAGCTGTCCGCAAACAATGAAGGCGACCAGCGCTGAGAAACCCCCACAGCTCCATAGCTCCGGTTGTCCCGAAGAAGTTTTCCTGCCTCGCCGCTTTCGAGCGGGGGACTCCTCAGGTGAATCGCGGGAGCCCCGGACCTGCCTGGCATCCGAATTTGCCTTTCCCTCGTTCTTGATTCAAGCCATTGGTTGCGGTATATTTGCAGTCAAAGTCCACCCTGTCTATAATAAACGAAAAGACGTAACGGCCGAGGTGATAGGCTACCGCTAGCCGTGTCGCAACACGGACAGCGGCATGAGAACTATGTTAGGCCACCTTTTGATCGATGGTATCCAAAGAATTGAGGCATACTTACGGCGAGTTGGTTTCCGATCCTAATACTTGGAGATCCTCCGCGAAACAATTGTCCACTGCTGCGGCGAAATTCGAGCGTCGCATCAGACGGATGTGGGATCGCGAACTGAGTGGAACCGGAATTGCAAGTGCCTACAAAAGGAAGCACGACGCGGAAACCGCTTATCTGCAAAATATTTATATGATGCTACTCGGTTTCGCAGTAGAGAATAACATTAAGGCCATAATTGCAAAAAAATATCAGGAGATCGTGCGAACCACCGCACAGAAATCTGGGAAGCTCCCAGATTTGCTCAAGTCGCACGATCTCCCAAAACTAGCTCGTCGCGCAGGATTGGAGCTGAATACCGACGAAAGTAGCGTCTTACGACGCCTTACGGCGAGTGTCACTTGGGCGGGAAGGTATCCTGTTGCGGTTTCTCTTTCCGAATCGTCGGGTGGATCTGGAATACTCAAGACTATTTCCTCATCTGATATCGACGAGATACAAGATATTCTTCGTTCCATTGAAGAGGAGGTTTGAAAATCAAAAGGCGCGCTAACCTGTTGCTCAACCTGGCGCCGCGCTTAGTAATTTCCGAAACAGAAGTAAATTCACCAAACAATATCACGAGATTAACCTTTACCGGGGCCAAACACCCGCCTTCAACACAAAACAGCTTCGGCGAGCAGGCGGGCGCCGCATAACTCCAACATCAATCAAGCGAGAAAACAATGACTGATGACAAGAATTCACCTGCGCACGAGCATCAAG
This sequence comes from uncultured Ignavibacteriaceae bacterium, assembly GCA_964614245.1. GTDB lineage: Bacteria > Bacteroidota > Ignavibacteria > UBA10030 > UBA10030 > VGWB01. The sequence goes on from CAZTKU010000279.1 coordinate 2,083, forward strand.
AGAAAAAGGTGGTCCGAGATAACGGCATTCTGGGCGGTATCTATGGTATGGCATTCATCGGCGCGGCGGTCTATTACATCCAGCATGCTGCCACATTCTGGGAAGGTGTGGTAGGTTTCATCAAGGCCCTTGTCTGGCCTGCCGTGCTGATGTACAAACTGCTGGAATTCCTGAAGTAGTCGCTTTAGGCTTTTCAACCAAGGATGCCCGCGAGGTAACCAGCCGCTCCCCGCTAAAAGACGGCGGGGCCCCGAAAGACAATTTCGGGGTAAACAGGCAACCTGACGGCCCTTCCGCGCTGCTGGGCTACCTCTGATGGACCTCTGGCGCGATCTTGAGGAACCGAACAACGTGTTCTTTGTGTTCGAAATCAAAAGCCTGGACAGTGCGCGGGCGTTCATAAACAACCAGTGGGCGAGATGCTCGCCGGCGGGCATCGCCGAAAACTCAAAAAGGAGGAAGGAATGAGCGGAGTACGAGTCTTGGTGGGTACAAAGAAGGGCGCGTTCATCCTGACATCGGACGGACGGCGCAAAGGGTGGGACGTCAGCGGCCCTCACTTTGGGGGCTGGGAGATCTACCACATTAAAGGATCTCCCGCCGACCCGAATCGTCTGTATGCCTCGCAGACGAGCGGCTGGTTCGGGCAGGTGATCCAGCGCTCCAACGACGGTGGTAAGACCTGGGAGCAGCCCGGTACACCGCCGGGCGAGCCGACCACCACACCAGAAGGCATGCCCAAAGGTGAAAGCAACAAGTTCGTCTACGACACTTCGCCCGAAAGCGGCAAGCCACTCACCACGCACCAGTGGTACGACGGCACGCAGCACCCGTGGGAGTTCAAGCGCGTCTGGCATCTCGAACCGTCGTTGACCGATCCGGATACCGTCTATGCCGGGGTAGAGGACGCCGCCTTGTTCCGCTCGGTTGACGGCGGGCAGACGTGGCAGGAGTATCCCAGATT
>CAZTKU010000280.1:0-3039 GCA_964614245.1 uncultured Ignavibacteriaceae bacterium
ATCGTGCCGCGCTCCATACTCCGCACACCGGAGGCAAGGTAGACAGCCGCCGCAAGCGCTCCGGACGGGTACTCGGATTGCGGCAGATGAGGAAGAAACAGCTTGGCATCCAGGTGACACGCGAGTCCCCCCGGCGGCGTCACGACGGGGACCTTGTTCTCCATCAGCCTTTCCACAAAGTACTTCACAAACTCCACAGCGCTCCCTGCAACGTTGACATCGGTCATCTCTCTCAATCCAACAGCCATTGCTTCAATTTCCTTCGTCGACATTCCACCATACGTCAGGAAACCTTCATAAACGGGAAGCCACGGTTTCAACGCCTCGAAATACTTCTTGTTGTTCGTGGCAATGAACCCGCCCCGCACGCAGGTGCTCTTTCTGCCGGAGAGGTAAAAGATGTCCACCAGGTCCATCATCTCCCAAATTATCTGCTGGATGGACTTCTTCGCGTACTTTTTCTCCCGTTGCCTGATGAAGTACGCGTTTTCAGAAATCAGACTTCCATCATAGACAAGCATGATGTTGTGATCTGCAGCGATTTCCTTTACCGCTCGCAGGTTCTCGAGAGAAAATGGCTGGCCGCCGATCAGATTTGTCGTCGCCTCCATGCGAACGAAGGAGATCTTCCCCGCGCCGTATTTCTTGATCACCTCCTTGAATTTCCGTAGGTCCAGATTCCCCTTGAACGGATGTGTGCTCTGTGTGTTCAGCGCTTCATCCGCAAAAATCTCGAGGACCGTCCCACCCGCCAGCTCGAAGTGCGCTCGCGTCGTGGTGAAGTGATAGTTCATGGGGACGACGTCTCCAGCCTTCACGAACACCTTTGCAAGAAGATGTTCGGCCGCCCTGCCTTGATGCACCGGCAGAACATACTCGAACCGCAGTACGTCCTTGATGGCAGCCTTGAGCTTGTAGTAGCTCTCACACCCGGCGTACGCGTCGTCGGAGACCATCATGGCCGCGAGCTGGTTATCGCTCATCGCGTTCGTCCCGCTGTCCGTCAGCATATCCAGGAAAATATCCCGCGTACGGAGAGCGAAGGTGTTATACCCGCCTTCTTCGAGAGCGCGGAGCCTTTCCGCGATCGGCACAAGGCTCGTCTTCTGCACAATCCTGACCTTGTGCATTTCTACTGGTATCTCTTTTCCGTTGGAGAGCCTTACGTTCATGAGAACCTCCTCGAGGAGAATTGTTCGTGACTTGTTCTGATCATGCTGTACTAATTGATTCGCGTGCCTGCGTTTCTTTCCGACGATCGTTCAAGTCGATCCCGATCCGCCAATGGTCCACTGGACTCCTGTTTGCGGTTAGAGGGCACGGATGTCCTTGTTCGCCACCAGGAGATCAGATACAGAACTCCGGGCAACGCCGGCAAAGCGATCCAGAGGCCCAAGAACATCGTGCCGCGCAAGGCGTATTCGAAAACACAATGCCACACCAACCCGCCGATGACCAGGGCCCCACCGATTCCCTCCCACTTCCAGCCGACGATGAAGCCGAGCCATGCAGCCAGGAAGCCCATCATCATCAAGGCTTCCTCAATCGTCACCTTCGCCGGATTGAATCCCTCGCCGATGGCCAGCAGGAATACCAAAGTTGCGAGCACCGTCGCGAGCACTCGCGCAATCCATCGAATGATCCTCAAGTGCCACCCCGACCAGGACACAACAGACGTGAGGGACGCAACGACATCACTCTCGCGTATTCGTTCGAACACGGAGATGCGTCAGACCTCGTCGCGCCCGATGAAGCATGAATCACGTGGAGTTGGGAATCAGGAATCTTTCGCGTTACGCATGCCCCAAAAAGCACAGATGACCGTCCTCTCTTTCCCTCCGCTCGAGGGATAAGCACGAGTGACGGTCATCTGTTTCATCTCCTTGGGCCGATGAACCCGGGCACCAGGTTTCCATCCATATCAACAGGAAGTCGTCTGCTACAGCTTGATGGCGTTGAAGATATCCGTGTTGCTCAGGATTCCAACGATCTCATTGCCATCGAACACAACCGCTCTTCGGATTCCGACATTGTGCATGAGCCGGGCACAGTACTTCAGAGCAAGACCCGGAGAAAGCATCACGAGCGGCTTGGTCATGATCTCGAACACCTTCACTTCGCAGGGATCCTTCCCGGGGTCAACGATCTTGTTCACCACATCCTTGCGAGTGACGATTCCCCAGGCGTCGTCGGGGGTTCTTCTGTTGACAACGAGACTGGAAACCTTCCTCTCCCTCATGATCTTGATGGCATCAGCCGCGGACGCGGCCCCGTCAATAAATGCAACATCGCGAGTCATCACATCGGCAGCTTTCGCAAATCGTACGTCCTTCAGAGTTTTCTCTGCCATCGTCCTCCTCCTTTCCGGGATTGAAAACGTTTTCGAGATCCCAAATGAAGCTTCAGCCGAGTCAAGAGCCGTTCTGGCTATCCGCGTTTCTCAATCGGAACGTAATTCCGGCTATCATATCCGAGAAAGACTTGACGCGGCCTGGCAATCTTCTGTTCAGGATCAAGGATCAGTTCTTGCCACTGTGCAAGCCAGCCCGATGTGCGCGGAATCGCAAACAGCACCGTGAAGGCTTCTGACGGGAATCCCAGCGCTTCGTAGATGATTCCGGAGTAGAAATCGACGTTGGGATAGAGCTTGCGCTTCACGAAGTACTCGTCCTGAAGCGCTATGCGCTCAAGCTCGATCGCGATGTCCAGGAGCGGATTGCGTCCGGTGACCTCGAAAACCCTGTCCGCCGTCTCCTTGATGATCTTGGCACGAGGATCATAGTTCTTGTAGATCCGGTGGCCGAATCCCATCAATCGTCCGCCCTCTCCAGACTTCACTTTCTTCACGAACTCCGGCACCTTGTCCTTTGAACCGATCTCTCGCAGCATCCGCAACACCTGCTCGTTCGCCCCACCATGCAGCGGTCCGTACAGTGCCGCAGCCGCGCCGGCTGTCGAAACGAACGGATCTGCTTGAGAACTCCCAACGCTTCGCATGACGTTGGCGCTGCAATTCTGCTCGTGGTCGGCATGCAGGAT
>CAZTKU010000281.1:0-2995 GCA_964614245.1 uncultured Ignavibacteriaceae bacterium
GTGGAAGAGGTTCGGGCACTTGCCGCGGCGAAGCTCCGAGACCTTAGCCGCACCGTCTTGACCAAGGACGACCGATCGGAGGCTACGGCGAAAGTCTACGAGGAGGTTAACCAAGCCCTCGCCGAAAAATATCCCGAACAAACCGTAGCAATCAATGACATCATCCACGACTCGGAGCGCGCGGCAATGCGTTCGATGATACTCGAAGAGGGAAAGCGCCTCGACGGTCGTGGTTGGACGGAAATTCGCCCGATCAGCTGCGAGGTGGGGCTTTTGCCGAGGACACACGGTTCAGCGTTGTTCACTCGGGGTGAGACGCAAAGCCTGACCACGGCAACGCTCGGGACAAAGCTTGATGAGCAAATCCTCGAAGGATTGTTCCCCGACACGAGCAAGCGCTTCATGCTTCATTACAATTTCCCGCCGTTTAGTGTCGGCGAAGTCGGACGCATCGGGAACCCGGGACGTCGAGAAATCGGCCACGGCAATCTCGCCGAACGCTCGCTGAAAAACCTCATTCCTTCCGAAGCCGAGTTTCCGTACACGATTAGGATTGTTTCGGACATCCTCGAGTCGAATGGTTCATCGTCCATGGCAACCGTTTGCGCGGGGACGCTTGCGCTGTTCGATGCCGGAGTGCCTCTCAAACGCTCCATAGGTGGAATCGCCATGGGTCTCGTCAAAGAAGGGGAGAGGGTGGCAATTCTCAGCGATATCCTCGGTAACGAAGACCATCTCGGAGACATGGACTTCAAAGTGGCTGGCACATTGAATGGTATCACGGCATTCCAGATGGACATCAAGATCAAGGGTATCACTCTTGAGATCCTGGAGAAGGCTCTTGCTCAAGCCAAGGAAGGAAGGATTCATATTCTTGACGTGATGTCGAATGCGATTGCGGCACCACGCCCCGAAATTTCGCAATATGCACCGCGCCTCCAAACGATCAAGATCCCCGTCGATATGATCGGACCATTGATTGGCCCAGGTGGAAAAAATATCAGGCAACTGGTGAAGGATTCGGGTGCCGAAATCAACATCGAAGACGACGGTACAGTGACCGTAGCTGCTGTCCTGAAGGAATCCGCCGACAAGGCTATCGCAGCGATTCGGCGAATGACCGAAGTGCCTGAGGTGGGAAAGGTTTACCAGGCTACCGTCAAGAAGATCATGGAGTTCGGAGCGTTTGTGGAAATCCTGCCCGGCAAAGAAGGGCTCGTCCACATCTCACAACTCGACACAACTCGCGTTGCTAAAGTGGAAGATGTCGTCAAGTTGGGGGATACGATCGAAGTGAAGCTCATGAAGATCGATGAGGAGGGGCGGTTGAATCTCAGCCGCAAGGCCCTTTTGCCCGGCGGTGAAAAGGCGCATGAGGAGATGAATCGGCCGCGCGAAAGGCGCGAGAGACCGTCACACGACAGACCTCGAGGTCCACACAAGCGGCCTTGACACACGCGGTTCCCAGGTTGGTGGAAGTCGTTGAGCCGATGGGGAACGAGATCTACGTCTACTTTTCGACGCGACGAAACGGTGGCCAGTATGTCGCGAGGGTCAGTTCGAGCGAGGAGCCGCCGGTGGGGAAACACTCGAGCTGGTCTTCGACCTTTCAAAGGCTCATTTCTTCGACAAGCAAACGGAGAGAGTTATCTAGCCGAGCGCGGGGGTTTTTCTGTTTGTGCGCGCACTTCACAACTTGATAATTTGATGCTTGAAAGCATCAATCTTAATCTCATCATAAAGCCACCGCAGGAATTCCATCCCGTACTTGTTTAAGAAGTACAGCACGTTTAACCCTCTTTCCTGGAAGCCTGACTGAGGGAAAACGAGGTTTGCCGCCTTATCGAGCTGACGGAGCGAAACTTCATGCTGGCGCTTTTGAGCCGCAACCGCCTTGTCTTTCAACGCACTCAAGTTTCCCAAGATCTTCTTTGCGGTATTGTCAAGCGCACCAGTCAACGTCGGGTCAATGCCCTGGAGTGGCTCTTTCGCATGGTCAATCAGTTCCTGCATCGCAAGAACCGTCTCGCCGAACAACTCTTCCAAATTGACGACCGCGAGTTGGCCGGCAACTCTGGCCTTGATTATTTCCAGGTCCTGAAACAGATCGGTGAGTGGCAACGAGAATCGATCTATCACCTTCTCAACCTTCTCTTCTACGATCGTCACGCTCGCCCGTGGGTAGATCATCGGCATCGGGATTTTTGTTTCTTCATAGAGCGTCTTCAATTGGGCAAAGTATGCAATTTCAGCCGGGCCAGCGACGTACGATACGGTCGGGAGGAGCCAATCCTGACAAATCGGCCTGAGGACAACGTTCGGACTGAACAGCTCAGGGGAATTGACTGATGCGTCCTGAACGTGTTCTTTGGTGAGATGTTGACGTGTTCCTTTCAATCCGAATCCGTCGGGGCGCGGCTCGAGCAGATAGCGACCGCCGTGATGAAAGAAGAAGAGATTCACTGGCTTGGGCTTCACCTGGGCATGGTATTGCTTTTCAAGCTCCGCACTCCGGTCAACGACAAGCTGGCAGAACTTTGGAGTTTCGGTGAGCTCCCGTTGAAAGAGAGGCGCAAGGAGTTTTTTTACCTCCCTGTCATTGGGGTCAAGGAAAATGAGGCCTGAATTTTCAAGAAGGACGTTCATCAAATGTGCGAAGGACCGGTTGAAGCTCATCCCTTTCTGATAAGCCGTACGGACAAGCTCGATGACTCTGGGCTTGAACTCGGTCTGGATCAACGACTGGTCGATAGTTTGGAGAACTTGCTCAATCCCCTCATCGAATTCGATCTTACCGACAGCCCCAAGGTTCGTTTCACTTGAGGCCCCTCGAAACTGATACGCAAACGTCTGAACTTCGTTTGATGCATTGATGAGACTGACCGAATTGACCTCCTCGTAGTCATGATCCTCGCCTTCAAGCCAGAAAATAGGCACAAACGTGTACTCGGGAAATCTATTCGCCAGGTGCTCGACAAGTTTCAGCGTGGTGAGG
>CAZTKU010000282.1:0-2981 GCA_964614245.1 uncultured Ignavibacteriaceae bacterium
GTCGGGCTACGTTTCGGGCACCGTCCGGCGCTGGTTGTCGCGGCGCATGCGCGTGGCGGTGCGAGGCGAGCGGACGCGCGGCTCGGTGACGGCGGCTCTGGGCTGGGGCTTGCGAACCGGCTTGCCCGTGGCCGCCGCTTCGCCCGCAATGCCCTTGCCGAGCCACAGGATGTTCGTAACACCAAGGTTTTCGCGAAGCGCTTGTTCTATCTCCTGTTTTGCAAAACTAGGGTTGCGAGTTTGAACCTCAGGATCGAGGAGACACTCCTCCGTTGTGAGGAGCGTTCCGCGCCCATTCACGTCAATGCTGCCGCCCTCGAGAATGAAATCCTTGTTACCGATCTTTGCCGGCAACAGTCGGTAGCCGAATTTCTTCGCCGCTCGCGGCGGGACAGCGTCATCCTTCCGCCAATCAGGATATCTTGCCCAGGCATTGAAACAGAAGCGGGCAATGGCCACTTCCGACGGCGGGCCGTCTTTCTTCACGAAGATTGGGCCAAAGTCACGTGTCCAACCCCGATTCGTCGGGAAGTTGATAAACTCGATCTTCTTCAGATCGACACCAATCCGGCCAAGGATGCGCTTTGCCTTTCGCTGGGTCTTGGGATCAGCGATCACACGAACGATCTCACTAGGAGCGATCTTACGCGCGATCTCCCCAAACACCCAGGGGATTGTCGCGAACTTTCCCGGCCAGTCGGTTTTGTTGTGCGGCCATCCGAGCCAGGTAGCCTCATGGGGCTCCCATTCGGCGGGCATTCGAAATCCCGAAGCGGCAGGAGACTTATCCATTGAGACTAATCTTTCTTGTCTGAAGCGGTATCGCTGAGGAAACGCTGAGTGATTCCCTGATAAGCGTCGATCCTTCGGTCGCGAAGGAACGGCCAGTTGCGACGGACATCCTCCAGTCGTTGAAGATCGACGACCCCAAGGAGGATTTCTTCCTCATTGGGCGCCGCCTCGGCGATCATCACGCCTTGCGGATCGGCGATGAATGAGGAGCCCCAGAATTCAATCCCTGCGCTCTTCTTGTCGGGCCGCTCGTGTCCGATCCGATTGACGGCGGCGACATAGATGCCGTTGGCAATCGCATGGCCGCGCTGGACGGCCTGCCATGCATCGCGCTGGGCCTTACCGTGCTGCTTCTTCTCGTGTGGATGCCAGCCGATGGCTGTCGGATACAGCAGGATGGATGCGCCCTGCAGCGCAGTGAGGCGCGCGGCCTCCGGATACCACTGGTCCCAACATATCAATATTCCGATGCAACCGACGCGCGTGTGAAACGCGCGAAAACCGAGGTCACCTGGCGTGAAGTAGAACTTCTCGTAGTATGCCGGGTCGTCCGGAATATGCATTTTGCGATACAGTCCGGCGATCTGGCCATCGGTATCAAGAATGGCGGCACTGTTGTGGTAGAGGCCCGGTGCTCTTCGCTCGAAGACCGGAGCGACAATGACGATCTTCAGCTTTTTGGCAACCTTCCCCAGTGCCTGCGTGGTCGGACCGGGAACGGTCTCGGCGAGGTCGAACAACGTTGCATCCTCAGTCTGACAGAAGTACTGCGTGCGGAACAGCTCCGGCAAGCAGACAAGATCAGCCCCTTCTGCGGCGGCCGCTTTGATCTTGCTGATCGCTCGCTCGAGGTTTTTCTCAGGGTCCTGGCCAAATGCCATCTGAACCAAGCCGACGGTGAACTTCTTGGGCATGGGTGCCGGATGTAACGATGTTTGAGAGAAATGTGGTGACAAAAGTACCTGAATATGGAGTGAGAATCAAGGAGTCAGAAGACTGGAGGCAGACACAGAAGTCTGCGGTCCGCATCCCGCGAACTGCGGTCTGAATTCACCTTGACAAAGATGGCATTTGTTGCGATAATGATTCAAAATTTTTGATGATGAGCACGCCGAAGCGAATCTATCTTGCCTTCCTGTTTCTCGTGGCGTCGTGGTGCGCAGGGATCCTGCTGGCCCCTCTTCTCAAGTCATTCGGGCTTGGTGCAGGCTCGTTCCTCTATTCATGGTATGCACCCATCTGTCATCAGATTGATCAGCGCTCGCTTCACCTTGCAGGTGAAAAGCTCGGTGTGTGCGCTCGGTGTTCGTCTATCTACGGAAGCTTTCTTCTTGTTCTTCTGATCTATCCTCTTGTTCAACGACTCAGCTCTCCCTCTCTTCCGAAACGGTGGTGGCTTTTCGTTGCTGTCATCCCGATGGTCATCGACGTGTCGCTGAATGTGACCGGCATTCATCCGAGCACAGTCACGACGCGGGCGTTGACGGGAGTATTTTTCGGTGCAATCCTGCCGTTCTATCTTGTGCCGCCGCTCTTGGAAGGTTTCACGCACCTGTGGCATCGACTAACATTACGAGGAGGTCTCTTCTATGCCCGAAAAGCCCAACAAACTTAGGGTGGCGTTGATCAGCGGTGCGGTGATCGGAGCAGTCTCCGGGATTCCCGGGGTCAGCTTGATCAACTGCTGCTGTTGTGCGGGTGTGTGGCTCGGCGGAATGCTCGCGATGTACCTCTACAAGCAACAATTCACCGAAGGGATGCAGCCTCTTGAATCGTCCGACGCGCTGATGCTTGGCCTGATGTCGGGCGTCGTGGGCGCGTTCGTCTCTACGATACTGAGCGTTCTGATTCTCGTGGTCCTCGGACCCGTTGAAGCTGAATTCCTCCGGTCACTGCTCGAAAAGGCTCTCGAGCGACTTGCCGAGGAGGGAAGCGTCCCGGCTGATATGGTCGAGCAGTTCAAGGATCAGCTCGAGCAATCGATCCGGGACTCTGCTCGCATCTCCGGTATTCTGGGCAACCTGTTCATCACGTTGATCGTGTATCCGATCTTTTCCATCCTTGGAGCATTGCTTGGCTACGCAGTCTTTCGATCAAAAACTCCGCTACAAACAACGCCGGCACAATGAAATGCTGTGTAGATTCTGGATGGCGTTGTTCGTCGCTGTTTCCACGGTGATACCTCTCGC
>CAZTKU010000283.1:0-2846 GCA_964614245.1 uncultured Ignavibacteriaceae bacterium
GCTCGCTCGCGAGGCGGCGCGTGAGGCGATCGTCCTTCTGAAAAATGAGGGAAACGTCCTGCCGCTGAGGAAGGAGATCAAATCAATAGCGGTGATTGGTCCGAATGCGGACATCGTGAAGCTCGGCGGCTACAGCGGATACGGGATGAAGACCGTCACGATCCTCGAAGGAATCAAGAATAATCTGGCGTCGGCAGCGACAGTATACTTCGAGAAAGGTTGTGATGTCGGATTCACTTCACTACCGCCGATTCCATCTGAATATCTCATCCCGCCCGATGCCAAACCTGGCGAGCATGGGTTGAAGGCCGAGTACTTCACGAACAAGGATTTGTCCGGTCCACCTGCCCTCGTTCGAATCGACAAGCAGATAAACTTCGAGTGGGCGATGGGGTCGCCTGATTCGACGATTCCACCGGAGCATTTCTCGGCAAGATGGACAGGCAAGCTCGTGCCGACAACCTCAGGTACCTATACGATTGGCGCAAGCACAGACGACGGTCTTCGTCTTTCCATCGACGGCAAGCTGCTGATCGAGAGCTGGTTCGATCGCGGAGCCACGCTTGACGTCCTGACGCTGAAGCTCGAAGCGGGGCGTCCATATGATATTCGCATTGAATATTACGAGAATGAAGGTTGGGCCTATGCGAGCTTCGTGTGGGATCTCCAGCGTGAGACCGACCCAAGGATTCAGGCGGCGCTGGAGGCCGCCAGGAAATCCGATGTGGCGGTCGTCGCAGTCGGTATCATCGAGGGAGAGGGCTATGACCGCGCCAGCCTCGACCTCCCTGGCGAGCAAGAGCGGCTCATCAAATCCGTGGCAGAGACAGGGACGCCCACTATTGTTGTGCTCGTCAACGGAAGCGCCGTGACGATGAAGAATTGGATGAACAAAGTGCCTGCGGTCCTCGAGGCGTGGTATCCCGGAGAAGAGGGCGGGAATGCTATCGCAGACGTGCTGTTCGGCGATCATAACCCGGGCGGGAAGCTGCCGATTACGTTTCCACAGTTCGTCGGTCAAGTTCCGCTGTATTATAACCACAAACCGACCGGCCGCGGAGATGATTATACGGACATGAGCGGCAAGCCGCTCTTCCCATTCGGGTTTGGGCTGAGCTATACGACCTTCGGCTACAGCAATTTACAGATAGCGCCGAAGCAGATTTCTTCAAGTGGAAAAGTCCAGGTAAGCGTCGATCTGCAGAATGTCGGTGACCGAAAAGGGGCGGAGGTTGTTCAACTTTATCTGCACGATCCGGTTGCCAGTGTCACGAGGCCGATCAAGGAATTGAAAGGCTTCAAGAGGATCACCCTTGAGCCGAGAGAGAAGAAAACGGTCACCTTTGAGATCTCGAAGAACGAGCTTCAGTTCTTGGATGCACAGATGAAGAATGTTGTCGAGCCGGGCACGATTGAAGTAATGATCGGCAGCTCGTCGGATGATATCCGTCTGAGATCGAGCTTTGAAGTAACGAAGTCGTTCTGAGCGCACGAACTGGAGCGGAGAATCTGATAGCATAACCTTCGAAGGATTCTAATCCTTCGGAAGGTTACCAGACGCGTATGAACATCAACATGACGCAATGGAAACAATCGGTCCTGCAATCCAGGAAGCGGCTTGCTGTGCCCTTGATGACTCATCCTGGAATCGCACTCACCGGTCATTCGGTCCTCGAGGCTGTCACCAATCCGGAAGTCCACGCGAAGGCTGTTCAGGCCGTCGCGAAACACTATCCCACCGCTGCCGCCACGATGATCATGGACCTCTCCGTCGAGGCCGAAGCTTTCGGTGCGAAGATCCGATTTGACGACAACGAGGTCCCTTCTATCGTCTCCAGAACGGTCGAGAGCGATGAATCCATCGATCGATTGGCAGTCCCCAGTCTGAAAAGCGGCAGGCCAGCTCAATGGGTCACGGCTTCGGGAATCGCCGCGCGGACGATCACCGATAGACCGGTGTTTGCAGACTGTATCGGTCCATTCTCGCTGGCTGCCCGCCTGTACGACGTCACGGAGATCATGACAGCCATCCTCATCGAGCCCGAAACCATTCTGAAATTGGTCGACCGGTGCACTCAGTTCTTGATTTCCTATTGCGCCGGCTTCAAATCGGCCGGCGCAAACGGTGTCTTGATCGCAGAGCCAGTCGCCGGCGTCTTGTCTGAGGCTCTCTGCACCGAGTTCTCATCGACGTTTATTCAGAGAATCGTCCGAGCCGTTCAGGATGATCAATTCCTCGTGATCCTCCATAATTGTGGGGAGACAGAGCAGCTCATCGGGTCAATGGCGAGCACCGGTGCCGCGGGCCTGCATTTCGGCAATAGGGGCAATATCTTGAAGGCTCTGAACGAGCTTCCTGGCGACACCCTCGTTTTCGGCAACATCGATCCTGTCGGGATCCTCAAACAAGGAAGCCCCACGACGGTTCACCGGGAAACCTCTGCGCTGCTGACGAGAACGAAGGACTTCAGGAATCTTGTTCTCTCCTCGGGCTGTGATGTACCACCAAACACGCCGATGGAGAACATCGACGCATTCTTCGGTGCGCTGGAGAAATTCAATCAGAAGTGAGGTGGAGAGACGATGCGTGGAGGGAACCGAGGACGCTGGTCAGACGTACTCAGAGTGAGATCAAAGGCGCGCACATCCAAGCTGCGGCGAATCACCCTGCGGGATTTCTTTAATCTGAAGCGCCTTCACATGTTGCAAGGGAGGTTGTTATGAAATCCTCGAAAGTTACAGGTCAGAGTTTCTCGCTCAGGCTTCTCGGCGTCGCGATAATGTGTGGCATAGTCGTATGCCAAATCGCCTATGGTCAGCAGAAAGGCCAGCGCACCTTTTCCGGC
>CAZTKU010000284.1:0-2829 GCA_964614245.1 uncultured Ignavibacteriaceae bacterium
CGACCTCCCCGTTGAGCGACGACATTTTGAGCCGGTTCTTGTTGCTTTCGTACAGGAAACCGACGGTGATGCTCTCTCTTCGACTTTCTTTGAGATTCTCGAGTGCCATAGGAAATCCCTGTTCGTTGGTTAATCTTTTGCCCTGACTCTTCTGACCTGTTTGCGGTCTTTTGCACGCAGCTTCTCCTTGTATTTCTTCAGCCGCACCAGAACTTTTTCAACGGCGCCATCAATGGACTTATGGAAATCGTCTGCCCGCTCCATCCCTGTGAGTTTTGTCTTGTACACAGTGACGAGGACCTCGGCAATCTTGACGCTGTTGCGGGACTTCTCAAAGCTCAACTTCACTTCATACTTGATGATTCCGTCGTAAAAGTGATCGAGCTTTGCCGCGGAGGCTTCAGCATATGCAATCAGGGATTCGTGAGCTTTAAAGTGGCGACACGTTACCGTCGTGACCATGAATGACTCCTTTCTCTCTTCACCGGCTTCTCCCGCGCCAGGTATTACCTATGCTTTGGGATGAGACTGCCGATACACTTTCTTCATCTGTTCCGTAGATACGTGCGTATAAACTTGGGTTGTCGAGAGACTCTCATGACCCAGCAACTCCTTCACAGCTCTCAGATCCGCTCCACGATTCAACAGGTGCGTGGCAAACGAATGACGAATGACATGTGGAGATTTCTTTTCCAGTTCCGACACCTTTCCGATATGGCGCTTGACGATCCGGGTGATTGCTTCCGGGTAGAAACGTTGGCCCTTCTTTGTCACGAAGAACGCCAGCTGGTCGTCCATCTCTGCCGAGCGTCGAGCGAAAGGCGACCTATCGGCAAGGTAGTGTTTGAGTGCGGTGATGGCTTTTCTCCCAAGAGGAACGATTCGCTGCTTTCTGCCCTTGCCTGTTACCTTGATAATACCCTGTTCCAGATCGACATCGTCGCGATTCAGGCTAATGAGTTCGCCGAGGCGGATCCCTGTGCTGTAGAAAAGCTCCAAGATTGCAGAATCCCTTCGTCCCTCAGGGGTTTTTACGTCGAGGTCGTCGAGAAGATGCTGAGTCGTTCGCTCGTCGAGAAAAGATGGCAACCGCTTTTCGATTTTCGGCGAAATCAGGGTAAGGGTCGGGTTCGACAACGTGATACGGCGGCGCTTCGTAAACCGAAAAAAAGAACGGAGGCAGGCGATTTTCCGACCGACGCTCCTTCTGCTGAGCCCGGCAGCGAGCAAATCGCTCAAGAAGGCACGAAGGGTATTCTTCTGTACGCGGTTGAGTGACTGAATGTTGTTCGAACGTAAGTACGAGAGGAGTTGCTGGAGATCTGCTTCGTAGGAACGTAGAGTGTGAGGGGAATAGTTCCGCTCGGAGTCAAGATACTCGAGAAACGCCCGGACATTCTCGTGCATGACGGACACAACGCTCAGAGTGATTGACCGGACACCGTGAACCGGCTACGCACTGGCAGCAATCTCTTCTTTGACGAATTCCTCGCCGCACTCGGGGCATTTCAGGTACTCCCCTTTGGCCTGGGAGTACTTCGCCACAAGGTACTGCGAACCGCAATTGGCGCACGCCTGGGCAACCGGTTTGTCCCATGAGGCGAAGTCGCACTCAGGGTATCGGGTACATCCGTAGAACGTCCTCTTTCCCTTCTTGGTTTTTCTCTCGACAAGATCCCCATGCCCGCACCTGGGGCACTTGATCCCCATCGAAATCGGCTTGGTGTTTTTGCACGTTGGGTAGTTGGAACACCCCAGAAACGTGCCGAATCGGCCTGCCTTCACGACCATATCGCCCCCGCACAGATCGCACTTGATGCCCACAAGATGCTGGTGCTTCTCCTGGTCTTCGGCGAGAGGTTTCGTATTCTTGCACTCGGGATAGCCTGAGCAGGCCATGAAGCGACCGTTGCGCCCCCATTTAATGATCATCGGTCGCCCGCACAGCTCGCACGCGACGTCCGTCTTTTCCTGCATGGATTTCTTGATCTCGCGGGCGTTCTGATCAACTTTTTCCAAGTCCCTGATGAAGGGATCATAAAAGTCTTTCATTACCTTCACGTACCGCTGCTTGCCCGAAGCGATCGTGTCCAACTCCTCCTCCATTCTCGCGGTGAATTGGACGTTGAATATATCCGGGAAGTACTCAACGAGGAGCTTGTTCACCTGCATGCCGAGTTCGGTCGCATAGAGCTTGCGATCGTTATGCTCGACGTATTTTCGATCAATCACCGTGCTGACGATAAGAGCGTATGTGCTGGGGCGTCCGATGCCGCGGGACTCGAGCTCCTTCACCAGACTGCTCTCTGTGTAGCGTGCTGGGGGCTTCGTGAAGTGTTGGCGCGGCAGAAGGTTCGTCAATGAAGCCTTCTGTCCGGCGGCGAGATTCTCCGGCAATTTCGAGACAGGATCCTGGTCTTCTTTCTCACCACCATTCTCCTCGATCATGTCATCGTAGACCTGAAGGAATCCTCTGAAGAGTGGGCGCTGATCGGTCGCACGGAAGAGGTACACACCGCCCGCGACATCGACGGAGGTTTGCTCGAATTCAGCCGGCGCCATCTGACATGCAACGAACCGATTCCAGATCAGCTCGTAGAGCAAGTACAGATCCTTCTCGAGATGTTTCCTGACGGCTTTCGGGGTAAGCTTGAGGGAGGTGGGCCGGATAGCCTCGTGCGCATCCTGCGAAGCTTTTCCCTTCTTGAACAACCGGGCTTCCTTCGGCACGTACTCCTTGCCGTAGTTCTCGTAAATGTACTCACGGACCTGGGCGACGGCTTCGGCGCTTAATCGGGTCGAATCTGTGCGCATATATGTAATGAGGCC
>CAZTKU010000285.1:0-2797 GCA_964614245.1 uncultured Ignavibacteriaceae bacterium
TGAGTCTGTTTTCAAGAAACTGCGCGGTCTAGGCAGGGTCACCGAAGCGAACGTGGCCGAGACGCTGCGCGAGGTCCGGCGTGTTCTTTTAGATGCCGACGTTAACTACAAGGTTGCCAAGCAGTTCATCGACGACGTCCAGAAACGGGCGATCGGCCAGGACGTCCTGAACAGCATTACTCCCGGGCAGCTCATCATCAAGATCATTTATGACGAGATGGTGAAGCTGCTTGGCACTTCAAAAGCGGAAATCCATTCGGCTCCTTCGCCCCCCACGGTTATCCTGGTGGCCGGGCTTCAGGGATCGGGGAAAACAACGTTTGCCGCCAAGCTGGCACGCTTCCTCAGGAGCAAGGGGAGCAATCCGCTGCTGGTTGCTGCAGACATCCATCGCCCCGCGGCGATCGACCAGCTCGAAATGCTCGGCAAGCAGCTCGACATTCCGGTTTACGCCGATCGGACGAAGAATGCGATAGCGATTGCTGTCGATTCCATCGACTTCGCCCGAAAGAATGTCCGCGATACGGTCATTGTCGACACGGCGGGACGGCTGCACATCGATGAAGCGATGATGCAAGAAGTTGCGTCTATCAGAGAGAAGACTCAGCCGCATGAGATACTCTTTGTTGTCGACGCGATGACCGGGCAGGACGCCGTCAACACGGCAAAAGCGTTCCATGATCGGCTCGATTTCGACGGCGTGGTACTGACAAAACTCGATGGAGACAGCCGCGGCGGTGCGGCGCTCTCCATCCGCTCGGTCGTGCAGAAGCCCATCAAGTTTATCGGTGTGGGTGAGAAGCTTGATGCTCTGGAGCCGTTTTACCCTGAGCGCATCGCTTCACGGATCCTGGGCATGGGTGACATCGTCACCCTGGTGGAGAAGGCGCAGGAGCAATTCGGTGAGGAAAAAGCGGCCAAGCTGGAAGAGAAGCTGCGCAAGGCGCAGTTCACGCTTGAGGATTTCCTTGATCAGCTTCGCGAAGTGAAGAAGATGGGGCCCCTCAGCCAGGTTATGGGAATGCTGCCAGGGATGAATCGGATTCCCGGCGATGTCGAAATTGATGACAATGCGCTTGTTCGGATCGAGGCGATGATCCAATCGATGACGAACGAGGAGCGGCTGAGACCATCCATCATCAACGGGAGCAGAAGGCGGCGGATCGCTCTGGGAAGTGGAACGACCGTTCAAGAGGTGAACCGACTGCTCAAGCAGTTTGAGGAGATGCAGCGGATGATGAAGCGGCTGAGCAAGGGCAATATGAAACGGGCGCTGCAAGGAATGCGATTGCCAACACAGAACTGAAAACCTGATACTGTGAACTTGAAACTCCAAACTTCAAACTCATAATCTCAAGGAGTCACACGGTGGTAAAGCTACGATTGCGGAGGACGGGCAAAAAGAAATACCCGATCTACAAGATCGTCGCGGCGGACATCCGTTCACCGCGCGACGGTCGATACATCGAAGCAGTGGGACAGTACAATCCCAATGTGCATCCTATCGCTTTGAACTTCAAGGAAGAGAGGGTATTTCACTGGCTGCGAAAAGGGGCCCTGCCGACCGATACGGTGCGCTCGCTCTTCCAGCGGCAGGGACTTTGGCTCCGCTGGAACCTGATGCGACGGGGTACCGACGAGGCGAAGACCCAGAGCATCGTCGAGCGCTGGCAGATGGAGCAGGCCGAGCGCGCGAAGCGCGAAGCAGACAGGAAAGCACGGCGCGCAGAAAAGAAGAAGAAAACCGCAAAGCCTGCAGAGGCTGCTCCGGCAGCGGAGCCGACTGCGCAACCGGCAGCGTCATAACGCCTGGCAACGGAGCCCGTACGAGCTTCTGACCCTCAGAGAGTGTTCCTTCCCCCGCGTATTCGTACCGTGGGTGCTTTCACTTGCAACGGTGCAAGTCTCTGTCCTTTCAGCCGGAGGCTGACCGGCCCGCTGCCCGCCCGACTGAACGACAAGTCGTTCGGGCGGGCGCAGTCTGGCGGGTGAGCCTCTGGCTCAAAACAGGAGGTGGAATTATGAGGGAATTCGTGGAATTCGTTGCAAAGCATCTCGTTGATAAGTCGGAGTCGGTCGTCGTTGAAGTGGAGGAGAAAGAAGACAAGACCATTTTCAAGCTCAAGGTCGAGCAGACCGATGTGGGGAAGCTCATAGGGAAAAAGGGGAGAACGGCCTCAGCATTCCGGGTTCTCCTGAGGGCGGTGGCGGCGAAAGAAGGCCACAGGGCAGTGTTGGATATCATCGGCTAGCGGTCGAACAAATGGGGGCCGATGCACCACGAAGCTCAGGAATGATTGCAGTCGGAAGAATCTCAAAGAGCGTCGGCATCAGGGGAGAAGTGAGCGTTGTACCACTCACCGACGACCCCGAACGATTCGCCAAACTGGAGACAGTTTGGATTGGACGAGATGAAGCCACCCGCAAGCGATGTACCATCATCTCCGTTCGCCTTGCTCGTGCCAGGGTCATCTTGAAATTGAAGGAGATCGAGTCGCGTACCGTCGCCGAGACAAAACGCGGCGAATTCATTTTCGTTGAAGAGAAGGACACGTCAGCACCTCCGGCTGGATCGTATTTCATCCACCAGATCATCGGTATGGAGGTCTTCACGGACAACGGTGACGCCGTCGGTGTCATTCGTGAGGTCCTTCAACTGCCGGCGAATGACGTGTGGGTGGTCGTCCGGGGAAAGAAAGAGATCCTCATTCCCGCCATCAAAGAAATCATCGCCTCGGTCGACGTGCAGCGGCGAACCGTGGTGATTCATCCGATGGAAGGGCTGCTGGAATGATGC
>CAZTKU010000286.1:0-2794 GCA_964614245.1 uncultured Ignavibacteriaceae bacterium
CGATATCCGAGCCCGACGCTATTTTTCGTTGTTGCCATATTCTCGCGATTCTTCTCTGCATCTCCAGAGCGAGATGCAGCAACTAGACCTGTGCGGGAGGAGAGAAACTCATTTCGCCGACGAAGATGTCCTGGAACTGTTCATCCACGTTGAGCGACACGTGCTGGGCAATCTTCTGTATGTCCGCATAGAGCTCTTCGTCGGTGTTAAAGAGAGCAAGCTTGGCGCCAAGCAGCGCAGTATTTCCTGCTGGCTGAATTCTCTCGGGCGGCACGCGCAACATGCCGATACGGTGTGCGTTCGAACGATTGATGTAATTGCCAAACGCCCCGGCAAGGTACAACGGGCCCACTTCCTCCTCCGATGCGCCCAGGTCTTTCAGCAATATCCGAACACCCGCAGCGATTGCAGCTTTTGCCACTTGCAGCTCTCGGATATCATTCTGCGTGACCTCAACAGGCGGACACAATGCAATGCTTCCATTTCCCTGCATGATCTTACCGTCCTCCCGAATATGCTCCATCGCGAGGCCAACCGCGACAGCGTCTACCAAACCGCTTCCACATATACCGCGCGGCGGGACATTGCCAAGCACACGGCATTTGAACGTGCCATGATCCGCTACGACCTGTGCGATGGCTCCCGTTGTGGCTCGCATGCCCATCGAAATGCACGACCCTTCGAATGCCGGGCCGGCCGCAGTTGAACAGAATAACAACCGTTCCCGATTCCCAAGGACAATTTCACCGTTGGTCCCCAGGTCAATGAGCCCCATAAGTGAGTGGCTCTTCTGTATCCCGGTTGCCAATATGCCCGCGAGGATGTCGCTCCCGACGAAACTTCCCATGCATGGGAGAAATCGCACCTTTGCATTGGGCACGACGTCCCAATCAAGATCTTCAGTCTCAAAACGCTGAAGATCACACTGTTTCGATTCAAAAGGATACTGCGACAGCGGAGCGACGTTGATTCCGGAGAAGAGATGATGCATCACGGTGTTGCCAACAATCACGATATCTTGTACGGACGCCCCTTCAACGCGCGCTGAGCTGACCAGTTTTGCCACCATCGAGCCGAGCTGTCGCCGAATTGCTTCTTCCAACGCCTTCTGACCGCCGCCTATCACCGCGTAGGAAATTCTGCTCATGATATCGGCTCCGAACCGGCCTTGCTCGTTCAGATCTGTTTCAACTGCAAGCACGCTTCCGGTAGAGAGATCCAGAAGCTGCGCCGCAAGCGTCGTTGTCCCGAGGTCGATGGCGATTCCCAAACCCTGCCGAGGAACAAACTGAAATGTGCTGTCATCCGTCAGGACCTTTGCTTCCCACTGAGCCAGTTCGAGTGTGATGTCCCCTTCAGCTCTGCAGCAGCAGGCCAACCTCCACCCTGCTGCAATGTCGTTCTTCGACAAAATGTTCTCCTGCTCAGGGGTAGCCGTCAGCTTGCCTGCTAGGACTCTGATCTTGCACCCCTCACACACGGCATTCCCCCCACACGGAAACTCTACCCCATATGTGAAGAGTACATCCTGGAGCGGTGTACCGCGTTCGACGGAAAACTCGTGCCCAAGCGGCTGGAGGGTTATGCGGACAAGATCACTCATAGTTCAGCACACAATCAGATTTCAGGGGAGCTCACTCCAATTGTACTCATAAATGAGCAATTACAAAACCGCCAGTTTCCTTCACGAACGAACGATTGCCTCGTCCCTAAAGGAACTCAGGAGGCGACGCGAGATCAGCTTAATCTGGGTGTTCAGTAGGACTGCATTGTCGAGGGAATACCCACAGCGAGTGATTGATCCCCAAAGGCGCGAGATGTGATTCCTCCAACTGATCTCAACCATCCTGAATCTAGAAGTGATACTAGGAAAAACCCCATCCTCAAAGAGGGACTGAACCGCCCCCGAGCCAAAAACGTTCCGGGCAGGCAAGGCCGCGAAGAACACAAAGAGATTTCTTGAATTTTGATTGAAATAGCAATTCTAATGTCACCTTGGCGCTCTTCGTGTCTTGCCTGACCCGAAGTCATTCATTCGGGGGCGGTTTTCTTTTTCAGCACTCTGCTAGAGACGACCGTACTCGTGAATCGTCTCATACATGGCGACAATGTTTTCAGTGGGGGTCGTGGGTTGGAGATTATGGCAAGGCGCGCAGATCCACCGCGCAGGTGAAAAGATCTTGATGTTTTCAAGCACCTCAGTTCGGACATCTTCAACATTCCCAAACGGCAGCGTTTTCTGATTGTCCATCGCGCCGTGGAAAATGATCTTGTCTCCAAAATCCCGGACGAGCTCTTCTCGATCCATCGAGGGGCATCGCCACTGAATGGGATTGAGAAGCTCGATGCCGGTGACATTGATGAGGTCAGGTATGACCTCCCGGACATCCCCGTCAGTGTGGTAGAAGATGTGAATCCCATAGCTTCGCGCGAGATCCGCCATCCTCTTCTGGTTTGGCAGAATGAATCTGCGGATATCCTCCAAGCTCATCAACAGCCCGTTCTGGCCGCCGAGGTCCTCAGCGATGTAGGAAACCTCGACGATCCCCTTCCCGATCTCGTAGATGCGCTGGTTGAGGTTGTAGTAGTAGTCGAAGACGTGGTCAAGAGCAGCCTGGAGGATATCCGGATGCTCACGCACATCCATCAAGCCCTGCTCAAGGCCGCGCATAGCACAGTAGATGAGATAAGGCTCGAAGTCGCCCGAACGGATCATTCTGTGGCGTGGAGCTTTCTTGATTTGAGTCTCGTAGATCTCGTAATCGTGATCATCAGCGTTGGGCCATTTGAACTC
>CAZTKU010000287.1:0-2785 GCA_964614245.1 uncultured Ignavibacteriaceae bacterium
CACCGCTGCCGCAAACCATCTCCAAACACGCAGGCTTGAGGGCTGCACATTGTATGTCACGCTCGAGCCGTGTCCGATGTGTGCGGGAGCAATTGTCCTCTCCAGAATGCCAACTCTCGTGTTTGCAGCATTTGATGCAAAGGCAGGGGCTTGCGGAACGCTCTACAACATCGTGAATGACAAGCGTCTGAATCACACCCTTCATGTTGTCTCAGGCGTGTGCGATCGCGAAAGTCAGGAGCTCTTGAAAGGCTTTTTTGGCAAAGTACGAAGGATCCACCCGAAGGATCGGGGCCGGTGAATTAGGCCTCGGCTTGAAGTTTCTCCGATCTGTCCGCCACCCGCAGCTTCTCAATCATGTCATCAAGCGCGCCGTCGATGATCCCGGAGAGGTTATAGAGCGTCAGGCCGATCCGGTGGTCCGTGACGCGGTTTTGAGGGAAGTTGTACGTGCGTATCTTATCACTCCGGTCACCGCTCTTGATCATTGACTTCCGCTGCGCAGCCACCGATGCGTTCTGCTCGCTCATTTTGATCTCATAAAGCTTGGCGCGCAGCATCTTCATTGCCCGCTCGCGGTTCTGGAATTGCGACCGTTCTTGCTGGCACGCCACGACAATGCCTGAGGGTTTGTGGGTAATCCGGACGGCCGTCTCGACCTTGTTCACGTTCTGACCCCCTTTACCGCCTGAACGATAGGTATCGATCTGTAAGTCAGCCGGATTGATCTCTATCTCCACGTCCTCGACCTCGGGAAGCACGACGACGGACGCCGCTGACGTGTGAACCCGGCCCTGAGCTTCCGTCTCCGGAACCCGCTGCACGCGATGGACGCCACTCTCATACTTCATCAGCCCGTAAGCCCCCTCCCCCGAAACAGAGAACACGATCTCCTTGAAACCGCCCTTGCCTGTCTCGTTCCAGTCCAACAGCTCAACCTTCCATGCTTTTCTCTCTGCGAAGCGCGTGTACATCCGGTACAGGTCGGCAGCAAACAGCGCAGCTTCCTCTCCCCCCGTGCCGGCCCGAATCTCCATGATAAAGTTTTTCGTGTCGTTGGGGTCCTGAGGAACAATTAACAGCTTCAGCTCTTCCTCCAGCTGGGCGAGCTTTGCCGTCAGCGTTTCGTATTCTTCCTGAGCCATCGCTTTAAGCTCGGGATCGCTCACCGTCTCCAGCAGATCCCTGCTTCCCCTGAGATCGGAATCCACCTTCTTGTATCGCTGATAGGAAGCGACAATCGGCTCAAGGGCCCGGAGTTCCTTGCCCAGGTCGCGGAACCGCCTTTGATCCACCACGACAGCCGGATCAGACAGGAGCGTTTGGATCTCCTGAACTCTCTCAACGATTTTTTCCAGTTTATCGAACATACCAGCTCGCGCTCTTCAGGCTTCTTCGGTCTCCGACCCTCCAGACCGAACGAACGTACATATCCCCGCAATTATCGTTGTCATTTCGCCGCCACGGCGGCGGGGCTTTCTGTGACTTCAGCTTCCTTCAATTCATACTTGCTCGCGTCCTCCACTCCGAGTGCACAGCGGAGCGCGAGGATCGCGATTTCAACCTGGGACTCATCCGGCTCTCGTGTCGTGATGCGCTGCAGCCAGAGCCCCGGCGAGATGATGATCTTCCCCCACCATGTGGAACTGTGCGCCGCCGAAAACCTGATCACCTCGTACGAGAGTCCACCGACGACCGGGATGAAGGGAAGGTGTGTTACCAAACGAATCATTATCGTCAGCTTTCCCAGCAGGCTGATCAGGAGCGCGTCGAGGAGGCTGAACGAGAGAATTGCCACAAACATGACAATGAGCAGAAAACTCGTTCCGCATCGCGGATGGAACCGGCTGTGGCGTAGCACGACAGGCGGTATCAGGTTGTCGTTCAACTCGAACGCGAAGACGGATTTGTGCTCTGCCCCGTGATATTGAAACAGCCGCTTGATGTCCCTCATCGCTGAGATGACGATAAGGTAGCCCAGGAGAATCGCGATCCGGATCGTTCCTGCAATGAGGTTGAAGGCAAACGCATCCTGCTCGAAGCGAAAGACCGCCGTTGTCAGCACGATCGGCAGGACGAAGAAAATCGCAATCCCGAGCGCCAGCGCGACCACGAGTGTCCCAACCATCGCCGCCGTGGAGGTATTCTTTGATTTCTTTCGGGCCTGGCCGTTTCCACTTTTGGCGGCTTCGCTGGCTTCGATATCCAGCATGGCGATTTCGGCGGAGAAGTTCAGGGTTTTGATGCCGAGATACAGCATGTCGATGAGGCCAACAGCGCCTCGAAGGACCGGGACCTTCAGAACCTTGAACCTGTCGACAATCGAGACGAAGCCCTCTTTGCGCACGACGATTTCGCCGTTGGCCCGGCGGACCGCGGTTGCAACCGAGCCGGGCGCGCGCATCATCACCCCTTCGATGACAGCCTGACCACCGATTTGCATCGGTTTGCTCGGGTCGTACAGCGAATTGGTAGGGACCCAACTGGATTTGGAATCTTCAGCGTTCGGAATGTTCATTTCCTTTAAATTCATCTTGTTATGAAAATATACCAAACATTGGCGCGACTATCAACGCCTTCACAATGGATGTGGGCTGTAACCGCGCGGAGATCGTTTCGCCAACAAGGCGAGCATCATTGCCCAATCGACGATTGACTAGAAGTCATCTCAAAAAAGGAAAGTCATTCCGTCGGATCTTAAGACGCCTGCCCGCCTTACTGGACGATTGTGGCAGGCGGGGAATCCAGAACAAAGCCATGTCTGGATGCCCGCTTAAAATCCGCG
>CAZTKU010000288.1:0-2775 GCA_964614245.1 uncultured Ignavibacteriaceae bacterium
TTCTCCCGTCTTCGATGGGACTTGAGCTATCGGCTTGAGCCATATTTGGAGAGGGCTCTCATCGTTCGTCGAGTTTTCCGGGATTTTGATCTGATTTCGCCATCGCAAGTCTCCGAGGCAAGATCAGGCTGCGCTGTCTACACAACAATTTTTCAATAAGGAGTGGTTGACTTGAAAAACCAATCCAATGGCACGAACGGTCGAATCTCCTTCGGCCGGATTCCTTCCGTTATTGAAACACCAGACCTGCTGAACGTCCAGATCGATTCCTTCAACAAGTTTTTGCAGTCGGATGTTCTTCCACACCGGCGCAAGAGGCTCGGACTTCAGCAGGTGTTCGAGATGAATTTTCCGATCACCGACGCACGGGAGAACTTCCTGCTGGAGTTCGTGGAGTACTATGTCGAAAAGCCGAAGTACTCCGTCGTCGAGTGCCAGGAGCGCGGGCTGACGTTTTCTGTGCCGCTGAAAGCGAACCTCCGCCTCTCCTCAAAGAGGGAAGGGAGCCAGGAATTCACCGATACGATTGAGCAGGAGGTCTACCTTGGCAACCTGCCGGCGATGACTGTTCGTGGCACCTTCATCATCAATGGTGCTGAGCGCGTCGTGGTGAGCCAGTTGCATCGGTCCCCCGGCGTGTTCTTTGGCGAGTCGGTTCATCCCAATGGCACGTTGATGTACTCCGCGAGGATTATCCCCTTTCGCGGTTCGTGGGTTGAATTCTCCACAGACATCAACAACGTGATGTATGCGTACATCGACCGGAAGAAGAAATTTCCTGTCACAACGCTTCTGCGCGCGTTGGGGTACTCGTCGGATGATGAGATTCTCGATCTCTTCGGGCTCGTTGAGGAAGTTGACGTGAACAAGGTCAACCTGAGAGACTACGTCGGGCGCACGGTGTGCAGCGATGTCTTTGACAAGAAGACGGGCGAGATTTTCATCAACAAGGATGCGAAGCTCACCGAAGATCACATCAAACAGATCAAGAAGGCAGAGATTCGCAAGATCCGCCTTCTCAAGTCAGAGGCGACCGAAGAGCAGTCCGTCATTGCCAACACGATCCAGCGCGACGTCGCCCGGTCTGAGGAAGACGCTCTGGAAACCATCTATTCCCAGCTCCGCTCGGGTGAAGCGCCGGATCTGGACACGGCGAAGAATCTCATCGAC
Organism: uncultured Ignavibacteriaceae bacterium; assembly: GCA_964614245.1. Taxonomy (GTDB): domain Bacteria; phylum Bacteroidota; class Ignavibacteria; order UBA10030; family UBA10030; genus VGWB01. The sequence goes on from CAZTKU010000288.1 coordinate 1,171, forward strand.
CGGTTGTTCTTCAACCCAAAGCGGTACGACCTCGGCGATGTGGGTCGACACCGGATGAACGCGAAGCTCGGCCTGAGCATAAAGGAGGACGTCACAACGCTCACGCGGGAAGACATCGTCGCTATTGTGAAGTACCTGATCGATCTCCAGCAGGGAAAGAAGGCGGTTGACGATATTGACCACTTGGGCAATCGCCGTGTGCGCACGGTCGGTGAGCAGCTCGCGCAGCAATTCAATGTTGGTCTCTCTCGGATGACCCGCACGATTCGCGAGCGTATGAACCTGCGCGACGCCGAAACCATCACGCCTCAGGACCTGGTCAACGCACGGACGATTACGAGCGTCATCAACGCATTCTTCGGTACGAACCAGCTCTCCCAGTTCATGGATCAGACGAATCCGCTTGCGGAAATGACACACAAGCGGCGCGTTTCGGCACTCGGGCCTGGAGGCTTGACGCGCGAGCGCGCAGGCTTTGAAGTTCGCGACGTTCACTACACGCACTACGGTCGTCTCTGCCCGATCGAGACGCCGGAAGGTCCGAATATCGGTTTGATCTCATCGCTGTGCATCCATGCGCGCATCAACGATTTTGGATTTATTGAGACCCCGTATCGAAAGGTGAAGAACGGGAAGGTGACGGAAGAAATCGAATTCCTCACCGCCGAGAAGGAAGACGAGGTCATCATCGCCCAGGCGAACGCGCCGATCGACGAACGGGGCCGATTTAAGGAAGAGCGAGTGAAGGCGCGATTCCAGAGCGACTATCCCGTGGCTGAGCCGGAAAAAGTCCACTATATGGACGTCGCTCCCAACCAGATCGTCAGTGCGGCTGCTGCCCTCATCCCGTTCCTGGAGCATGATGATGCGAACCGTGCCCTGATGGGATCGAACATGCAGCGCCAGGCGGTCCCGCTGTTGACGCCGGTGCCGCCAATCGTCGGGACCGGTCTCGAGGAGAAAGTCGCCCGCGATTCCCGGACGATGATTGTTGCCGAGCGCAACGGTCTCGTCGAATCCGTAACGGCTGACAGTATCGTCGTTCAATATGACATCGATGAGAACAGCACGGAAGCGATCATCAGCTTTGAGGATAAGCGGCGAGTCGAGTACAAACTCACCAAGTTCTTCCGGACGAACCAGGATACGTGCATCAACCAGAAGCCGCTCGTGGAAGCAGGGAATCGCTTGAAGCGAGGCGATGTGCTGGCTGACGGTTGTGCGACGAGCAAGGGTGAACTTGCTTTGGGCCGGAACGTGCTCGTTGCGTTCATGCCGTGGCGGGGGTACAACTTTGAGGACGCAATAGTCGTCAGCGAACGAATCGTTGCCGAGGACGTCTTCACCTCGATCCATATTGAAGAGTTTGAGCTTCAGGTTCGCGATACCAAGCGCGGCGAAGAGGAATTGACGCGTGAAATTCCGAACGTGAGCGAAGAAGCCACCAAGGATTTGGATGAAAACGGCATCATTCGCATTGGCGCGGAAGTCAATGAGGGTGACATCCTCATCGGCAAGATCACACCGAAAGGTGAGACCGATCCAACGCCGGAAGAAAAGCTGCTCAAGGCGATCTTTGGAGAAAAAGCCGGCGACGTGAAAGAT
>CAZTKU010000289.1:0-2763 GCA_964614245.1 uncultured Ignavibacteriaceae bacterium
AACTGCCTCGACGCCAACGACGCTGTGGTCCTCGTGCACAATCACGGGTATTCCACCGCCGCCGAGAGCGATCACGATAATGCCCAGTTCGAGAATCTGTCGAATGATCTCCTGTTCCAAAATCTCCAGAGGCTCCGGAGACGGAACAACCCGCCGGTAGCCCCGGGCAGCGTCTTCGACCATCGTCCAGCCAAACCGTCGCATCTTTTCGTCGGCATCTTTCTTGGAGTAAAAAGGTCCGATGGGTTTTGTTGGATTCTGAAAAGCCGGATCGTTCTCACTCACCCGAACCTGGGTCAGGATGGTCATCACCGGCATGTAGAACCCGGCTCTGCGCAGCTCGCATTCCAGCCCGCGCTCAAGGAGGTACCCAATCTCGCTCTGCGTCGTGGCAACACACACGTCAAGAGGCTGCGTGTACGCTTCACCGGCTGCTCGCTCCGAGCGCAGGAGGGCCGCTCCAACCTGAGGTCCATTCCCGTGCGTCACAACGATCCGCCAGCCATCGGCGACAAGCTGCGTAATCCGGCGGGCGGTAGCGTGCGCGTTGGCGAGCTGTTCCTCGATAGTCCCTCGCTGTCCTACCCGAATCAAGGAATTTCCACCAACCGCTATGAGTGCGCTCCGTGCCACGGCACCCTCTATTTCATCAATTGATACATGATAGCCTTTTGGACGTGGAGCCGGTTCTCCGCCTCTTGGAAGACGGCGGAAGAGGGTGCGTCAATGACATCGTCGGTGACCTCTTCACCGCGATGAGCGGGCAGGCAATGCATGAAAATGGCATCGCTTTTGGCTCTCGCCATCAGACTGCTGTTCACTTGATACGGACGAAAGATACGTTTCCGGTCCTCCGCCTCTGCTTCTTGTCCCATGGAAGCCCACACATCGGTATAGACAATGTCAGCGTTCTTCACGCCTTCGTTGGGGTCATGCGTGACCTCGATTCGCGCCCCCGTGGCTCTCGCGTCCTCCGAAGCCTGGCGAACCGCCTCGGAGTCCGGCTCAAAGCCAGCGGGGCAGGCGACGGTGACGTGTACACCAAGCCGGGCGCCAGCAAACATCAACGAGTGAGCTACATTGTTGCCATCACCGACGAAGCAGAGCTTTAGTCCCTTTGGCTCTCGCTTAATTTCCTTGATGGTGAAGAAATCAGCCATCGCCTGACATGGGTGGGAGTAATCCGTCAAGCCGTTGATCACAGGCACGGAGGCGTATCGGGCCATATCGATGACGATCTGATGAGCGAACGTCCGAATCATGATTCCCTGAACCATGCGCTCAAGGTTCTTCGCTACGTCGTGCACTGACTCGCGTTTTCCCAAGCTAATCTCCATCGGTAAGAGGCAGACTGAAAAGCCGCCAAGCTGTTGAATGCCGACATCGAACGAGACACGCGTGCGCAATGAAGGCTTCTCGAAGATCAAAGCAAGCGTCTTGCCTTTGAGGGTGGATGCATAGTTCTGGGGATGTGCCTTCATATCTGCGGTGATTCGAAACGTCTCGAGAATCTCTTCTCGGGTAAGATCGCGGATGGAGAGAAAGTCTTTCTTCATCGAGGTACTACTCCCTAATGGTTACGAAACGAGAGCGATGAGTTGCTCACGATGCTAGAGTTAAGGATCGGATGTAAACGCAAAATGCACGAGTGCGTTGAATAGATGGTGGCATGACTTGCATCGCCAGTCCATCAGCCGGTGCTTCGCAGGCTGGAGAGGTCAAGTTCTGTGCCATCTGGCGGATTCCAAGTCTTGACAAGGCCCTCGAAGCGTGGTGGGTTTTCACGCAGCGCGCGAAAACGAATCTGGAATGTGCTTCGTTTTGTCTGGCACCTTTTCCAGGAAAGGCTAAGGGTACTCCATCTGTGGGAAAGGCAGAGTGCGCAGCTAGCAACGCGCCTTCACGAAAAATCCCTTGCCTTTGCACATGACTTTTCGTAAATTTTACAGCCGAGAAAGCCTGTTATGAAAGTAACAGGCTTTTCGCTCTTTAACAAGCTGGATATCGCCGCACTCTTGGCCCTTCTGACCCGATACAAATCCTTTCTGAGCAGAGAGACCTTTTGCCAGAATCAGCAATGAGAGCCAGGAATTGCTTGAAGTCCATGGTGACCATAGTTCAGTTGGTTAGAACGCCAGGTTGTGGCCCTGGAGGTCGTGGGTTCGACTCCCACTGGTCACCCGAAACAAGTTTGAAGGTGGATTGTAGAAGGTAGAAGTAAGCTCGGGCTGGAAGCTTGCACAAGAGCTATGGCGGATCCGAAGGATCTCAAAGATCGTAGCAAAAGCTTTGCGCTCAGGATCATTCGTGTGGCGGAGAAGTTGCCGCGATCGGTTGCATCTGAGGTGATTGCCCGCCAGCTGGTCCGATCAGCGACCTCCGTCGGTGCGAACTATCGCGCAGCATGTCGAGCGCGTTCGAAGGCTGAATTCGTTTCGAAGCTTCAAATTGTGTTGGAGGAATCAGACGAGTCGCAATACTGGCTAGAGTTGTTGCTCGAATTGGAGATGCTTGACCCACAAGTTCTGTGAGACTCCATCCGGGAAGCGGATGAACTCACGGCGATTTTTGTGTCCGCCCTGAAAACAGCACGAAGCAGGTAATCGTTCATTCTACCTTATAACTTCTTCCTTCTGCCTTGTTTTGCCCCCATCGTCTAGAGGCCTAGGACACGAGCTTTTCAAGCTCGGTACATGGGTTCGAATCCCGTTGGGGGCACCACTCCAATTCTGAGCCGAAGGCTCACCTGCCCGCTGCGCGGTC
>CAZTKU010000290.1:0-2761 GCA_964614245.1 uncultured Ignavibacteriaceae bacterium
TTCTCCATCTCATCCATCACGCGGTTCATTTTCTTCATCGTGAGATCGAAGGGCCCCGACGTCGTCATGTCGACACCGGCCTTCTTCAGCAGGCTGATTGGATAGTCAGAGCTGCCTGAGGAGAGAAACTCCAGGAAGCGTTTGGTTGCGGCTTTGTCACCTGCGAGCACTTGCTCGGATAGAGCCGCAGATGCCGTGAATGACGTTGCGTACTGATAAACGTAGAAGTTGTAATAGAAGTGGGGGATGTAGGCCCACTCTGCCTTGATCTCGTCATCGACGATGCACACCCCTTTGTCATGTCCATAGTACTTCTTGGTGATTTCCATGTACAGCTCATTGAGCGCGTCCCCGGTGAGGGATTCGCCCCTCTCGGCTTTCTCGTGCATCCGGAGCTCGAAGTCCGCAAACTGCGTCTGGCGGAAGATTGTGCCTTTGATCCCCTCCAGGTAGTTGCCGAGGAGAGACAAACGCACCCGATCGTCCGTGATCGATTTCAGCATGTGGTCGATGAGCAGCGCCTCGTTGAACGTGGAAGCAACCTCTGCGACGAATATCGGATATTGCGATGTCGGGTAGGGCTGATTCTTGTTCGAGTAGTAGCTTTGCATCGTGTGGCCGAGCTCGTGCGCCAGCGTGCTCATGTCATCGTACTTGTTGTTGTAGTTCAGGAGCATGTACGGATGAACGTCGTACGCGGATCCGTTGGAATACGCGCCGGAGCGCTTGCCATCCGTCGGGAACAGATCAATCCACCGTTCGTTAAACCCTTTGTTTATGAGAGCGAGATAGTCCTCGCCAAGCGGTGCGAGAGATGCGAGGATGTGCTTCTGTGCTTCTTCGACGGGATACGTGAGGTCGACAGTGCTCAACAGCGGTGCATAGAGATCGTAGTAGTGGAGCTCCGTGAGTCCAAGGATCCGTTTGCGCAGGTTCAGATAGCGGTGGAATGTGCTGAGGTTGTCGTTGACGCTTTTGACGAGGTTGTGATAGACTTGCACGGGGATGTTACTGGCGTCCAGCGCGGCCTCGATACTCGAGTTGTACTTTCGAGCTCGAGTGTAGAACATGTTCTTTCGCACTTCTGCATTCAACTCCGTCCCAAAGGTCCGCTGAAACTCGTTGAGCTTCCCGAAGAACACAGCGAATACCTTCTTGCGATCTTCCCGATTGGGAAGTGTGCGTTGCAGCGCAAACGCGGCTTTGGTGAGTCTGACCTTCTGCCCGTCACTCAAGATCACTTCGGGAGAGGGGAAATCCGCATCTGTGAAGATGCCATAGATACTCTGCGCAGCGTCGGACATCAAGCCTGCATCGGCAATGATCTTCTCCTCGCCTTCGGTGCCTGTGTGAGCCTGTCGCCGCAAGATATCATCCAGGTAATGCTTGTAGATCGAGAGCTTCTTTTCCTGCTTGAGGAAGGACTCGACGGTCGCTTTGTCCATCTTGAGGATTTCCGGCTCGATGAACGCCGCCTTAGCCCCGAACGTCGCGAAGATCTGGCTCATCTCCTGTTGCATGGCCAGATACTTGGACTCCCGTGTATCCTGGTCCGAGCTCATGCTGGCGTAGGTGGACAGCCGGTTGAGCTCTTTCGTGAGTGTGCTCGCGAGATCGAGGCACGCCACGAGCTGCTGAGCCGATCTCCCCAATGTGCCCTTGAAGGTTTCGATCTTCGGGGTTTCCGCGACGAGTTGTTCTTTCGCTTTCCGCCAGGCGTCATCGGTAGGGTAGATGTGTGTCAGATCCCATTTGTAGCGATCCGGGATCTTGCTTCGATCGCGTTCCTGGCTGACTCCAGCCGAGGTCGCGGCAAGGGAAAGACCGAGGAATGAGAGTGTTATCTTCGTCAACGGATGCATAGAATCGCCTTTCTCAGCCATAAGGTGCTGAAGTGAGGATGGAAATCGGTTGATCATCGCGGGTGGATTGATGGTTAGCGACGTTCAATGTACGTGTTGAAGTGGGAAACGGCAAGAAGAAAGGCACCAACGGCCGAAGCGCGTGTCTTGAATTGAACAACAGGGCGGGTACTTCAGAGCGGCTGCGTACAGCAATCCGCAATTGTGATTCGAGAACGATGAGCCAGCCCATGCCTTTGCCCAGGCGGATGCCGGATGCTAGGAGTCGGGAGGAGAACCGTGGATGGGGCCGCCATGATCTCTCAGGTATCCGCCCGTCCTCCCCGAGAAGAACGCTTGAATTTCGGAAAGGATCGAGAGAGCAATTTCCTCCGGCGATTCGGCTCCGATGTTCAAGCCAACCGGAGTGTGTAGCCGGGCGAGTTGTTTTTCCGTCGGCGCGAATCCTGTGTCACGCAGTTTCTCAAGAAGAAGCGATGTCCGCTGAGAGGGGCCGAGGACACCGAGGTATCGCACCGGGGAGGGAAGAAGCGTTTGCAGCAGTTGAAGGTCGTGAGAGAAGTTGTGGGTCATGATGATCGCAGCCGCGTGCGATTTGAGTTGGACCTTATCGGCGACCTCCTCAGGGCGCGCGAGGATCAGGGTGTCACTTGTGGAGAATCGCTCTTTCGTCGCATGGGCAGGGCGGTGGTCGACAACCGTGACGTGCCAGCCAAGTTCCTTCGCGAAGCGAGCAACGGGAACAGCATCGGGACCCCCGCCAAAGATGAGCAGAGGGATCGGTGGATGGATCACTTCAATGAAAGCCTCTACAACACCCTCAAGGAATCGATACTCCTTGACGCTCGATTGCTTTGTCCGCACCGCGTTCTGGCAATCCTCTAACAGAGCCGCGGAGA
>CAZTKU010000291.1:0-2753 GCA_964614245.1 uncultured Ignavibacteriaceae bacterium
CGAGGTACCTCGGAGATTATTCCGGAGGACGACCTCGTGAGGAAACTCGAGCGATCCATTGAGACGAAGAAACCGCTCCGAGTCAAACTCGGCTGTGACCCGAGTCGACCCGACCTCCACCTGGGACATTCCGTCGTCCTTCGCAAGCTCAGGCAGTTTCAAGATCTCGGCCATCAGGCGATTCTGATCATCGGCGATTTCACAGGGATGATCGGTGACCCCTCCGGCAGAAGCAAGACCCGTCCCTCCCTCACGCTGGAACAAACCCGCCGCAACGGACAATCGTATTTCGAGCAAGCCACAAAGATCCTCTCCGCCAAGCACGTGCGCATGGATTACAACTCGGAATGGCTGGGCAAAATGAGCTTTGCCGATGTGATCATGCTCGCAAGCAAGTACACTGTGGCTCGCATGCTGGAGCGCGACGACTACACAGCGCGTTACAAGGCGGGCGAACCCATCAGCGTGCACGAATTCCTCTATCCACTCGCACAGGCGATGGATTCCGTTGCAATCGAGGCTGACATCGAGCTCGGCGGCACGGACCAAAAATTCAACCTGCTCGTAGGGCGCGACATTCAGCGTGAGTATGGCCAGGAGCCGCAGGTCATTCTCACCATGCCCCTTCTGCCTGGCACCGATGGTGTCGAGAAAATGAGCAAGTCGTTCGATAACTTCATTGGGATCAACGACCCGCCCGGAGAGATTTACGGCAAGACACTCCGGATTCCCGACACGCTCATTTATCCCTATTTCGAACTTGCAAGCGACGTCTCGAATGAAGAGCTCGCTGGGATCAAGCGGCAGCTTGCCGACTCGAGCATGAACCCGCGCGATGTCAAGCGGAAGCTGGCAGGAACGCTCGTAAGGATGTACCACAGCCGCGAAGCAGCGAAGAGCGCCGAAGAAGAATTTGACCGCATCTTTGTCGAGAAAGAGGTACCTGATCAGATCGAGGAGTTCCGGCTGAGCCTTCCAAATGGAGAGACAAGCCTCGTCGCTCTCATCGCCCGGACGCAAATGGCGTCATCGAAGGGCGAAGCCCGGAGACTCATCGAGCAAGGCGGCGTGTCCGTCGACGGTGAAAGAGTCGAGGATGTCAACGCGCCGATCCCCGATAAGCAGGTCTTTATCCTGAAGGTCGGAAAGCGCAGGTTCCTAAAGGTGGTCCGCCCATAGCGTTTATTCATTATCACTAACTCTAAAGAGGGAGATGAGAAAGTGTTCGTACCCACCAAGATGTTCTTCACCAAAGGTGTAGGCAGGCACAAGGACTATCTGCAATCCTTTGAGCTCGCGTTGAGAGAAGCCGGTATCGAGAAGTGTAACATCGTGACTGTCTCGAGCATTTACCCGCCAGGCTGTAAGCGGATACCGAAGGAGGAAGGCCTCAAGCTCCTTTTGCCGGGTGCTCTCACGTTTTGCGTCATGGCGCGCAACGCGACCAGCGAACCGAACCGCCTCATCGCGGCTTCCATCGGCGTCGCGCAGCCTGCCGATGCGAGCGCCTATGGATACCTCTCCGAACACCATCCGTTTGGCGAGACGGACGAACGGGCAGGCGATTATGCTGAAGACCTCGCGGCAACGATGCTTGCGACCACGCTCGGTCTCGAGTTCGATCCGAACACTGCCTGGGACGAGCGCGAGAAAATGTTCAAGATGTCCGGGAAGATCATCCGGACGTACAACATCACGCAATCTGCCGAGGGGGACAAGAACGGACTGTGGACAACGGTTATCGCTACTGCGGTTTTAATCCCATAGAGGATGAGATTTTCGACATCTCACAGGATTGAACGACTGTAGATACTGGGAATCTTGACCACTCAACAGGAGCCTTCTTCGGAAGGCTTCTCTGTTTTTGGTGAGATTCCCGAAATTCTTCATGTCTGGACAACTTCAGATTTCGGGAATCTTCCGTCGAAGTCTGCTCACTTTGAGAAAGATTCAAGCAACAAGACAAACTCCCCTTTCCGATTCTCTTTGGAGAGCCTCTGATAGAGTTCCGGGGCAACCCCGCGAAGAATCTCTTCCGTAGGGAGCGTGAGGTCAAAAGCCACGCAGACTCGCCGGGAAGTGCCAAACACCTCTGCTATGTCTCTAACGAGTTGTGTCAATCGGTACGGCGCATCCATGAGGACGATCGTCCGAGGCTCACGTTTGAGCTGCTGCAGTTCCATGATCCGTCGATTTCGTTTTGGGGAGAGGAATCCCTGGAAGACAAACTCATCGATGGAGAATCCTGACACGATCAGCGCCGGGAGCAACGATGAAGCTCCTGGAACCGGGACGATTCGGATCCCTGCGCCGATTGCTTTTCGTACGAGAAGTTCTCCGGGGTCGGCGAACGCCGGCGTGCCGGCATCCGATATGAGCGCGACGGACTTGCCTTGCCGGAGTCTCTCCAAGATGATCTGCGTTGAAGCGGCTTCATTGTGCTCATTCAGGCTTTCAACAGGCTTCTCGATGCCGTAGTGCCGAAGAAGGCGCGAGCCCTCCTTTCGCTCCTCGTAGACAACAAGGTCCACCTCTTTCAAAATCCGGAGCGCGCGAAGTGTGATATCCTCCCAGTTGCCGATGGGCGTGGCAACGAGATACAAAACACCGGCCATTTGCCTCTAGCAGGTTGTTGAAAAATCAGATTCAGAAAAAAGAAGAACCGCCCCCGGAACAAAGTCCTCCGGGGCAAGCAAGGCGCCAAGAACACAAAGAGATTTCTTGAATTCTGACTGAAAGAGCAATTTCAATAT
>CAZTKU010000292.1:0-2744 GCA_964614245.1 uncultured Ignavibacteriaceae bacterium
GATGAGCGTCTTCACCGGCTGCATTGCGAAATCGAAGATCCTGATGGTTACCGCAGTCGTGCGGCCCTGCGTACTATAATGAAGACGAACGACTTCATCATCTGGCGAAAAGGGAAGGGGGTAGGAATATGTTTTCGCAGTGCTTTGAACGGGTTGGTAGGTGCGGAAGATCTTCCACGTCTTCCCGAATGATTCAGCTGCTGAATCGATCGTGTATGCGACCCCTTCTGGTCCTCCGATCCAGACTGTGTCACCCTTGACATCGACGGTGACCACTTGCGCCTCTGTGAATCGTTGACCACTGACCGGGTCATGAATCGTTCCGGCCCGAATAAGAGTCGCACCGAAATCATCGGTTCGGTAGAGACCACCATCCGAGGCTATGTAGGCCACGGAATCCTTGAATGCGACATCCCTCGTGAAGTCGTTGAACAAAATCGTCTTCCAACTTTCCCCGCCATTTTCGGTGTAGCTCACACCACGCTTCTCATCTGGATCGAACGCGTTGTTGCATATTGCCCAAATAATCGTCCGCCCGAGTGATCGTTGTTCTCTTATTGCCCCAACGTAATTGCCGCAGATCGGTTTCGACTGGTTCTGATGGTTGAATTTCTGCCAACTTGAACCGCCATCGACGGATCTGTTGATCCCTCCAGCCGTTCCGACCCAAATCGTCGAGTCGCTGCTTGTGTGAACCGCAAACACAAGATGATTCAGGTTCTCGCCAAGATTGAGGCTCCCTTGACTGTTGGACAGGTTGAACTTGAGGCTGTCGAAGGGCGAAATGTGGTTTAGATCATCTGGCGGAAGGACAATTCTCTTCCAACTTTTCCCAAGATCATCCGACCTTCGCAGCATCCCTGCCCAGCTTGCGATCCACACTGAAGACTGAGTGAGGGCGATATCGAACGTTACATTCTGCTCAAGGGCTGTGATCGCCAATGCCGGAATCTTGTTCTTGCCGTACAAAAGGGTATCGACTCTTCCCGTGTCAACTGGTTGGCCAACGAAGGTCCAGGTCTGTCCGCGATCCGTAGAGTAATGAAGCCCGCCACCAACGAGAAGAAAATCGTTTTCGAATTTCCTGGAGGATGATGTCGCTGCCCACACCTCGTTGCCTCGAATCGCGAGCGCCGAGACTCCTTTCTCATCGAATGTTGCGGTGTTTGCCAAATTCCTCCACGTTCTTCCTGCGTCTGCTGTGAAGCTCAAGCCCCGGCTACTGCCAATCCAAGTTGTATCGCCTTTGACGAGAATATTGCTGGCGGAGTTGCTACGCAAGGGGGAAGGAAGATCACTGGCGGCAGTCCTGAATGAGGTCCTAAGTTGCCCCGAAGCCGAGAACAGCGAGCAAAGCACAAATGCCGAGAAGATTGCGGCTTGCCTCATGGCGTCACCGTCATCAGGTGAATGATCATGTTGCTTCCTTCATTGGCCTTGTCAAACGCCTCGAACTCGAACCGATATGTCCCTATCTGCGTCGTGGATGGTAAAATGACTCTGAGGCTGTACACGCCATCGCCTTCTGTTGCATCGCCATGATTTGGATCACCATCGTCGAACATTTGAAAGGGGTTGCTGGATGATCCCCTCCCGTCGGGACGGAAGGAGTTAAACACTACGCGCTGAATGTCCTCCACCCCATTCGGATCGGACGCTTTCACCTGCAGCACAAGAACCTGATCCTGACTTGCCAGCCTGACAGTATCGGGGGCCTTCAAGTCGGACAGCGCAGGCGGTTGATTGGTGCGAATAATCTGCAGAGGAAGGATAACCGCATTGCTGACAAAACCCTTAAGGTCCTCAGCACTCACCTCGGCCAAGTATGTTCCACTCTCCACTCGCTGAATCTGAAACGACGCTCTCCCCGAAAAAACCCCGTCCCCCTTGAGCTGATCAGGTTCCGATCCATTGTCGAAAAGCTCTCCGGCGGAGAGAGTCGAGGAACCGCCTTCCCGGCCGATGGCAAAACGCACGGCTGCAATGTTCTGGCTCCCGAGTGGATGGCTCGCGCGTGCGAAGATGACCACTCGCAGCTGAAGGATGTCATCCGGCTTGCGAGTCGACCCCACGATGATGGAATCGGTGTTAATGGTGGTGGGGGAAATGGAAACCTCTGAGAGAGTTGGCGCCGCACCGGCGCTTTCAAGAACGGAATTCTCTGTCCGCTCGCAGCCAAAGGCAAAAATCGACGCCAACGACAAACTGACCCACCAACGCGCACGAGGAACAGTTTTCAGAAACCCCAAGCCGCTGGAGGCCCAGAATCTGTGAGCGGAGTGAATCTCGGAAGGAAGGTTTGAATGAAGCTGACTCAACGATTGCTTTCCTTTAATGCCTGAGAATCCTAAACCGTAGCAACCTTGTCTGTGTCAGCTTCCGGATAGTGAAGGATTGATGATCGGATAGATCTTGTTACAATGATACAAAGCCGAACTTAGAAAGTCAAGTACCGAGTTCAAATGGGGATCGTGAACGGCGCAAAGGAAAAGCAAATCGCGAAAATCAGGATCGTCAGCCAGCCGATCTTCATTCGTGTCTCGTCAAGTGGAGATTCGTCGGGAAGGGGCGGGTGATAAAGCTTGACGAGGTAATATGAGATCAGCGCCCAGATAAACCACCCTGTCCAGCTGTATTCGGCAAGAGGGATGATTTGCCCCATAGGCGTTGGCGTGAAGTACGTCGCGACCGTGCGAATAAGCGAATCAAGAAACGACGGCAGCCCGAGCAGGAGAAGAATCGCG
>CAZTKU010000293.1:0-2711 GCA_964614245.1 uncultured Ignavibacteriaceae bacterium
TAAGGATGTCGTCGTCACGAAATCACCGGCGGCCGAACGGAGGGTGGACGCATTCCATCCGGCAGGGAGTGCCGGGACAATGACAGAGTCGAAACGCTCGACGTATGGAAAGGTGGAGACCTGTGCAAGCGATGTCGACACAAGCAAGAAGAGAGAAGCAACTATCCGTTTCATCTTAATGAGTCCTTTGCTCTCCCCCTCGCTGAAAACTACGCTCCCTTTTCGAACGAATTTCACCTCCCCGGCAAGAGCGTGGTGACATCGGAACGAATGTTGAAATAGAGCTGGTGTGTGAAATCGTCGGCAGATTGGTCCCACCACCTATCCGCCTCAGAACGTACAACGAAAACTAGAACTCATCTCAAAAATACAACCTTATCACAAATGTCATTCCCGCACGTCTTAGGCGGGAATCCAGACAGCGCATTCTGGACCCCCGATAGAGACATTCGGGGGTGACAGGCGTTTTTGAGATGGCTTGTAGTTATTGTGTGCTTCGGAAGAAGACTCCCGGAATCTCCGGGATCTCGGGAGTCTCCGCGCACGTCGTTCTACTTCTTGCTCTTCGCCAACTCCGCGAACCTCTAACTAACAGTAGTTGGGGAAGCTGACTCCGGCTTTGCCCGCATGGAGTCCGAGATCATGTAGATGATCAGCGCAAGGAAGGCCACATAGCCGAGGATGTGCGCACCTGATGTTCCTTGCCATTCCACGTCCAGCCAATTGACGCCGCCGAACCGCAGGAAGGCGCCGAGCACACCGAAGAGCGATCCTCCCGCCAGGAACCCGGACGCGATCAGCGTTCCACGAGAGAGCCGCGCGTTATTGAGCTTTTCATCATCGCTGCGGTGCGAGACCCACCACGCGATCAATCCGCCGACCAGTAGAGGCGTGTTCAATTCCTGTGGAATATACATGCCAAGCGCGAAGGCGAGCGGCGGGATCTTCAGAACAATGCACAGAAGCGCAATGACCGCTCCCACGAGATAGAGAATCCACGGCACCGGCACATTCGACATGAGGGGCTGAATCACGGCCGCCATCGCATTTGCCTGGGGCGCCACCAGCGCATTTGGACCCGTGAAGCCGTCCGTCTGATTAAGGATCATGATCACGACCCCCACCGTTGCAGCGGAAAGCAACGAGCCGGTGAACTTCCAGCTCTCCTGTTTCTTCGGCGTTGAGCCGAGCCAGTACCCGATTTTCAGATCAGTGATGAACGAGCCTGCTACGGAGAGCGCCGTGCAGACAACGCCACCGATGATGAGTGCGCTGACCATGCCCTCGGTGCCGGACAACCCGATTTGTGTCAGCACGAGGGAGGCGAGGATCAGCGTCATCAGCGTCATACCGGAAACCGGGTTGGTGCCGACGATGGCAATGGCGTTCGCGGAGACCGTTGTGAAAAGGAACGACATGATGACAACCACAAGGAGCGCAACGATTGACTGCGTGAATGTGGGCACCACGCCAATAAAGAAGAACGCAAAGATCGCGAGAGCTGTCAAAAGGATGAAGAGAACGATGAACAGCATTCTGATGTCCGTCTGCCACCGCACCTCGCTCGTGATCTCTGATTTCTTCGCGTGAACAATCTCACGATACGCCAGGGAGAATGCCCCGCCGATGATCTTCGACGACCGGATGATGCCGATGATGCCCCCCATCGCGATTCCACCGATGCCGATGTGGCGAACGTAGGTCCGGAAAATCTCTTCGGCGCTCATGTTGGCGATGAGCTTTGTCGCCGTTGCGCCGAGCGGCACCGCCAACTGTTGGCCGACCTCATAGAACAGCGGGACGAAGACAAACCACGAAAGGAACGACCCGGCGCAGATGATCGCGGAATACTTCAGGCCGATGATATATCCCAAACCAACAACGATTGAGAGAATGTTGAGGCGGAAGACAATCTTGACCTTGTCAGCGATGCCGGCGCCGAAGTCCACAACCCGCGAGGTGACAACCTCCGACCACCAGCCCAGTGATGAAACCATGAAGTCATAGACGCCGCCGATGAGACCGCTGAAAACAAGCACCAGCGCCTGCTTTCCGCCCCTTTCGCCGGCCATCAGAATCTCTGTCGTTGCCGTCGCTTCAGGGAAAGGGAGCTTCCCATGCATATCCTTGACGAAGTACTTCCGGAAGGGGATAAGAAACAGAATGCCCAGGAATGCTCCGAATGTTGCGGCGAGAAACATCCGGAAGAAATTTGTGGGGAGCCCGAGGATATAAAGGGCGGGGATGGTGAAGATCGCTCCGGCCACAACTGCCCCCGACGTTGAGCCGATGGACTGGATAATGACATTCTGGCCGAGCGCATCCTTGCGTCTGACCAGAGCGGAGATCCCAACGGCGAGAATCGCAATCGGGATTGCAGCTTCCATCACTTGACCGATTTTCAATCCAGAGTATGCCGCGGCTGCGGAGAAGAGGATAGACATTATCAGGCCCCACACGACAGAGTAGGGCGTCACCTCTGAAATCGTGGCGGAAGGATCCATCACGGGGCGATAGACTTCACCTTCCTTCAACTCTTTATACGCGTTTTCGGGGAGACCCCGGCTTGTCGATGGCTCGTGATCCATAGTACTGGTCCTTTTTCGTTACTGGACGATGAGGCTTGCGTGTTCGTTTGAGTTTGCAGTTCCCAGTTCCGAGTTCAAAGTTACAGGTTGGTTGAGCAACTACTGCGTTATACCTTCTGTTTG
>CAZTKU010000294.1:0-2701 GCA_964614245.1 uncultured Ignavibacteriaceae bacterium
CCTTCTTAAGTTACTCAAAATCCATTTCACAAAGTATCGCTGTGCCCTGCAGGCGGGCGCCCGCACGACAAGAAGATTTGGAATGATTCAGGAAGCGCTCGAGCGAACGGAAGAACCGCGCATTGACGCTCGAAGGCGGACTTGCTGCTTACAATTCGTACAACACTCCGAAGCAAATCTTGGTGACGTTCACGGAGCGGAGACGAGAGAGGGCGGTTGGTTTAGGGAGAGATGGTACATCAAACGCCTGCCTTCGATCCCGCCTCACTTCGTCGAGCGGGATGCTGAAAGTTGCAGCCACTCACCCAAAACGTTCGTGGGCAACTTTCGCAGTAGCCCTAACGGGGATCGAACCCGTATTTCGGCCTTGAGAGGGCCACGTCCTAAACCGTTAGACGATAGGGCCAGATCAAAAAAGTAGAAGGAAGAATGAAGAAGTGAGAAGGAAAAAGACAAAAAAATCGAAACTCAAACATCGAATTTCGAGTCCGTAACCTCTACCTTCTGTCTCTCACTTCTAACTTCTACCTTCTCCCTTCTTCCTTCTCATTGCTGCCCCGCTAGGGCTCGAACCTAGACTTTTCTGATCCAGAGTCAGACGTGTTGCCAATTACACCACGGGGCAATTAGATTTTCAAGAAAACTTCGACAGACGTGTTGCCAATCCCAATTCGACACAAGTTAGTGAACGAAGTGTAACTAACTTGTCTGTCGAATTGAGGATCCCGCCGCTTTGTGGCGGGATTACACCACGGGGCAATTGCTGCGCAACTCAATCTAGCAAAAAGAAAATTCTCTTCCAACCAGAATTTCCCCCAACCATCTCCTCACGCTTGGCACAAGGCTTGAGCACTAATTCCCCATCGTCTTCACTGCACCAGAGTCATCTGCTCTTCACATACTGCATTTCTCGTGCGTGGTCTAAACTATTCTTGCGCTGAGGCAGGGTCGATTCGTTACCTTGACTTTGGAGCCATTTTTTGGTATACTTTTCCAGATTTTCTGCGGTCTTTCACCGGTCTTGAGGCAACCTTGGGATTGTTCTCCAGAGCGCGAGACTTACGAAGAGATGAAAGACACTGAAGTTCCAAGGGCGTGTTCGGTTCCTCGAGACCCACTTCTCTGGTATTCATTTTCTGAGAATTCGAGGCCGAAGCAACCTAAGGGATAGCGTGTGGAAGCAAGTTGACTCCAAGCCCAGGTTCCCCCAATATTGCCGTTTTGCCTTACCCCTCGTGGCACTCCGAAGCCAAGCACGTCTCGAGCACCTCTCTCTCGACATCCTGGAAGCAACATTTGATGGAGCTGAAACGGCTAAGCGGCCACGGTCGCGACGAATCACGGTCTTCGCGAGGCTTCAGGAAGGAATGGGGTGCGGTTGTGAGCAGGGCTTGCCGGGTGGCAGTCATCTTGTTCAAATCTGAGGTACCATAAGGCGATGATTGCCAAGTACGGTTACGACGTGTTCTTTACGATTGCGGCGATCTGCGGTATCGCAATACTCCTTGCGGTCGTCCTCATCGAGTCCGTGATTCTGACATATGGCATCGTTATTGTTTCTGTGCTTGCGCTCGGGTTCGCCGCAAACTTTTTCCGCGACCCGGATCGCTCCACACCCGCAGGGGACAATCTTATCGTGGCTCCCGCCGATGGAAAAGTGATCACCGTTCGAATGGCCACGGAGGCGGAGTTCCTCCAATCGGAGGCTACCTTGATCAGTATCTTCATGTCCCCGCTGAATGTCCACGTTAACCGTAATCCGGTTTCCGGTACTGTCAAGCATACCCGATATGTGAAAGGGCAATACTTCGCTGCCTTCGAGGAAAAGGCGTCAGAAAAGAACGAACAGATGATCGTCGGTATCGAAAACTCACACGGCAAGGTTCTCTTCAAGCAGATTGCTGGATTTGTGGCCCGGAGGATCGTTTGTACGCTCCACCCCGGCGATCAGGTCAAGGCGGGAGAGCGATTCGGCATGATCAAGTTCGGTTCGCGGGTGGATGTCTT
Source organism: uncultured Ignavibacteriaceae bacterium (assembly GCA_964614245.1). Taxonomy (GTDB): domain Bacteria; phylum Bacteroidota; class Ignavibacteria; order UBA10030; family UBA10030; genus VGWB01. The sequence goes on from CAZTKU010000294.1 coordinate 2,008, forward strand.
CGTGCCGGCGACCGCAATCGTGCGAGCGCGCGTTGGTGATACTGCCGTGTCGGGTGAGACTGTGCTGGCGGAATTTCACTGGCCTCATTGAAGATCGGCAAGCATGAAAATTACACGGGCTGTTGTTCCCAGCTTATTTACTGTCCTAAACGTCTTTTGCGGATTTCTTTCGATCCTGCACTCCAGCCAGTCAAAGATCGAACTGGCAGCCATGTTCATCATCCTGGCTGCTGTGTTCGACGCGTTCGACGGGATCATGGCAAGGATCACACGGTCATCGAGCCAGTTCGGTGTGGAGCTCGATTCTCTGGCGGATGTCGTTTCCTTTGGAGCGGCTCCATCGTTCATGGTTTTTCAGGCTCACCTGCATACCTTGGAGAACATCGGCATCATCATCAGCGCGATGCCGCTCGTCTTTGGGGCCATTCGATTGGCGAGATTCAACGTTCAACTTGTCGGATTCGAGAAGGACTATTTCAAGGGACTGCCCATACCGGCGGCGGCGATCACGATTTGCGCGTATCTCCTGCAGTACAATACGGAGCAGTATGGCCTCCACGGATGGACCCGGGACGGTCTGGCAGTTCTCGTCGCTGTCGTCTCCCTGCTGATGGTGAGCAGAGTGCGATACGACACGCTTCCGAAGTTCAGCAAGCGCGGGATTCGCGCCCATCCCATTCGGGCGATCGCTATT
>CAZTKU010000295.1:0-2687 GCA_964614245.1 uncultured Ignavibacteriaceae bacterium
GCCGGTGAAGAAATCCCTGCGCTGGCAGAGATTCCCGCGGCTGTCTCAGAAGACATTCCCAAGATTGAGAAACTCGATCTCTCGCCTCCGTATCAAGCGCCTGAAGTCGAAGTCGAGAGTGACGAGCAGTCTACCGCACTTGACCAACTACTGCCGGAAGACTTAGCTGCACCTGTGCCGGAAGAGGTGGCGCACGAAGAGGCCATGGACACTGAAGAGGATAGCGCGGTGCCCGTTGCGGCGGGCGGTTCACTTACGCATTTCGATGAGCCGATCGTGAGTGATCTATCGGAAACGGAGGCTGAGGCAGACGGTCAGATCCTGACTCCAGAACCTCCGGAGATGGAAGATGCAGCAGAGGAGGGGAGTGACTCCAATGTACTGCGGGAAGCGCTACCCGAGTTCGAACAACTCACCTTGAGCGCGATCAGCGAGCCAGAGCAGCAACAGGCTATAGAACAAAAGGAAGAAGATCAACCATTGCTGGCTGAATCGGGCGTCGAGGTGACCGAAGAGCCATCAAGCGTTCTCCCCTCAACCGCTCAGGACCAATCTGTTCCGGATCAGGGCTCACACTCCGAGTTGCTGACTGAGCCGTCCCCGGATCAACATGCCACCCTCCAACCAAAGTCCAGATGGCAAACGTGGAAAGAGAAGATTCAGGGATTCATCAAGAAGCTGTTCGGTTAAACAAATTTCTTGCGCTCGCGGGCGTCGGATCGCGGCGTACGAATGATGAACTTATTCTCTCCGGCGTTGTCAAGGTCAATGGCAGGCTCGTTCAAGAGCTCGGGACGAAGATCCACCCGCTGAAAGACCGTGTCACCGTTCGTGGCCAGTCGGTCGAGATCCGCACCAAGCAGCACTACATTCTTTTCAACAAACCCAAAGACTGCATCACGACGGTACGTGACGAAAAGGGGAGAACGACGGTGTTGGACTACGTCCGGATGAAGGACAGAATCTACCCGATTGGCAGATTGGATCGCAACACGACGGGGGTGCTTCTTCTGACAAACGATGGAGAGCTGACCAATGCGCTCATGCATCCCAGGCGCGAGATCGAGCGAGTCTATCGTGTTCGGCTGGAGCGAGGGATTCTTGATGAGCATTTCAGCAAGTTGAAGCGGGGCGTTCGTCTGGAAGATGGCGTTGCGAAGGCTCGTGAGGTCGTTGTTCTCCCGGGCACGAAACGGAAAGAGCTGATCATCTCGCTCGCAGAAGGTCGCAATCGTGAGGTGCGGAGGATGTTTGAAGCCCTCGACTATGATGTGAAGGGATTGGAGCGCGTTTCATTCGGCGGGCTCACCACCGAAGGGGTGCCGCGTGGGAGATGGAGATTCCTCACTCAAGAAGAGGTCAAGTATCTCAGACAACAAGCTGGACTCATCTCGTAGAGCATATGCACTTTCCTCGCAGCAGCGGAATCCTGCTCCATCCCACCTCACTGCCGGGCCCTTACGGATGCGGTGATCTCGGCGATGTCTCCCTTCATTTCATCGACTGGATGACTGTTGCGGGTCAAAAGGTGTGGCAAGTGCTCCCTCTTGAGCCAACGGGATATGGTCATTCGCCCTATATGGCGCTGTCGGCCTTTGCAGGAAATCCCTTGCTCATCGGCTTCGAAGACCTTATCGCCAAAGGATGGCTCTCCGCCTCAGATCTGACGCCGACTCCCACTTTTCCTCAGCATCGAATCGAATACACGAACGTTATCTCCTACAGGTTGGAGAGGATTCGTCGGGCCGCAGAGCGCTTCTTTGGCCAAGCGGTTGCGAACGACCTCGCCGACTTCGAGTCGTTCTGCAAAGAGCAGCAATCGTGGCTGGAGGATTTCTCCCTCTTCCAGGCGTTGAACGTGCGGTTCAACGGGGTCGAGTGGAGCGGGTGGGAGAAAGACTGCGCGCAGCGGAAACCGAAGGCGCTTGCCCACGCCCGTCGAGATTTGAGCAAAGAGATTCGATTCTGGAAGTTCACGCAATGGCGGTTTTACCGCCAGTGGTCAAGGGTCAAGAAGTACGCCAACGAGCGGGGTGTGAGCATCGTTGGGGACATTCCGATCTTCGTCGCTCATCATAGTGCCGACGTCTGGTCGCATCCGGAGTTGTTCTATTTGGATAAGCACGGGCGTCCGACGTTCGTTGCGGGAGTACCGCCCGATTATTTCAGCGAGACAGGTCAGCGCTGGGGGAATCCGCTCTATCGGTGGTCGAGGATGGAACAAGACGGTTACCGCTGGTGGGTTGACCGGTTCCGAAGGACATTCTCTCTCGTTGATATTGCACGCATTGACCACTTCCGCGGATTTGCAGCCTACTGGGAAATTCCTGCTGCGGAAAAAACGGCCGTTCGCGGTCGATGGGCGAAGGGGCCGAACTCAAAACTGTTCCGAGCAGTGCAGAGAAAACTTGGAAGGCTCCCCATCATAGCGGAGGACCTTGGCGTGATTACTCCCGACGTGATCAAGCTCCGGGACCAGTTTGAATTTCCAGGAATGAAAGTCCTTCAGTTCGCCTTCGCCGAAGGCACCGACAATCCATTTCTGCCGCATCAGTACGAGCACAACTCCGTCGTCTATACCGGTACGCATGATAACGACACAACTTGTGGCTGGTTTGAGACCGCAACGGAACGCGAGAGGGCGTTCGTCCGCAAGGATGGCGGCGCCGACGGACAGGAGGTCCATC
>CAZTKU010000296.1:0-2227 GCA_964614245.1 uncultured Ignavibacteriaceae bacterium
CTGCGACATAACTCTCGACGATTGACAGCTCGCTGTTCTTACCAATGACGATGAGATTTCGGGGCGAGATGAGAGCAGGCTCGCTCCCCGCAGCGATGAACAGCAGATGGATGGAGTCTTCGATGACTGCGCCATCTGGAATGAAGATGAACGCTCCATCGCGTAGAAAAGCCGTGTTCAGCGCGGAGAAGCTATTGTCATCGTACTTCGCGTACCGGCCCAGATGTTGATGTGCAACCGTGTGGTTGCTGCGGAGTGCGTTTGCAAGACTGCCACAGAAGGCTCCGGGCAGAAGCGCATCGTCCGTGGACAGTTCTTTTGAGAAAAATCCGTTAACGAACACCAGGCGATGCCGTGTCCCAAACGCAAATCGTTCCACGTCCGCTTTCGTAACGACTGCGGAATGAGCACTCGGGGTCGGTTTGAAATTCGCCTTCAGTATTGGCGAAATGTTGGTGTAACGCCACTCTTCATGACGGTTTGTAGGAAACCCGAGCGAGGCGAAGCGGTCGATCGCATCGCGCCGGAGCTTGTGCAGGCCCGAAGCAGACTCGCCGTTTAAGCCCTGCTCGAACTCCTCGAAACTTGAACGATACCAGGTGTTATGTTCGGTGGTGTACTTCATTCAAAGCCTTTTCCGTCAAACGCGCACAACTGATTGTTTTGCTTCATCCTTCACCCAGTCATACCCCTTCTCTTCCAGCTCGAGCGCCAACTCCTTGCCGCCAGATTTGGCAATCCGTCCGTCAACCAGCACGTGCACAAAATCGGGGACGATGTAGTTCAACAGGCGTTGATAGTGCGTAACGACAATGACAGCGTTGTCTTTTCTTCGAAGTTTGTTAACCCCATCTGCCACGATTCGGAGAGCGTCAATATCAAGTCCGGAGTCGGTTTCGTCGAGAATCGCGAGCTTTGGTTCGAGCACAGCCATGTGGAAAATCTCATTCCTCTTTTTCTCGCCACCGGAGAAGCCCTCGTTGACCGGTCGGTTCAGAAGGGTCTCATCCATCTCGACAAGCTTCGTCCGCTGTTTCATGAGCTGGAGGAAGTCGACGGCATCAAGCTCCTCGAGCCCCCTGTGTTTTCGAATTGCGTTCAGCGCCGCCTTCAAGAAGTAGATGTTGCTTACGCCGGGGATTTCCACAGGATACTGGAAGGCGAGAAATACCCCCTCACGAGCACGCTCCTCAGGGTCCATCTCGAGGAGGTTCTTGCCTTCATACATCACCTCGCCCTGCGTGACCTCATACGTATCACGACCTGCGAGTACCTGCGCAAGCGTGCTCTTCCCGGAGCCATTGGGCCCCATGACGGCGTGAATCTCTCCTGCATTCACCTTCAGATCGATCCCCTTCAGGATCTCATTACCATTCACGCTTGCGTGAAGATTCTTGATTTCCAGCATTTCTTATCCGTTCCTTTGTCCGTTTGCATTCAACATAACAATCACATTACCCAACACTACCCTCAAGACTTACGCCCAGCAATTTCTGGGCTTCCACAGCGAACTCCATCGGCAGCTCGCGGAAGACCTCTTTGCAGAATCCGTTCACAATAAGATTGACGGAGTCTTCTGTCGAGAGCCCGCGCTGCTTGCAGTAGAAGATCTGATCCTCACCGATCTTCGACGTGGACGCTTCGTGCTCGACTTTGGACGAAGTATTCTTCACTTCAATATATGGAAACGTATGAGCCCCACACTTATCACCGAGAAGCAGCGAATCGCATTGCGAGAAGTTCCGAGCGTTGGTGGCGCCTTTCTTGACCTCGACCAGACCCCGATAGGAATTGTTTCCGTGACCCGCCGAGATGCCCTTCGAGACGATTGTGCTCTTCGTGTTTTTACCGAGATGCAGCATCTTCGTGCCAGTGTCGGCTTGCTGGTAATTGTTCACAACCGCCACGGAATAGAACTCTCCAACGGAATTATCGCCCTGGAGAATGACGCTGGGATACTTCCACGTAATAGCAGAACCCGTCTCCACCTGTGTCCACGATATCTTCGATCCCTTGCCCGCGCACTTCCCTCGCTTGGTAACAAAATTGTAGATGCCCCCTCTTCCCTCCTTGTCACCGGGGTACCAATTCTGCACGGTCGAGTACTTGATCCGGGCGTTGTCCCCGACGGCGATCAACTCGACCACCGCGGCATGGAGCTGGTTGTTGTCTCTCATCGGCGCCGTACAACCTTCGAGATAGCTGACATACGCGCCTTCTTCGGCGA
>CAZTKU010000296.1:2237-2672 GCA_964614245.1 uncultured Ignavibacteriaceae bacterium
GATCAACGTTCGCTCGAACTGTCCCGTATCGGCAGCATTGATGCGGAAGTATGTCGAGAGCTCCATCGGACAGCGAACCCCCTTCGGGATATAGCAGAAAGATCCATCGCTGAAAACCGCTGAATTCAGAGCGGCAAAGAAGTTGTCGTTCGAAGGGACTACCGAACCGAGGTATTTTCTCACGAGGTCAGGGTGATTTTGAACCGCTTCGGAGAACGAGCAGAAGATAATCCCGAGCTCGTGGAGTTTTTCTTTGAATGTTGTTGCCACCGAAACGCTGTCAAACACAGCATCGACCGCAACGCCTGTCAAGCGCTCCTGCTCGCGCAGTGAGATCCCGAGCTTCTCGTACGTTCGGAGAAGCTCAGGGTCAACCTCATCAAGACTCTTCAGGCTCTTCCTCTGCTTGGGCGCGGAGTAGTAAATCATGTCTTG
>CAZTKU010000297.1:0-2669 GCA_964614245.1 uncultured Ignavibacteriaceae bacterium
CGTACTCCGGACCGAGAGCCTTTTGCAGCTGTTCCCATTCGCCGGCGCTCAGCCCGTCAGAAAACGCGTGCGTGTGAGAAATGTTGACGGCAATCGTCTTTGGAGCCTTTTCACGTACAACCTTGCTCAAGACTTGCCATTGGGTATCTCCCCACAGTTCAGCGTTTTTCAGCGTCGTGTCCCGGTACGCAACGTACAAACCTCCCTGGGATGAGCCCCCAAGCGCGAGACGCTCGAGCCCCTTCTCTGGACCAAGATCATTGAAGACAAGGATCGTTCTGCGGCGCGCGGAAAACGTTGTGGCAGAGACCAGCGATGAGAACACCGGGTCTTCGTTGTACTCGCGCATCGTGACGATCCACATCTGAACCTTGTGCTCTCTCATTACCCTGGGCAATACTCGGTCCAAGCGGATCTTGAGCCATTCCTGCTGAATCCTCGCTTGCTCCCGGAGCGATGGAAGCGGGCTTGTCGTCTGCTGTGCGTTCAAGGCTCCGAGAAAGACAAGGGCCAAAAGGAATTGCGAGATGAAACGAGCCAAGCAGGTACGATTCACGGGTTTGTCCCTTGCGATAGTGCTGTGCTTATCAGAACCATTTCTTCCTCTTGAAGTATACGAGCATCCCAATTCCCATCATCGTCATGGCAGCAAGTATTGCCGGATAACCCCAGTACCACCGGAGCTCCGGCATATTCCACGGGCTGGTGCTCATGTCAAAGTTCATCCCGTAGACCCCGACTATGAATGTCAGCGGAATGAAGATCGTCGCGATGATCGTGAGCACCTTCATGACCTCATTGAGCCTGTAGCTCACGCTCGACAGGTAAATATCGATCATCCCCGACAGCAACTCCCGCTCGTTCTCGAGTGCATCGAGCACGGAAAGGGCGTGGTCGTGCAGGTCTCGAAGATACAACCGAATCGATTTGCCGAAGAGCGGGCAATCGCCTCGATCGAGCTGATGGACGACCTCGCGCAAAGGCCAGACCGATTTTCTGACCAACAAGAGCTCCCTCTTCAGCCGGTACATTTCCTGCAACGTCGCCCGTGTCGGGTTTTCGAGCAGCTCGTGCTCGAGGTCCTCGACTCGCTCACCAAGTCGCTCGACAATAGCGAAGTATTGGTCGATAACTCCATCAAGCAGTGAGTACGCAAGGTAGTCCGCCCCCTGGCTGCGGATGAGCCCCTTCTTGCGGCGGATTCTCTCCCGTATGGGATCAAACACATCACCCTCAATCCCTTCCTGGAATGAAAGGACGAAATCCGATCCCAGCACAATGGAAACCTGTTCATCTTCGACGATCCGCTCCCGCTCGTTGTAGCGCAGCATCCTGACAACAAGGAAAAGGATCGAGTCATAGTTCTCCATCTTCGGTCGCTGACCGGTGTGGAGAATGTCCTCCAGAACCAGTGGATGGATCTTGAAGTAGCTGCCGAGCTTCTCCAGGACATCTACCTGCTGCAGCCCGTCGACGTTGATCCACCGAACCTTGGGCCTCCGCTTTGTCACAAGAGCATCCGCGGCAGAGAGAGCTGACCGTTCGGTGAGCCAATCTTCTGTATAGTCGATACGGCTAATCTGTACGGCGCCGAGCTTCTTCTTGCCCACGTGAACAAGCGTTCCCGGGGCGAGTCCGGCTTTTCTTGATCGGAGGCCACTGATTCTTGGCATTGTTCATCACCCCAAACGGTTAACGTGTCTCGAGCTTGATGATTTGAAGCGAATTAGCTACCGGTCGTTCTCCTGTCTTGTCCGATGGCGAATTGGCTATTGTACCGTTGATGACCATTGTGGTTGACCCCCCACCGTCGAGATTGACCGCATTCCATGCCCCGATAGAGAGGAGAAAATCGGCCATTTCTTGAAAACTCATGCCAATGCTCGATTCCTGCCGGCCATCGACCGCGCAGAGCAAGAGCTTGCTCGAGTCCCGATTCACGGCGACAAAAGTGCGCGGGTGACGGCTTTTCAGGAATGCTACACTCGTCCCCTCCTCGACGTTTACGCTATCAGATACGCACTTCCCATTGAGCAAGATCATGCCCGCTCCACCAACGACGTTTCGGATGTGCCTCAAATCGGGCTGAAAACCAAGGTAAACCAGAAGAGTGTCACCAATCCGCACGTCCTCTCGCGCTCCCCAGACCGATGTTCCTCCACCTATCCACAGGAGAGCTTCATGGTATCCAAGGGCGCGCAATTCTTCAACTGAAAAAGACCGCACCCACAGTCTGAGCGTATCACCGACCGACCAGGCAGCGCTCACGAGCTGAAGGAGCACTTTCATTCCCGGGCCGGTAATTGGCGTTGCCGTATCTGAAAATGATGTGTGAAGGATGATGGCGTTATTCTTGTGGATATCGTTCACGCCACTGATGTCGTACTGTTTGCCTGCGGCCGTTCGGAGCCAACCTTTGAAGCTCAGCCTCTCCATGTATGGGCGCACTGTTGTGCTGATCGCCAGATGCGATCGAGGAGTCTGGGTTCCGAGCGCAAACTGACCATTGACAACCTGATTTCCCGCCGGCCAGCCCGTCTGGAAGCTGAAGAAGTCCGCATTGATCGCAGCGATGACACGATGCCCCTCCCCTTCATTGTCACGCGCTTGCTGCGAAGTGCGCACCAGCCCGGTCGTTGGCTCCGACGAAACCGGCGCTCGGGTGGAGG
>CAZTKU010000298.1:0-2625 GCA_964614245.1 uncultured Ignavibacteriaceae bacterium
TATGATCGGACGACTGAACAACAGGGCACTCATCGTGTACGGTATTGGCACATCTCCCGGTTTCGAAGCGCTCGTGAAGAAACTCAATGCCGACTCCGCATTTGTTCTGAAGCTAAACAAGGATGGCTACGGCCCGAGTGATCAGTCTTCGTTCTATGCGAAGCAGATCCCGGTTTTCCATTTCTTCACGGATATTCACTCCGACTACCATCGCCCGTCGGATACATACGATAAGCTCAACTACGGAGGGGAGGAACAAGTTGTCCGCTTCGTTCAGGCCATCGCCGCTGAGCTCGATCAGACACCGGACAGGCCGCAGTACGTTGCCGTGGAGGCTCCACGGCCGATGCCGGGCGCTGGACGCAGCACTCGAGTCTATATGGGGACGATTCCCGATTTCGGGGAACAGGCTGAAGGGATGAAACTCTCCGGTGTCCGCGAAGGTAGCCCGGCGGCAAAGGCTGGGCTCCAGGGAGGTGACGTGATCGTGAAGTTTGGCAAAGTCGAGATTAAGAATCTGTATGACTTCACCTACGCTCTCGGCGAGCATAAGCCCGGCGATGAGGTCACGGTCGTGGTGAAAAGAGGGAATGAAACCAAGACCTTCCTCGTGAAGCTGGAACGGAGAAATTGATGATGAAGATGACCGTCAGCTGACTCAAGCCGAGGCTTCTGCGAGGGAAAGGTCATCGCCGTGCAAAGGTTGGCGAAGTCGACATCAGGAATCTGTGGAACCTCACATAAGGGTGCGGCAAGTTTAGCCGGAGTAACGAAGGGGATGTGGTCGTCAAGAAGGGCAGTAAAATAAAGGTTTCCGGGTGGAACAAGAGAAAAGGAATCAAGGATAACGCGAACAGCCTCGATTGTCGCTCCGAGGTTGTTTGTCCGGTGCGCTAATCAAGCTCGAGCAACGTCGTGTATTTTGCCTTTCCGTTCTTCAAGTAACTCTCCAGTCGATTCACAAGCTCTTCGCTCTTTTCATCGAGGTCATCTTCCAGGGCATCGTATTCTTCCACGGAGTTGCATACGAACTCCTCGACGAACGAGTTCTTCTTCCCTTTTTGTTCGAAGACGGTGTAGTTCTTTTTCCTTACTTCTCGAAAGTGGCTCTTCAGTTCCTTGAGGAGCGCAAGATACTCCTCGCGATGATCCGGACCGATGTCGTATGAGATCTGTAGGATTACCTTCGGCATAGCGACCTTTCCCTGTTGATATGTGCCTATTCTTATTCGAAATCTTTCAGTGCTCGGCGAACTTGTTGTTCACTCATGCCAAAATAGTGACCGAGCTCGTGGAAAAGAACTTCGACGATTCGCTGCTCCATTTCCTTTTCATTCCTGCAGACCGCCTCGATATTTTCCTGATACAACGTGATCTTGTCGGGTGCGACCGCATACATACCGTATGAAGTTCCCCGGTGCGGGAGCGGCACGCCCTGATACAATCCGAGGAGCGTATGTCGTGATGCCTTCGAGCGGGAAAGCGCATCGTCGGAAGGAAGATCTTCGACGACGATCTGAACGTTTTCCACCTTGCGCTTGAAAAACTCAGGGAGACTATCGAAAGCTCGCTGCGCAATCTCCTCAAACTGTTCTCGAGTCACTTTCCCTCCACCAAAACGTCCTCACGCCTGGTCAATCAAGTGCAGCTTCCCCGCCGCGAAGAGGATCACCGCGCCAAACAGTGCGAGCGCCGCGACGGTCACAACGAGAGACTTCGCTGTACTGATGCGGTGCCCAACCTTGGTCGCAAGGATGGCGAGTCCGAGACTCCACAACGAAACGATCACGTCGAATCCCACGAGGATCACGTACGACACGGGCTTGATGGTGTACGGGTGCGGGTTCGACGTGAACAAATACATGCCGAACGTCAACAGCTCGATGGGCAGCACAATGAACAATGAAACGGCAATCGGCGTCAATGAATAGGCCAGGAGCGCCAAGGAATCACGGACTGCAGCAGCGCCGCCAAGCAACTTTGCCACGAGGTGATACGCGAGCGTCAGAATGATAGCGGAGACGACGCCGAGCGCGATGCCCACGACGATCGCCCACGGCACCAAGTCGAGCAGTGTGTCATATCTGCTGCCGAGCTTGAAATACCAGAACGCCGTGAATGACAAGCTGATTCCAAAGAGCGAGAAAAGGAAGAGCGAATAGTTCTTATGATCCGCCAGGACAATTTGCTGAAATGTCGCACGCGGAGACTCGAGGATTCTCCAGGCGGTTTCGAAAAGATCAAGGTTGGGGACTCGATTCTGCAGGAAGGCCTTGCACTTTTTGCAGGTTATGGCAAAATCATCATTTTCTGCGAGGCAAACCGAACATCTGATCATTGGGCTCCGGTCATTGGCATTCCGTTTCGAAATTTATGAAGAATGCGTGTGGAATGCAATGATTTTCTCGGAATTCGGCTCGGTTTTGCGCGTCCTGCAATGTGCTACATCCTCTCAAACTTGGCCGTGAAATGTCGAAGCATCGGCGCTTCCTCGATGATGCGAAATCCACGCAGCTCCCTTCGGTTCGCGTAAACCTCTTGGACGACTTCAATGACATAATCGATATGACTTTGTGTATAGACGCGACGCGGAATGGCAAGACGGACAAGCTCCATCGCGGGTGA
>CAZTKU010000299.1:0-2563 GCA_964614245.1 uncultured Ignavibacteriaceae bacterium
TAGTGGAGTCGGGATCACGTCTACCCTTCAGCCTTCACTCTCAGCGGAAGAACACGAAGCCTTGAGCAGAAGCGCAGGCATTTTGCGCAATGCGGCGAGTCAGATCGGATATTGACAGAGCACGCCATGGGCGCGTCACTGGAGAGAGGCACAGGGGCCTCCTTCTGCCCCGCGACACATAGTTGCTCTCGCAGATATTTCTCATGAAGTTGAAATTCAATCGAGGTCTCTGTAGGTTCATTCATACAAAGTCATGCACGGAAAGATAATGTCCGCGCTTCGCAAAGTCTACATCCGTTTCAAATTGTTCCTCCCCGATTCCATTCGAGATGCGCTGAGTGACATCAATCAGCGTTTTTTCGCCAGACGGACACTGCAGCGAAAGTACGGAGGCTGGTTTGAGGTTGACTGGCGCAAGAAATTTCGAGCGCTAACTGATGAAGAGTGGAAACGCGCCTACGATCAGGCGTGGAGGCATCGGGCGAACGATTGTGTGGAGGAAACGGATGCGGCGATGATTCTCGCCGCTTTGGGCGAGCGAGGGACAGTGCTCGAGGTTGGGGCAGGCGTCGGGACGCTGGCAATTCGGCTGGCCAAGGAGGGCTTCCACGTCACCGGATTGGATGTGAGCACAGAGGCTCTTCAACGAGCGCGAGAACGGGCAAAACAGGAGGGTGTTTCCGTTGAGTGGAAAGAGGGATTTGCCGAAGCATTGCCGCTTCCGGACAAGTCATTTGACTATGTGACGTGCTGCCACACGCTCGAACACGTGAAGGACCTCGAAAAGGCAGTGGGTGAACTCAAGCGAGTCGCCAGGAAAAAGATTGTCGTCCTGATTCCAAAGCAGAAGTACCGTCTCTACGCCGAGAATTATCACACCCAGTTTTTCGAGAAAGAAAAGCAACTCAGTGACGTCTTCGGCCTCGCACACTTCGAATGCTCGGAGATTGATTGTCTTGACCACAAGAACGAATTTCAGGGAAAAGCGTTTCTCTACGTTGGATATCTCTCCTGATCTCATCCAATGACCCTCGTCATCCCACTGCATCATCCAACACCGGACGCGGAGGAGTTCATCGACATCCTGATGGGTCGGAAGCGTCAGCATCGGACCCCGCTCGTCGAATACATCGTCGACGATGTCGTCATGAAGCCGATCGTGGAAGAGCTGCTCGGACGGCGTTGGGTGCCGTATGGCCCGGATCGCGACTCCCAGAGGGCATATCTGGACAACTCCGTCGAGTTCTGGCACAGGATGGGGTACGATTTCGTGCGATTCGAGCAGAGTCTGAGTTTCGTTGAACTGAAGCTCGTGATTGAAGACACTGTTCCTGGGTCGACAAAATCCCGTGAATGGGCGGATGAACATCACGGCGCGTTGAAAAGTTGGGAGGATTTCGAGCGGTTCCGATGGCCGAAGGTTGAGGAGTTCGACTTCTTTCCGTTTGAGTATCTCAATTCTCACCTTCCTGAAGGCATGGGACTCATCAGCTCGCACGGCGGCGGGGTCTTTGAGCATATCACGTGGATCATGTCGCTCGAGGGCTTCTGTGCCACGCTGGTCAGCGATCCACCGCTGGTCAAAGCCGTTGCGGATAAGCTGGGCGAACTCATGACTGACTTCTATCGGCACCTGCTCGACCTGGATCGTCTCGTGGCAGTGTTCCCAGGCGACGACATGGGCTACAACGTCGGGACGATTGTCTCGCCTTCGGACCTCAGAGAAAATTTCCTTCCGTGGCACAGGCGCTTTGCCACGATGGCGCACGAGCGGGGACTGCCGTACTTCCTGCACTCTTGCGGCAACCTGGAGAAGATCACGGAGGATCTCATCGACGATGTGAAGATCGATGGCAAGCACTCGTTTGAGAACAACATCATCCCTGTCCAGGAGTTCCAGGCCAAGTATGGAGACCGTATTGGAGTGTTGGGGGGACTGGATCTCAACATACTCGGCGCCTCGTCTCCGGAGGAAGTCAGAAAGCAAACTCGATTCTTGATCGAGACCTGTGGCCCACGAGGCCGGTACGCGATAGGTTCCGGCAACTCCATACCGAGCTACATTCCCGCTCAAAACTACCTCGCCATGGTGGATGAGGCAGTCAAAGCTTCTTTTACCCCATCGTCGACCTAGCGAATGCATTCGTAGTGCGTGCTCTCTCCGGCTCTGCCTGCCGAGCAAGGCTCACTTTCATTCCTTCTCAAAACTGGCAAAATAAGAAGGAGCTCTCCATTGCGGCAAACCTCGATGCGACGGGGTCTCCGCACGGTAATTGACTTTGGGAACGCGTTGAGGTAATTTGCTGATCGTGCGATCAGTGCGCTCACCCCTCGGAGATTGTGCTGATGTCCACCACCGACCGTAAGCGTGATTCAGATGAATCACTGCAGGAGGAGGTCGCCCGCCTCAGACGCGCCGTCGAAGAGCTCTCAGTCCTCAATGACCTCGCCCGGAGTATCGGAGCCTCCCTCGATTCCCAACAAGTGATGCGGACCATCGTCCAGCGGTCGTTACACGCTGTTCAGGCCGAGCAGGGCGTCATCACGCTGGTCGGCAGTGATC
>CAZTKU010000300.1:0-2511 GCA_964614245.1 uncultured Ignavibacteriaceae bacterium
GCCCCACCAGCTCCGGCTCGGCTTCAGGAAGATCAAAAGGCAGCCGGTTTGTCTCCGCAAAAGCTGCAACCACAAATGTAATGCAGGCCACGGGCTGGAGGAAAATGTTCCACGCGGGCAGCCACCCCCCCAAGTACTGAGCCTGATGGAGAACGATCTGGTCCAGCCTCAGGGTCCCGGAGATCATCAGAACACCAATGATGGAAAGCCCCATGGAGAGCTCGTAACTGATCATCTGCGCTGACGACCGCAGTCCGCCCAACAATGAGTATTTGTTGTTTGACGACCAACCGGCCAGAGTGACGCCGTACACTCCGAGGGATGTGATTGACAGGATATACAAGATCCCGACGTTCACGTCCGCAATCATCAGCTTGACCTGGCTTCCAAAAAGCTCGATGGTGTTCCCGATAGGAATCACAGCGAACGTGCTCAGAGCAACAGCAATGGAAATGATCGGTGCGAGATCATGAATCGGTTTGTAGGCATTCTTCGGAACAATATCCTCTTTGAGCAGCAGTTTGATGACATCAATGAGTATCTGTAGCACCCCTTGTGGACCAACTCTGTTGGGACCGAGCCGGTTCTGCATGAACGCGCTGAGTCTCCGTTCGACCCATCCCAGGATAATAACAGAGAGAAGAACAACGGAAACGTAGGTTACAAATTTGACAACTGATATCAGAAACACGTCACCCATAAGCTTGTGCACGTTATGCGTGAGTAGGAACAGCCTCTGGCACGCTCAACATCATACCCCCGACGCCCAGCTTGAAGTAGCTCATCGACTTGAAGGCTGACGCTCTTTCCGTCATTTCCTTGAAGACATCCTCTGAGGTGTTGTACCTCATTTTCGATCCGAGAGCGTTGCCGATCGCTGTCAGGATGCGCCAGGTTGGCCGGGCATCTTTCTTTACCGGGCGCCCCCACCGGTCATTCTGAGAGGCAAACTTGTCCCAGCGACTCATCGCGAAGCCGTCAAGAGCACGATCCTGTTCGAGCGTTGTCACAGCCGGCCGTATTCGCTGAACTCGCCCCTGAAAGTTTGTAAACGTACCATGCTTCTCAGCATAGGTCGAACACGACAACACAATGTCGGCGTGCTCGGTGGTCTTGTTCTGCACCGACGAATGCACGATCAAGAGCTGCAAATTCCCCAAGACGGCTGCATATTCCGAGAATGCCGCAATATCATCCTCAAGGACGTATAAAGCCTTGATGGCCCCGTCCTGAATGCTGCGGATGATTCCCTGAAGATCCATTCCCCCCTCCCCAGGCTTCACACCGACCGCCCGAGCACCGGTGCTGTTCGGGGTCTTGTCGGCTCGAATCAGCAAATCATCCTCGTCCCCTTCCCTGATGTGCTGAACCAAGTCAAGATTCTTCGTCCCCAGCACATCTTTCATCAGCTTCTGGAAGACGTAGTTGTCCTCGTTTGTAGCAAATGGAGACGCAATGCCCGCAATTTCTGACTTCTTGAACGATTTCAGCTCCGAAACCACGCGTGCGATCGCCTCGTCCCAGCCAACCTCGCTCAATGCTCCGTCTTTGCGGACCATTGGGCCGTTGAGGCGTTCTTTGCCGTTGACGAACTTGAACGTGTTGAGGCGTCCCGGATCACACATCCAGTACGAATTGACCTCTTCGTTCAAGCGAGGGGTGAGACGCAGGATTTCATTCTGGCGAACCCAAACGTGGGTATTGCAGCCGCGAGCGCAGCCCACACATATGCTGTCCGTCGAAGACATTTCCCAGACGCGCGCCTTGAAACGAAAGTCCGTGCTCGTAAGCGCACCAACGGGGCACAGCTCGATGACATTCATCGAATAGGGATTGTCGAGCTGCGTGCCGGGGAATGTCGTGAGCACAACGTGTGTTCCCCGCTCGGTGAAGGTGAGCACAGGCTGCTTGGCGATTTCATCTGCGAAGCGGATGCAGCGAGAGCACATGATGCAGCGCTCATCGTCGAGTACCACGTGCGGACCCAACCGGACGCGCTTGGGTTTGTGCACTTTGTCCTCGTCGAAGCGGCTGTATCCGACACTGTAGTGGTAAGCGTAGTCCTGAAGCTTGCACTCCCCCGCCTCGTCGCATATCGGACAATCCAGGGGATGATTGATTAAGAGAAACTCCATCACCGCCTGACGCGCCTTGATCACGCGCTCACTTTTCGTCTTCACGACCATACCATCGGCAACCTGTGTCGCACATGCGATGGCGAGCTTCGGTATTTTTTCGATCTCGACAAGGCACATCCGGCAGTTGCCGGAAACCGAAAGCTTCGGATGCCAGCAGAAGTGTGGGATCTCTATTCCCTGTTCTGCGGCTGCTTGAATGACCGTCAGCTTTGGATCAACGTTGTACTCTTTTCCGTCTATGGTAATCTTCGCCATGGTGTTCCGAAACAGATTGTCTGATTGTCAGCGTGCGAGACTGTTCTTGTACGCCTCAAGGCCAGAGCGCAAGATGAGTAAGGATCGTTGAAGATTTTCGCTCTTCAGCATGAATGCC